>CBDTTW010000008.1:0-36218 GCA_965363675.1 uncultured Rhodothermaceae bacterium
CCCGCGCCGGATACCGCGGCGGCCGCCGGCGGCGTGCAACCCCCCGCTCCGGATACTCTGGCCGCCGCCGAGGACGCGGCGGCGGCGCCGGGGGCGCCCGTCGGGGCCGCTGCGGGCGGCGGGCTGGGGGCGTTTCTGCTGCTGGCCGCCGCCGCCGGCTTTGCCGCGCTCCTCACGCCGTGCGTCTTCCCGATGATTCCGCTCACGGTGTCCTATTTCACGCGCCACGCGGACAACCGCGCCGAGGCGGTGCGCATGGCGCTCGTATACGGCGCCGCCATCGTCATCACGTTTACGGGGCTGGGGGTGCTCATGGCGGTGATCGTGGGGGCGGCGGGGGCGCAGACCATCGCCGCGAACCCATGGGTGAACCTGTTCCTGGGGCTCGTGTTCATCGTGTTTGCGTTCTCGCTGCTGGGGCTTTTCGAGCTGCGGCTGCCGAACGGGCTGCTCAACTATGCCAACCGGCAAAGCAACGAGCGCTCGGGGTACGTCGGCGTGCTGTTCATGGGTCTGACGCTGACGCTGGTTTCCTTCTCCTGCACGGCGCCGTTCGTCGGGGCGCTTCTAGCGTCGGCGGCGGGGGGCTCGTGGGCGCAACCGGTGCTGGGCATGGGGGTGTTCAGCGCCGCGTTCGCCCTGCCGTTTTTCTTCTTCGCGCTTTTCCCCAAGGCGCTTACCTCGCTGCCGCGCTCGGGGGCGTGGATGGGCGTCGTGAAGGTGACGCTTGGCTTCGTGGAGCTGGCGGCGGCGATCAAGTTTCTCTCGAACGCCGACCTGGTGTGGGGATGGAACCTGATTTCGCGGCCGCTGGCTATCGCCGTCACGGTGGCGCTGTTCGCGCTGTGCGGCCTGTACCTGATCGGCAAGCTGCGCCTCGTAAACGAGCCGCACGCCGAGGCCGTGGGCGTGGTGCGCCTCTTGTTTGCGGTCCTTTTCTTCGGGCTCTCGCTTTACATGCTGCCCGGACTGTTCGGGGCGCCGCTCAACATGCTCGATGCGTACCTGCCGCCCCGCCAGGGCGACGACATCAGCCTCGTGCGCCTGGACGCGCTGCCCGCCTCCGGGAGCGACGAAGAAGCGTGGGTGGTGGACGACCTGGAAGCGGCGACGGCCCGCGCCCTCGACGAGGGGCGCCCGCTGTTCATCGACTTTACGGGCTATACGTGCACCAACTGCCGCCAGATGGAGGCCAACGTGTTTCCGCGCGCGGAGGTCGCCCGGCGCTTCGCCGACCTGACGCTGCTGCGGCTCTACACCGACGGCCTGGAGCGCGGCGAAACGTTCCAGCGCTACCAGCTCGAACTCGTCGGGACGGTGGCTCTGCCGACGTACGCCGTCGTGGACCCGGCTACGGGCGCGGTGCTGGCGCGCCATACCGGCATGGCCTCCGAGTCGGAGTTCACGGCGTTTCTGGACGCCGGGGCCGCCGCTTACCGCAACCGGAGCCTAGCCGCGCGCTGAAATCGGGTGCGGCATGACGAGGATCGGACGGCCCGAGCGGTGGATCAGGTCGTCGGCGACGCTGCCGACAAAGAACTCCTCCAGGAGGCTATGCGGCCGTCGCCCGACCACGATAATGTCGGCGGCATGCTCGTCGGCGTCGTTCAGAATCACGTCGGCGGCGGGGCCGATGCGCAGGGCAGGCTTTACGGGCATCCGGAAGCGCTCGGTAAGGAACGCCTCGAAGGCGCGGGCCTCGTCGCGGTCCATGCGGTGCAGCACGTCCGGGTCGAAGGCGGCATACGGGACGTAGCCGGCGAGGCCGCTGAACGGGTCGAACGGCAGATGCGAGGCGGCGGCCTGCTCCTCGGCGACGTGCAGCACGAGCAGCTCGGCGCCCATGCGCCGGGCCAGTTCCTGCACGGCATCGGTCAGGAAAGGCGGTTCCGTCAGGTCGATGGCAAAGAGCACCTTCATGTGCGGCCTCCGGGTGTGGTTGCCCCGAAGATACCACCGGCGGCCTGCAATTCCCGCGCCCCGCATCGTCGCTGCGCCGCCGAAGCGTTTGCCTGCCTTTCGGGCGCCGCCTCGGCGCGGGGGGACTGGGCGCGCCGCCGCATGCTCTGCGCAAGGGCTATCCTCGGCCGCGCTGCGCTGACCTTCGGCGTGCGGCCGGGGGCTTGCAGGGGGGATTTGCGCAGCGGCAGGGGCGCTCGTGCGGCGAGGGTCTGCCGGTCGCTGCGCGCGGCGAAGCGCGACGTGGAAGGCGGAAGGCTTTCCATGCGGGCGGGCAACACCGGGCGGCGGCGGCGCGTTATCTTGAGGGCGCGCCCCTGCGTAGGGGATGCGCCGCGCTTGTGCCACCAACGCCTGAAAAGCAACTATGTCCGCCTCCCGTTTCGCCCCTATGCTCCGGCTGCTGCTGCGCGCCTGGATCGTCGCTTTCGTGTTTGCCCTTCCGGCCGCCGCGCCCACGGCGCAGGCGCAGCGCGCCCGGCTGACGCTTCAGGACCTGTTCGCCTCGCCCAAGTTCTACCCGCGCCCGTTTACGGGAGGCGAGTGGACCGCCGACGGACCGGTCGTGACGTTCGTCGATGCCGACGACCGGGGGACGCACCTCGTGAGCTACAACCTGGAGACCGGCGAGCGTAAGGTGCTCATCGACGGCGCAAAGCTCACGGCCCCGGACACGGGCAGCCTGCTCGAAATCGAGTCGTACGAGTACAGCCGCGACGGCGCCAAGGTGCTGCTCTTCGCGGACTCCGAGCCGGTGTGGCGCTTCAACACGAAGGGCTATTATTACCTTTACGACGTAGCTTCAGGGGCCGTAAAGCCGATCTCCGACCGTGCGCGCGGCTTTCAAATGTTCGCCAAGATGAACCCGGCCGCCACACAGGTTGGGTTCGTGCGCGAGCGCAACCTGTTCGTCGTGGATCTTGCTACGGGCGCCGAGCGGCAGCTTACCCGCGACGGGAGCGAGGGCGGCGTCATCAACGGCACGACCGACTGGGTGTACGAGGAAGAGTTCGGCCTGCGCGACGCCTGGGCCTGGAGCCCCGGCGGCAAGTACATCGCGTTCCTGCAACTCGACGAGTCGGAGACGCGCGACTTCTTCATGGCGGATCTGCGCGGGCATTACCCCGAGGCCATTTCGTTCCGCTACCCTAAGGCCGGCGAGGCCAACAGCGAGATCCGGCTGGGCGTGATCGAGGCCGCGAGCGGCGCCACGCGCTTCTTCGAGGCCGGGACGTGGAAGGCGGGCGGCGACAGCCTGGAGTACATCCCGCGTTTCGGCTGGACGCCCGGCGAGGAGGGCGCCTCGCAGGTATGGTTCTTCCGGATGAACCGCGACCAGAACCACCTCGAACTGCTCTACGGCCGGCCGGATACGGGCGCCCTCCGCACCGTGATGACCGAGACCGACGCCGCCTGGATCGAGCTCGACAGCCAGTTCACCGAGCTGAAGGCGCGCCTTGTGACGTACCTCAACGACGGCAAGCATTTTCTCTTTCTGAGTCCGCGCGACGGGCGGCGCCATCTGTACCTCTATACCAACGAGGGGCGGCTGGTGCGGCAGCTTACCCAGGGCGACTGGGACGTTACGAACATGAACGGCGTAGACGAGAAGTCCGGCAGCATCTTCGTGACGGCAACCCTCGAAGGCTCCACGCAGCGCCACATCTACCGCGTCCCGTTCAGCCTGAAGGGCAACGCTCCGGGCAAGCCGGTGCGCCTCACCGAGGGCGCCGGGTGGCACGACGCCGACTTCTCGCGCGATTACAAGTACTTCATCGACACGTACGCCGAGCCGCTCTTGCCGCCGGTGACCACGCTCCGGCGCGCCGACGGCGGCGCCGTAAAGGTGCTCGAAAGCAACGAGGCGCTGCGCGAGCGTCTGCGCGCCTACGACCTCGCGGCGCCCGAGTTCATGACCGTGCCGGGCGCCGACGGGACGCCCCTCAACGCGCTTATGATCAAGCCCCACGATTTCGACCCGGCGAAGCGGTACCCGGTGCTGATGCACGTCTACGGCGGGCCGGGCTCGCAGGAGGTCACGACGGGCTGGATGGGCGTGCAGGGCTTGTGGCACTACTACCTTGCCGATGAGATGGGCGTGATCGTGGCCGTCGTGGACAACCGGGGCACGGGCGGGCGCGGCAAGGAGTTTCTGGGGGCCGTCTACCGGCGCCTCGGGGTGCTGGAGGCGCAGGACCAGATCGCGGCGGCCAAACA
Source organism: uncultured Rhodothermaceae bacterium (assembly GCA_965363675.1). Lineage (GTDB taxonomy): Bacteria > Bacteroidota > Rhodothermia > Rhodothermales > DASSAV01 > CBDTTW01. Next base: position 4,177 of record CBDTTW010000008.1, read on the forward strand.
TTTCGGCGGGCTGCCCTATGTAGACCGGGAGCGCATCGGCATCTGGGGCTGGAGCTACGGCGGCTTCATGACGCTCATGTCGATGCTGACCGCCGACGGGCCGCAGACGTTCAAGCTGGGCATGAGCGTGGCCCCGGTCACCGACCAGCGCCTCTACGACACCATTTATACCGAGCGGTACATGTCCACGCCGCAGCGCAACCCGGAAGGGTACCAGGCTTCGTCGGCGGTGGCCTATGCCGACCGGCTGGCCCCGCGCCAGCGCCTGCTCATCGTGCACGGCGACCTGGACGACAACGTGCACGTGCAGAACACCTTCCAGATGGTCGATGCGCTCCAGCGGGCGAACAAGCAGTTCGATATGATGATCTACCCCGGCAAGAACCACGGCATCTACGGCGGCCTGACGCGGCTGCACCTGTTTACGATGCTGACCGACTACGTCCGGGAGAACCTGTAGCCGCGTCTCAAAGAAACCGCCGGCGGGGCGGCGGCGGGCGTTAGCCATGCAAATTCCTGCATCCATAAAGATTTACCACATATGCCATGTGGACCGGCTGCCCTCCATTGTCGCCGATGGACACCTGTGGTCTGATGCCGAGATCGGGGGGCGCGCCGCGTCCGGGACGACAATTGGTATGAGGGATATCAAGCAGCGCCGCCTGCATAGTCTCCTATCCAGCCATCACGATCTTCACGTCGGCGCTTGCGTGCCTTTCTATTTCTGCCCCCGATCCGTAATGTTATACTTGATATACCAGGGCAACCCTCCGAATCTACCGTACAGAGAAGGACAGGGGCCTATCATTCACATCGAAGCGGATCTTCATCGGACAGTGGCTTGGGCCGATGGGGTAGGCCGCCGGTGGGCTTTCACGCTCTCAAACGCCGGATCGCGCTATTTCGAGGACCGGTGCGACTTAGGGCGCCTGGATGAAGTTAACTGGGAGGCGGTTTATGCAAGGCGCTGGCAGGGCAAGCAAGAAGCGAAGCAGGCTGAGTTCTTGGTAGAGCATAGCTTTCCCTGGGAGCTCGTAGAGCGCATAGGGGTGCTGAAGCCGCAGGTGTATCAACGAGTTGTTGGCGCCATCCCCTCGCACGCCCACCGTCCAACGGTGGAAGTGGTCAAGGACTGGTACTACTGAGCACGACCGTCATGATCCAATTTACAAAGGGGGACATCCTGCAAGACGAGTCTGAAGCCCTCGTCAACACTGTCAACTGTGTAGGCATCATGGGCCGGGGGGTAGCGCTGCAATTTAAGCAGGCGTTTCCGGAAAACTTCAAGGCCTATGCGGCGGCCTGTAAGCGTGAGGAGGTTCAACCCGGCCATATGTTTGTCTTCGAGACCGGCCGGCTTGCCCCGCCGCGATATATCATCAACTTTCCTACCAAGCGTCACTGGCGCGGGAAAAGCCGCATGGAGGATGTCGAGGCGGGGCTGCGGAATCTCGTTGCGGTAGTGCGTGAGCGAGGCATCCGGTCGGTAGCGTTGCCTCCGTTGGGCGCTGGGCTGGGAGGGCTGGAATGGAAGAAAGTCCGCGCCAGAATTGAGGCCGTCTTACAGGATCTCAGTGAAGTAGATGTCCTGGTTTACGAGCCGCACAGCGACGCGGCGGAGGCTCCCGTGGCTCGCCGCGCCGAAGCGCCGAAGATGACCCCGGGGCGTGCGGCCCTCGTCGGGCTGATCGATTGCTATCTGGCAGGGCTGCTGGATCCGCTCGTCACGCTCTTGGAAGTGCACAAGCTGCTGTACTTTCTGCAGGAAGCCGGAGAGCCGCTTCGGCTGAGGTACACGAAGGCCCCCTATGGCCCCTACGCGGAGAATCTTCGTCACGTGCTCCGCGCCATCGAGGGTTACCTCGTCTCCGGGTATTACGACGGCGGCGATGCGCCGGACAAGCTGCTCAGCCTGGTCCCCGGCGCCCGCGAGGACGCAGCCGCCTTCCTGGAGGGTTGCGCCGATACGAAGGAGCGGTTCAACCGGGTCAGTAAGCTGGTGGAGGGCTTCGAGTCTTCGTTTGGGATGGAGCTGCTCGCTACGGTGCACTGGGCGGCCGGGCGTGAGAGGGCGGTCGGCCTCGATGAACTGGTGGAATGCATCTATGCCTGGGGCCCGCATAAGCGCAAGTTCACGCGGCGCCAAGTCGCCCTTGCAGCCGACGTTCTCATCGCCCAGGGCTGGATGCTGCCTCTGCGACACGGCCGGGCCTGAGCAAACGAAGCATTCATTAGAGCAATCCTCCGAGGGGCGGCAAGGCGCTGTTGGAGGCGGCAGAGGGTCGCGTCGCAACTCGGCCCTGTCTGCATGCTAAAGAGAAAGACGAAGGCGCCCCCGCGCGCCGAGGGGGCGGCGCGTCATGCTATATTGCAGGCCGCCGCCTGCTCGGCGTATCGGTCCACCCTGCACCCTGCATCTGAACGGTCGCTCATGGCTCAAGACATTCTGTTTACCGGAGGAACCCTGCTCGACCCGGCCTCGGGCGAGACGCGCCGCGCTAACGTCCTGGTGCGCGGGGGCGTCATCGCCGAGGTGGGCGCGGACGTGCAGGCCGAGGGCGTGGCCGTCGTGGACTGCGCAGGGCGCTTCCTCTCGCCCGGCTGGATGGACATGCACGTACACCTGCGCGAACCGGGCTACGAGTACAAGGAAACCATCGCTTCCGGCTGCGCGGCCGCGGCTTTCGGAGGGTTCACGGCCGTCGCGTGCATGCCCAACACGAACCCGGCGCTTGACCGCCGCAGCGTCGTCGAGTTCGTCATCGAGCAGGCCGCCGGCACGCCCGTAGACGTGCATCCGATAGCGTGCGTGACCAAAGACCGCAAAGGCGCCGAGCTGACCGAGATGGCCGACCTCGTGCGCGGCGGGGCGGTGGGCTTCAGCGACGACGGCGCGCCGGTGCAAAGCGCCGGCGTCATGCGGCGCGCCCTGGAGTACAGCTCGATGCTCGGCAAGCCGATCATCAACCACGAGGAGGACCTGACGCTCAACAAAGACGGCCACATGCACGAGGGCGAGGTGGCGACCCGCCTGGGCGTGCCGGGCATCCCGAGCCTGTCCGAGGAGGTCATGATCGCGCGCGACGTGCTCTTGGCCGAATATACCGGCGGCCATGTGCACGTAGCCCACATCTCGACGGCCCGCGCCGTAGACCTGGTGCGGCAGGCCCGCGCCCGTGGGGTGCGCGTGACCACGGAGGCGTGCACGCACCACTTCACGCTCACCGACGAGGCCGTGGAGACGATGCAGTACAGCACGCACACCAAAATGCACCCGCCGCTGCGCACCCGGGCCGATGTCGAGGCGATCAAAGAGGGCCTGCGCGACGGCACGATCGACGTGATCTGCACGGACCATGCCCCGCACGCCGGCTTCGAGAAGGACGTGGAGTTCACGGCGGCCCCCTTCGGCATCCTGGGCCTGGAAACGGCGTGGGGCCTCGTCTGCTCCGAGCTGATCGCGCCCGGCGTGCTCAGCGTGGCCGAAGCCGTGCGCAAGCTCACCCTGGAGCCGCGCCGCATCCTCGGGCTGCCGCAGCCGAAAATCGCGCCCGGCGAGGCGGCCTGCCTCACCGTGTTCGACGCCGACACCCGGTGGACGTTCGAGGCGCGGCACATCCGCTCGAAGAGCGTCAACACGCCGTTCGTCGGCCGGGAGATGGGCGGGCGCGCCTGGGGCATCTACAACAAGGGCCGGTGGACGCCGAGCGCCGAGGAGTAGGGCGGGGCTACAGCCCGGCCATGAGACGCTCGGCCAGCCGGAGCGGCAGTTGCGTCTCCATGATGCGGGCGGCGGCGCGCTCGACGTTGTAGGGCACGCGCACGCCCTCGTAGTGCATCTCGGCGGTGTCGTAGAGCCCGAAGGAGGCCGCCGGGTTGCCGTCGCGGGGCTGGCCCACCGAGCCGGGGTTGATGAGGTAGCGGTGCCCCTTGCGCACGCGGTGCACGCCCAGGCGGTCGGCCAGCACGAGCGGCGTATGGCTGTGCCCGACGAAGCATACCGAGGTCCAGAAGGCTCCGAACTGCTCGCGCACGTTGTGGTAATCCTCGACGCGCTCCCAGTTGTGCGGGCGCAGCGGCGAGGCGTGGGCGAACGTGCAGTTGTACGCCTCCCCGAGCAGCGGGAGCGTGCGCAGGTATTCGAGGTCGCCTTCGGAGAGCAGCGCCCGGTTGTGCAGCGCGGCCGCTTTGCCCTCGGGCGGCAGCACGTCCAGGTCGGCGCCGTCGGCCACGGCTTCGTCGTGGTTGCCGCGCACCGTCAGCGCGCACGAGCGCCGCACCAGGTCGATGCAGGCGGCCGGGTCGGGGCCGTAGCCGACAATGTCGCCCAGGCAATAAACCGCCTCGGCCCCTTCACGCTCGGCCACGGCGAGCACCGCTTCGAGCGCCTCCAGGTTGGCGTGTATGTCGGAGATGACGGCTATTTTCACGAGAGTGTATTGGTTGCCCGGGGCCCGGCGGCGCCCAAAAGTACGTATCCTGGCGGCAATCCGAGTCGCCCTGCTTGAATAATCGGCTATCTGCGCCAAAGGTGTAACCGAGGGCGCGCCGCAACCCAGAGGAGCCTAACGCCGTGCCCCAGACCCCGTTGAACGTAGGCGTCGTGTTCGGAGGCGTCTCGCCCGAACACGAGGTGTCCGTCATTTCGTCGCTGCAAGCGGCCTACGCCATGGACCCGGACCGCTACCGGCCCGTGCCCGTGTACATCGCCAAAGACGGCGCCTGGTACACCGGCGAGCGGCTGCTGGACCTGGAGGCGTATCAGGACCTGGACGCGCTGCGCAGCGCCGCCACGCCCGTCGCCCTCGACGCCGGCGGACGCCCCGGAGCGCTCGCGCTTGCCGAGCGCCGCGCCTCGGGGGGGCTGTTTGCGCCCAAGCCGCTCCGCATCGAACTGGATGTGCTGTTCCTGGGCCTGCACGGCGGCGAGGGCGAAAACGGCAGCTTGCAGGGCCTCTGCGAGACGTTCAACGTGCCGTACACCGGCAGCAGCGTGTTCGGCTCGGCCCTCGGCATGGATAAGGTGCTTTCCAAAATGGTCTGCCGCGACCAGCAGGTGCCCGTCGTGGATTTTGTATGGTTCCGGGATGGGCAGTGGGCCGGCCACGAAGAACGCTGGCTCGACCGCGTCGAGGAGCGCCTGGGCTATCCGGTCATCGTCAAGCCGGCGCGCCTGGGCTCCTCCATCGGCATCGCCCGGGCCGACGACCGCCGCGCGCTCGACGCCGCCATCGAGGACGCCCTGCGCTACGACGATAAGGTGATCGTCGAGCACGCCGTCCAGGCCCTGCGCGAGATCAACTGCTCGGTGCTCGGCGACCCCGAGGAGGCCATCCCGAGCGTGCTGGAGGAGCCGGTCCGCACGACGGGCGCGGCGCTGCTCACGTTTCAGGAGAAGTATATGCGCGGCGGCGGCAAGGGCGGGGCCAAGGCGCCCGGCGAGGGGCGCAGCGCCGGCATGGCCTCGCTCGACCGCATGATCCCGGCGCCGCTCGGCGAGGACGAGACGCAGCAGATCCGCGAGCTGGCCGTGCGGGTCTTCCAACTGTTCGAGTGCGGCGGGGTGGCCCGCATCGACTTCATGATCGACGAGGCCACGGGGCAGGTCTACTTCAACGAGATCAACACCATCCCCGGTTCGTTCTCGTTTTATCTCTGGCAGCCTACCGGCGTCGATTTCACCGAGCTGACGCACCGGATGATCCAGGGGGCCCTCAAGCGGCATCGGGGCAAGAACGGCCGCGTCCGCTCGTACGAGACGAACCTGCTCAGCATGCGCAGCCTTCAGGGCATGAAGGGGGCCAAAGGCAAGCTATAGGGGCGGCCCTACCGAAGCGCCTGGATGAAGCAGGCCGCCGCCAAAAGCCCCGCCGCCGCGCGGACGTGGTTCCAGCGGGTCCACGGCTCGGCGTAGGCGCGCCATGCTTCGGGGCGCGCGGCTTCGACAGGGCTGTACTCGGCCAGGCGCTCGTTGAGCGGCACGTTGCGCACCCCCGTGATGCCGATGCAGCCGCCGAGGTAGGCGGCGCAGCCCAGCCCGTGCCAGTACGACGTTCCCAGGCCCTCGGCGGCGGCCAAGGCAAAGGCGGCCACGCTCACGACCGCCGCGCCGATGAAAGCCGCCAGAAACGCCGGGTTCAGGACGGCCGCGTTGATGCGCTGCATGGCCCGCGAGGCGTCCTCCGGGCGAAGCTGCCCCAAGGCGCGCATGACGAACGTCGAGAAGGCGAAGAAGATGCCGCCGTTGAGCGCGGCGCCGAGCGCGGCCAGAAACGTCAGGCTTTCGAGCACGAGGTTGCCCCGGTTGGTGGAGTGAGGCCCCGCGCGGGGCTCAAGGCTCGGCGAGCGGCGTTTGCCGCTGCGGCAGCGTGACCGTAAAGGCGGCCCCGGCGCCGGGGCGGCCCTCGGCGCTGATCCGCCCGCCGTGCCGCTCGGCGATGCGGCGGCAGATCGCCAGCCCGATGCCCGTGCCCTCGTAGGCGGCCCGCCCGTGCAGGCGCCGGAAGGGAGCGAAAATGCGCTCGGCGTCGCGGTCGTCGAAGCCGATGCCGTTGTCGCGGACGGTGATCTCGACGAGCGGGGCGGCCCCGGCCGCCGGCGCGGGCTGCACGCGGCCGGAGACGCGCACGACGGGCGGCTCGCCTTTGCGGTGGAACTTGAGGGCGTTGCCGATCAGGTTCAGCAGGAGCTGGTGCATCTGCGAGGCGTCGGCCTCCAGCTCCGGCAAGGGCTCCGCTTCGACGCGCCCGCCGGTTTCAGCCAGGCGCATCTGAAGGTCGCCGAGCACCGTCGCCAGCAGCCCGTCCAGGTCGAGCCTCTGGTAGGGCGCGCTGCGGTGCAGCACGCGGGAGAAGGCCAGGATGTCGGAGATAAGCTGGGACATGCGCGCCGACGCGTCGGTGATGCGCTCCAGGTAAAAACGCGCTTCTTCGTCCAGCGCGGCGGCGTGCTCGGCGCGCAGCAGCGCGGCGAAGCTCTGGATTTTGCGCAGCGGCTCCTGCAAGTCGTGGCTGGTTACGTGCGCGAAGTCCTGAAGCTCGCGGTTGCTGGTTTCCAGCGCCTCGGTGCGCTCGGCCACCTGGCGCTCCAGGTTTTCGTTGAGCTGCTTGAGGGCGTGCTGCGCTTCGAGGCGGGCGCTCAGCTCGGCGCTGAGTTCGGCGTTGCTGTCCTGAAGCTTGAGCCGCGTCCGGTGGATGACGTTCATGAACGCGACGATCAGCAGCGTCTGGACGATGTAGAACAGCAGGGCGGGGATCTCGCGGCGCTCCAGGTGGAAGGTGTAGGCCGGCTCGGTAAAGAAAAACAGCGCCGCCAGGGTCGTAGCGACCACCGCGAACAGCCCGGGGCCGAGCCCGCCGTACCACGTCGCGATGAGCACGGCGACGGAAAAAAGCAGATACGGGGTGATGTGCCCGACGACGCTGACGACGAACACCTTCACGACGAGCACGAATGCCACGAGCGAGGCGGCAAGCAGGTAGCCTTGCCGGTTGCCGCCCCGACGGGGGATCGCGGCGCGCTCGAAGTTCCAGGGCTCGGCCAAACCGGAAACGCTTGGAGTGTGCAGGCCGGCGGCGCCGGCGCGGTTGAACGGGAGCGCTCAGAGTATAGCACCCTGCCGGCCCGTCGCGGAAAGGGCCCGAGGCAGCGCCTGTAATATCCGTGTTACGGAGCGCGCCCGCACAGGCGTTTCAGGCTCCCCGGGCGGCATCCTGGCGGCGCCACATCACCACGACCAGCCACAGCACGAAGGCCTGCAGCGCCACCGGCCAGTTCTCCGGCAGGTCGATGTCGGCCGTTTTCTTCCACCAGCTTCTCGGGACAATGCGCCCCACCTCCGCGCCGTCGTCGTAGAGGACGTAGGTTCTGCGCCACAGGCTCGGCTTTTCGAGGGTGCACGGGCGCTCGCCGATGACGAGGTCGATGCGCTCGCAGAACAGGCTGGGCTTACGCGCCGAAGCGATGCGCGCGCCGGCGGTTTCGAGCACGAACGGGCGGCCTTTGCTCTCGCGGTCGCGGAAGAAGCGCGCCTCCCGGCCGCCTTCGTCGAGTTCGGCGCGGTCGCGGAACGTGGATAGGGTAAGCTGCGCAACGACTTCGCCGTTGCGCACGAGCGAAAACCGCTTGCCGAGGCAGCCTTGCTGGATGGCAGAGATCATAGGCCGGGGAAGCATGCATGGGTACGGTGAATCCAAACATACGACCGCCCGGCGTGGAAGTTGACCGGAGGGCAGCCCATCCTCCGCGATTGCTGCGGCTCTGCCCTCCGGAGGGTTCAGGCGGCCAGGGCGCAGGCGATCCGGGCGGCCACGGCGGCGTTCTGCCGCAGCAGCGCGAGGTTGGCGGCCAGGGAGCGGCCTTCCGTGATGCGGTGCAAGTGGGCCAGCAGGAACGGCGTGAGCCGCTCCGCCCCGACGCCCTCGGCTGTTGCCGCCTCCAGAGCCGCCGCGATGGCAGGCTCCAGCTCGGAGGCAGAGATTTCCGCCTCGGCGGGCACGGGCACGGCGACGAGGAGCGCGCGCCGCAGCCCTAAGGCTTCCTGCGCCCGAAAAAGCGCCGCGACTTCCTCGGGGCGGTCGCAGCGCGCATCCACAGGCAGGCCGCTGCGGCGACTGTAGAAGGCCGGCATCTCGTCGGCGCCGTAGCCCACCACGGTGACGCCGAGCGTTTCGAGCGCCTCGCGCGTGGCTGCCAGATCGAGGATGGCCTTCGCGCCCGAACACACGACCACGATAGAAACGCCCGCCAGGGCCGTCAGGTCGCTGCTGATGTCGGCGGCGAGCGCGCCTGCCGGGCCCGTGTGCCGGTGCACGCCGCCGATGCCGCCGGTGGCGAACACGCGAATGCCCGCGCGCGCGGCCAGCCACGCCGTAGCCGATACCGTCGTAGCGCCGAAGCCTTTGCCGGCGCAGACGACCGGCAAGTCGCGCAGGCTCACCTTGCGCACATCCTTGCGGGTGGCAAGCGCCTCCAGGTCGGCATTGTCCAGGCCGACGCGCGCCTGGCCGCCTATGATGCCGATGGTCTGCGGCTCCGCGCCCTCCCGGCGCACGACGGCTTCGAGGGCGCGGGCCGTCGCAAGGTTCTCGGGGTACGGCAGACCGTGCGCGATTACGGTGGACTCCAGGGCCACGCGGGCAGGGGAGGGCGTCATGGCGTTTGTTGGGCGCAGTCGGCGGTTTGCAGGTAGGCGCGCAGGCGGCGGCTGAGCGCGCCGAGCGCCGCCGCCGCCGAGGGGTAGTCCTGCACGGCCACGCGGCCTGCCCACGCCGCCGTATAGTCATAGGCAAGGGCCGCGGCCCGGGCGGGCATCTGCACCTCCAGCATCAGGTGGGGCGTTTGCGCCGCCTCGCCCTCCTGCGCGAACGAGAGGTAGAGCACCGGAGACGCCGGGGCGTCCAGGAAGGCGGCCTCGTCCAACAAAGGCACGCCCGCGGCGTCCAGGCTGTCGGCGAGCAGTTGCAGCAGCACCGGCTTCCGGGGAACGGCCTCCGCCAGTTCCGGAGGCACGTCGCCGCCGAGGAGGAAGAAGCCGGGCGGTTCGGGAAGCTGCGGGGCCGCCGAAGGCTGCGCAGAGGTCGGGCGCGCAAAAAATATGAAGGTTGTGAGAAGAAAAATTACCAGCAGCCCTAACAAAGGCGATATGCTTCGCGTAGAGGAGGCAAACATCGGCAAAAGGTCGGCGGAGGAATCCCCCCGCTTAGGACGACGGGGTTAAAAACGCATGACACTTCGAGGGCGTATGGAAAGTTGCCGCGAACGGCCCGGGCTGCTCGACTCCATGGAGTTTTCAGGAAAGTGGGGCGCGTAGAGCCGGCCTTCGGCAAGAGGGGCTTAATCTTTAAGGCTTCAAAAATCTTCAAATAATCTTAACGTGAGGCTGCCATGCGCCATGAACACGCGCCGCTAAGGCTTTTGGAGGCAAAACCTCCTTAATTAATAAGGCTCCTGCAATCGGCCTTAGTCCGCACTTTTGGCCGGTTTTTCCGCCGCGCGGAGGTCTTTTTCCTGCTTTAGGATTGATGTACACTTCCGATAGTTAAGGCAGCAGACCAGCTCCCGAACATCCTCCAAGACATCATTTCCGGGTAATGTAATATGAAGCGCCTCCTGATCGTTCTCGCCCTCCTCGCCTCCACCACCGCCGCTTACGCCTCTCCGGAGCCGGTCGTGAAGCCTACCGACAACATGACCCCCGCCCGCTGGGAAGCCTTCAGCGGCAGCCTCGTCCGCGCGCTTGCCTCGGACCACAAGGGCCTTCAGGCGGCGGCCATGCGCCTCGCCATTCAGTACGCCGATCAGGCCAATGTGGAGGCTGCCACCGTCGATCTCATCAAGATTTACCGCAACAGCGACGACGTCAACATGCGCCTGATGGCCGTCACGACGCTCGGCCGCATCGGCAGCGCACGCGGCATCGAGTTCCTGGCCCGTTCGGAGCGTTTCGAGAAGTCGCCGGTGGTGCGCCGCCACATCCGCGCGACGCTCACGGACGCCGGCGTCGCGCAAGCCCGCTGAGCCTACTGCGACTGTAGTCTATTCTGGTAATGCAGTCTATCGTTGTCCGGCGGCCGCAAGGTCGCCGGACTTCTTTTGTATACCCCGTGCCGTCTGCCGACGCCCCGGCGACGCCCGCGCCGAGCCGGCGGCCCTGGGGGCGAGAGGGCGGGAAAGCCGGTTTATTAGTTTAGGGAGCCCTCCGGAAGCGGTCTGCCGGCGCAGCGCTCCCGGGGCAGGCGCTTGGGCGCCAAAGGCGCCTCATTTACTAAGAAGGCCTTGCGCCTGATTTCCCACAAGAGTAACGTAGCAGTTCTGGCCTCGTCCGGGCCGGCGTTGTTTCTTGCAATTCTGCGTTCTATCCGCCCCGGTTTTCAGGCTATGGCCCGCGCCGTTTCATACTTCCCAGACTCTCGGCGCCTGCTGCGCCTCGCATCGGCGCTTGGCCTCGCCCTGTGCCTGTGCGCGGCGGGTTGCGCCGCCCAAGAGGACGGCGCGGCCGCTCCGGAGGACTCGGCGGCGTCGGCGCGGCCCGTGCTCGCTAAAAAGAAGCCGTATCAGGTCGTCATCAGCGGCGCCCTGTCGGATTCGCTCTCCGGCAGCGCCCGCTTCGGCCTCGTCGAAAGCGTGAGCGGCAAGCGCCAGATGATGGTCATCCGGCTGCACGAGGCCATCGACTTTACGGGAGGCGTCGCCATCACGAACGGCAAGCCGGGACTGCCCCGGCCGGGCGAATACTCGCTGACGACAAAGGCCGTGATCGACTCGGTGGGCAGCGATACCCGGTTTGCAATCGTCTACCGCAAAGACATCACGCGCATTTTTCAGTCGGAGGAAGGCGCCCTCACGATAGACGTGGCCGCCGACACGATGATCGCAGGGCGTTTCAACGCGAAGATGCGGGGCACACTTACCGAAGGCAGCCAGGTGCTCGAAGGCGTAGAATTGCGCCTGCGCGGCGAGTTCAAGGCGCGCCCGGGCGTGGCGGGCTACTTCATCGGCCTTTGAGCCGTTCCTGAACGCCCTGCGCGAATTATATTCGGCGTCCGAGAACAGAGCGCCCTTCGGCGACATATATAGAAGCTTACCGCCTAACTCCTCAAAACGCTGGCTCCTATGGAAAGCGGCTTCTCCTTTACGCCTCTGCAACCGTTCGAGCGGCAGACGCTGCCGGCCATTTTTCTCAGCGCGACCGAGCGCTTCGGCGCCGTGGATGCCGTGCAGTTCCGCCGGGGCGGCTCCTGGCAGGCTTACACCTTCGCCGAGGTGCGCGAGCGCGTGGAGGCGCTGGCGGCGTCGCTGGACGTGCTCGGCGTAGCCCCCGGCGACCGGGTGGCCGTCATCACGGAGAACCGGCCGGAGTGGACCATCACCGACTTTGCCGTGCTTTGCATGGGCGCCATCGACGCGCCGCTGTATCCGACGCTGCTGCCGGCGCAACTGGCCTATATCCTCAACGATTGCGGCGCGCGGGTCGCCGTGGTGAGCAGCCGGGAGCAGTACGACAAGCTGCAACGCGTGCGCGCCGAAATGCCTGCCCTGGAGCACATCATCCTCATGGACGCCCCGGCCGAGGGCATGGATGCGCTCTCGTTCGAAGAGCTTGTGGCGGCGGGCGGGCGGCTGCTCGACGCGGGGCGCCGCGCCGACTTCGAGGCCCGCGCCCGCGCCGTGGCTCCGGAGGACGTGGCGACCATTATATATACGTCCGGCACCACGGGTCACCCGAAGGGCGTCGTCCTGACGCACTACAACCTTGCGGCCATGGTCGCCGCGACGGGGCAGCACGGCTCGCTGCCGCTCTCGCCGGGCGATACCGCGCTCTCGATGCTGCCGGTCTCGCATGTGTTCGAGCGGGCTGTGGACTATTACTATTGGGACCAGGGCGCGACGATTGCCTTCGCCGAGTCGGTCAAGACCGCCGCCGAGGCGCTTAAGCACGTCCGGCCGCACGCGATGGTTTCGGTGCCGCGCCTGTTCGAGAAGATCTACCAGTCGGTGCAGAACCAGAAGGGCAAAAAGGCGCAGGTGGTGCAGTGGGCCGTCGGGGTGGGCAAGCGCGTCGTGGATGCGCGCCTGGCCGGGCGGGCGCCGAGCCTGCTGGACCAGTTGCAGCACAAGGCCGCCGACCGACTCGTCTACGCCAAGGTGCGCGAGCAGGTAGGCGGGCGCATCCGGACGTTCATCTCGGGCGGGGCGCCGCTGCCGGGCGACGTGGCGCGCTTTTTCATCGCCGCCGGGATGCCGATCCACGAGGGCTACGGGCTGACCGAGACCTCGCCCGTGCTGGCGGCCAACCGTCCCGGCCAGATCCGCATCGGCAGTGTGGGCGTGCCGTACCCCGGGGTCGAACTGCGCCTGGAGGAAAGCGGCGAGATCGTGGCGCGCACTCCCGGGCTGATGCAAGGCTACTGGAACCGCCCGGACATGACGGCCGAGGTAATCGCAGAGGGCGGCTGGTTCCATACGGGCGACATCGGGCGGCTCGAACCGGGCGGCTTCCTTTCCATCACCGACCGCCTGAAGGACCTCATCGTCACCTCGGGGGGCAAAAACATCGCCCCGCAGCCTATCGAGCGGTGCGCCGTCGAGTCGCCGTTCGTGTCGCAGGCGATTTTGCTGGGCGACCGCCGGCCCTACACCGTTATGCTGGTCGCCCCGGACTGGGAGCGGCTTTCGCAATGGGCCGTCGAACAGGGCATCGCCGTCCAGGACCGCATGCAGGCCGTGCGGGACGCGCGCCTCCAGGAGTTCCTGGAGCAGGAAGTGCTGGGGCGGCTCAGCGGGTTTGCCAAGTACGAGCTGCCGCGCCGCCTGAGCGTACTGGCCGAGGAGTTCACGCTGGAAATGGGGCTGCTGACGCCCTCGCTGAAGATCAAGCGCCGCGCCGTCGAGGAGTACTACCGCCAGCTCATCGACAGCCTCTACCGCGACCGCTTCAGCCTGGAGACCTGAGCCGTCGCCGGCAGCAGTCCGCAGCAAATGCGCCGGAGGCGCATCCCCGGCCGGGCAAAAGCGTATGCCTAGCGCGCCCGGCAGAATATTGGTAAGTTGCACTTCGTCAAAAACTTACTGCGTCGCCAGGAAAGAGAAAACAGACGCGGCGTCTTCGGGCATATTTCGTAAAACTGTTTGATTAATTAACAGGATCTATTGTACATTCTGCTTAGGCTCGCTGCCCCTGAGCGGCCTGCTGCAAACTCAGGGTGTGCAAGCGGCGCAGCCCCACCACGCGCCCGCCCGGCGGGGAAGCGCTCCCGGTCTACGAAGGTTTTTGTCCCATGAGCGCGGCATCTGCGGAGGCCGGCCGCTCCGATCATCACTCATCTTTATACCCTCTCCGTATGAAGAAGCAACTACTGAAAATCGTCCTGCTGGCGCTCGTCGCCATGCTGGGCCTCTCTGCGGATGCGCTTGCGCAACGCAGCCGGGTAACCGGCTCCGTCGTAGACGCCGCTGACCAGAGCCCGCTGCCGGGCGTCAGCATCGCCGTCAAAGGAACGACCATCGGCACCGTCACCGACTTCGACGGCAACTTTGCCCTGAACGTGCCGAGCCTGAACGACTCGCTGCAAATCTCGTTCGTAGGCTACACCACCCAGATCATCGGCATCGGCGGGCGCACCACGCTCACGATCACGCTCGCGGAAGACGTGAAGGTGCTCGGGGAAATCCTGGTGGTGGGCTACGGCACCCTGGGCCGCGAAAGCGTGACCTCGGCCATCGAGAAGGTGACGGCTGAGGAACTGGCCGACATCCCGGCCCCCTCGGCGCTCGAAGCCCTTCAGGGCCGCGCCTCCGGCGTCACGATTGCCGCCGACGAAGTCGGCGAGCAGCCCGTCATCCGCATTCGCGGCCTGACGACGCCGAACTCGAACGGTCCACTCTACGTCGTGGACGGCGTGCCCATCGGCAACATCGTCGCCATCAACCCGGGCGACATTGCCTCGATGGAAGTGCTCAAGGACGCCTCGGCCTCGGCCATCTACGGCTCGCGGGCTTCCGGCGGCGTCATCATCATCACGACCAAGCGCGGCAACAGCGGCCAGCAGACCGGCTCGACGAGCGGCATCGCCACGAGCTTCAACTCGTACTACGGCGTCGCCAGCCAGCCCAAGCGCCTGGATTTGCTCAACACCGAGCAGTACATCCAGTACGCCACCGACATCGCCACGGCCGGCAACCAGTCCGTGCCCGCGCGCTTCAGCGACCAGAGCATCCGCAATACCAATATCGACTATCAGGACGAGGTGCTGCGCAGCGCCCCGATCATGAACTTCGACGTGGGCGTGGCCAGCTCTTCGGAGGCGCTCAAGTACCGGCTTTCGGTGGGCTACCTCGACCAGCAGGGCACCATCATCAACAACGGTTTCCAGCGGTATACGGCCAACCTGAACACCGACTTCAACCGTGGGCGCTTCAACTTCGGGCAGAGCCTGACGCTGGCGCACATGCGCCGCAACAACATCCGCGAGACGGACATCATGGATCAGGTAATGCGCATGCCGCCTTACCTCAATCCGCGCAATGCAGACCTGCCGGGCGGCTATGCCGAGCCGGACCTCGTGGACGGCCAGGACGCCTTCAACCCGGTGCGCAGCCAGGAGATGGGCGTCAACCGGTACAAGGAGCTGCGCGTGCTCGGCAACGTCTACGCCGATTTGCGCATCATGCAGGGCCTCAACCTGCGCCAGGTGTTCGGCATCGAAGCCACCGAAGGCAACAACTTCGACTTCGACCCCTCGTACTACGGCAGCTCGCTGCACCAGCAGCCCTACGCCAACATCTACGAGCAGCGCTACACCTACTACTCGCCGCTTTCGACGACCACGCTGAACCTCTCGCGCCCGATGGGCAACCACGAGGTGAACGCGGTGGCCGGCATCGAGACGCAGTCGTTCAACAACCGCAGCATCAACGGCAGCGGCCGCAACTATCTCACCAACGACATCGACGTGCTCCGTGGGGTCGAAAACGCCTCCGTCGGCGGCTACCAGAGCCGCGACGTGCTGCTTTCGTACTTCGGCCGCCTGAACTACAACTTCGCCGGCAAATACCTGCTTCAGGGCTCGCTGCGCCGCGACGGCTACTCGCGCTTCGGCCCGGACAGCCGCTTTGGTCTGTTCCCGTCGCTCTCGGCCGGTTGGAACCTCGATGAGGAAGGCTTCATGAAGAGCCTGCCCTTCGACATCTTCAAGCTGCGCGCCAGCTACGGCCGCGTGGGCAACAACAACGCCATCGGCCAGTACGAGTACCAGCCGTCGATCGACCTGGCGTACTACTACGTGTTCGGCGGCGCGCTCGTGCCGGGCGGCACCGTACGGCGCCTGGCCAACGAAGCCCTGCGCTGGGAATCGACGGACATGGTCAACATCGGCGCCGACGTGGCGATGCTGCGCAACCGTCTGAACTTCTCGGTGGAGTACTACCAGAACATCACCAACGACATCCTGCTCAGCGTGTCGCTGCCGAACTCGTTCGGCTTCGACGAGACGCCGCGTTTCAACACGGCCGACGTGCGCACCAAGGGTATGGAGTTCAACCTGGGGTATCGCGGCGAGGCCGGGGCCTTCGGGTACAACATCGACGGCAACTTCTCGACTTCGTTCAACAAGGTCAAGTCGCTGGGTCTGGGCCAGCCGTTTACGTCGTGGAACCATGAGGGTGAGGATCTCGTGCGCGTAGCCGAGGGCGAGCCGCTGTTCCACTACTACGGCTATAAGGTGGACCGCCTGTTCCAGGCGAGCGACTTTACCGGCGGCCAGCTCAACGCGGGCATCCCGACGCAGCCGGGCGCCGCGCCGGGCGACATCAAGTTCATGGACATCGCCGGCGCGCCGGACGCCAATGGCAACCCGACCGGTCCGGACGGCGTCGTGGACGCGTACGACCGCACGAACCTGGGTTCGGGCCTGCCCAAGTACACCTACGGCCTCAACACCGGCATCAACTACAAGAACTTCGACCTCTCGCTGTTCTTCCAGGGCCATGCCGGCAACAAGATCTACCGCGCCTGGGGCTACTGGTCGGAAGGCATGGTGCGCGTATTCAACGCCACCACGGCCGTGCTCGACCGCTGGACGCCGACCAACACCGATACGGACATGCCGCGCGGCATCGTCGGCGACCCCAATCGCAACGTGCGCCCGTCCGACCGCTGGCTGGAGAAGGGCGACTTCGTGCGCCTCAAGCTCATCACGCTCGGCTACCAGGTGCCTCCGCGCCTGACGGGCGTGCAGAATCTGCGGCTCTACGTGCAGGCGCAGAACCTGTTCACGGCGACGGGCTATAGCGGCTTCGACCCGGAAGTAGGTTCGGCCTACAACGACGCGTTCAACAACAACGCGGCTTTCGGCATCGACATCGGTCAGTACCCGCAGCCGCGCACGTTCCTGTTTGGCTTGCAGCTCGGCTTCTAAACGTTAAAGGCTTCCGGCCTGCGGCGGAGCCGCCGCAGCCCGGCGCTGCATCCTTCCGACGAACCTAACCCACTACGGGCTCATGAAAAAAACACGCTATCTCCTCCTGGCCGTGCTGTTGGGGCTGGGGTTGACCGCTTGCGACGAAGCTGAGTTTCTGAGCGAGAACAACCCGAACGAGCTTTCGACGAGCACGTACTACAAGACGGACGCGCAGGCGCAAGCGGCGGTCAACGCCGTCTATGCGGCCATGCAAACGAACGATCTGTTCACGCGCCGCTACTACTTCGTCTTCGATTTGCTCTCGAACCACGGCGTCGGCACGACGGCCCTGCAAGAGCCGATGCTGAAGTTGCAGCAGCATAACTTCGACTCGTCGAACGAGGTCGTGCGCGACATCTGGCGCGGCATGTACCGCGTCATCCACCGCGCCAACCTCGTCATCGACAACGTGCCCAGCACGCCCGACCCGACGGCGGCCTCGAAGCTCAAGCGCTACGAAGCCGAGGCGCGGTTCATGCGCGCCTGGGCGTACTACGAACTGACCGCGTACTTCGGCCCCGTGCCGCTCTACACAAAGACGGTCGGCGCCGACTTCATCGCCACCGGCTCGAAGCGCGCTTCGATCGATGAGGTGTACCAGCTCATCATGGACGACCTGGCCTTTGCCGAGGCGAACCTGCCCAACAAGAGCGGTTACGGCTCCGGCGACACCGGCCGCGCGCCGAAGGCCGCCGCGATCTACCTCAAGGGCAAGGCGCACTTGCAGCGCAACCAGTGGCAGCAGGCCGCCGCCGAGTTCCAGAAGGTGATCAACAGCGGCGAGTACCGCCTGATGAACAACTACTTCGACAACTTCACGGAGGAGTCGGAGAACAACGACGAGTCGCTCTTCGAAATCCAGTACCAGGTTCTTGGCAACCCCGGCTGGCTTCCGGACGGCCGCGACGTAACGGAAATGACCTACCGCGCCTTCGAGTACGGCATGACGGCCTGGCGCAACGTGGTCATCAGCCCGGACCTGATGGCCGCCTACGAGCCGAACGACCCGCGCAAGAAGGATACGGTCTACGAGCCGTGCGACAAGTACGGCCCCGGCAACAACACGACGCTCTATGCGCCGAACTCGGCCTGCCCCCCCGTCGAGGGGCAGCCCGCCGCGCCGGATAACCGCCCGAACTGGAAGAAGTACCAGAACTACTACAAGTTCGTCAGCGAGCCGTGGGTTAGCTCAGGCATCAACCACCGCGTATACCGCTACGCCGAGGTGCTGCTCGACATGGCCGAGGCGCAGGCCGAACTGGGCAACACGGCGATGGCGCTTCAGTACCTGAACCAGGTCCGCGCGCGCCCGAGCGTGAACCTGCCGCCGGTGACGGCTTCCTCGAAGCAGGCCCTCATCGACGCGATCTACAAGGAGAAGTACATCGAACTGGCCGGCGAGCAGCAGTTCTACAAGGACCTTGTCCGCCGCGAAGATCAGTACCGCCGGTTCATCAAGAACGAGCCGGGCGTGCGCAACGTCGTGCTGCCGCGCGACCTGCTCCTGCCGATTCCGCTGTCCGAGCTGGACGCGAACGCCGCGCTCAGCCAGGCCGACCAGAACCCGGGCTTCTAACGCCGGTTTTCTGATCTGCGAAGCATCTGCGCCCGGAGCCGAAAGGCCCCGGGCGCTTTGCGTTGGGGGCGCTGAGGGCTGAGGCTTCGGCGCTCCAACTCCCGGCGTCCGCTCGCAAAAGAGCCTGGCAGGGCGTTTTCGCGCGTCCGGGCAAGCCCCGCAACCGCCTCTGGCATCTCGCTAAGGCGACAGGCGGCGCTTGGAGGGGCCACGCGGCGAAGCAGGCTGCCCGGAGGCGCGCGCCGTTTCCGCCGGAGGCGCTGAGGGCCGCCGTGCTACCGGGCCTTCGGCTCGACCCACGCGACGCGGGCGCCGGGGGGGAGGCGCAGCAGCGGCGCCGTCTGCGAGAGGTAGCCCGCGCCGTAATGCCACTCGCGGCGCAGGCGGCGGCCGTCGCGGAGCGTGACGACGGCCGAGGGCGGCGGCCCCCCGAGGGGCGCGCGCTCCAGACGGACGCCCGGCGGCGCGTCCCAGGCGAAGGCGCGCAGGCGGTCGTTGTGCTGCGTGGCAAGGATAAGCACGCGCCCCGGCCCCGCCGAGGCTTCGGCCAGCGCCCGCGCGTCGCCATCGACGAAGAAGCCGGAGCGCGGATGCGGCACGGCTACGAAGCCGCCTCGGCCGTCGCCGCGCAGCAACAGCCCGACGCCGGCATCGTAGGCCCCCGTGTGCAGGTGGGCGCCGTAGAGGTTGCCCACGAGCAGCACGTCCGGAAGCCCGTCGCCGGTGTAGTCGTCGGCCAGCAGGCCGTAGGCAGGGGAGAACTGCGCCATCACCGGGAGCGCCCGCAGGCGAAAGCGCCCGCCGCCCAGGTTTTCGATGTAGCTGGAAGCCGTGTGCGTGATCTCCAGGACGGCGGCTCCGGCGCGCTCCTCACGCGTGAGCGTCTCGTCGAGCGTGGCCTTGCCGTAGTCGGTATACGTGGTAAAGCGGCCTTGCATGGCCGGGATCTGACTCACGAGCACGTCGCGCGTAGGGATGGGGTAGCTTTTGCCGCCGTTGTAGCGCGAGAGCAGGGCGTCGGTGCGGCCGTCGCCGTCGAAGTCGGCGACGTGCGCGCGCAGGGGCCGCCGGGGGCCTGCGAAGAAGCTGTTGTTGGCCCCGAGATTGCCCGCCACGTAATCGAGGTCGCCGTCGGCGTCGAAGTCGGCGCAGGCGAGGCTGTTCCACCAGCCGGTGAAGGAGGCGAGCCCCGAGGCCGCCGTGATATCGGTGAAATGCCCGGCGTCGTTGCGCAACAGGGTAAGCGGCATCCACTCGCCGGCCAGCAGCAAATCGCGGTCGCCGTCGGCGTCCCAGTCAGTCCAGAGGGCCGCGCGGACGAGGCCGGCTTTTTCGAGCATCGGGGCGGCGGCGGCCGTGACGTCGGTGAAGCGAGGGCTGCCGGGTTGCGAGTCGTTGCGGAGCAGAGCCGAGCGCGCCGGAAGCGGATACTGGCCGGGCGTGTGGCGCCCCCCGACGAACAAATCGAGATCGCCGTCGCCGTCGTAGTCGGCCGCCGTGACGACGGAGGAGGGACCCGCCGGGGCCGACGGGAGGGCCTCCGGGGCAAGCGTGAAGCGCGCCCCGCCGTCGTTGCGGTACAGGCGGTCCTGGTAGAACGGCGCATCGTCCGGCCCGAAGTTGCCGCCGCTGGCGACGTAGAGATCCTGGTCGCCGTCGCCGTCGGCGTCGAAGAAAAGCGCGCCGGCATCCTGGTAGGGGTGCGCCGGCTCGAAGTCGGCGCCCTCGAAGCGGCCGGGGCTGCGCTGCCGGTACAGCCGGGGCGAACGCTGCGCATCGGCGCCGATGAACACGTCGTCGAGGCCGTCGCCGTCGGCGTCGCCTACGGCGATGCCGGGGCCGTCGTGCGAGAGCCGGTAGGGCAACAGGGGCGTCTGCTGGAAGTCGTGGTCCTCCAGTTCGCGGTGCGTATAGTCGAGGCCGGGCGCGGCGGCCGGGCGCATGAGGGGCGCGGGGGCAGGCGCAAGCGCCGGGCCGGGGCGCGCGTCGGCATAGTCCAGCACGAGCGTCTGGTTGGCCGCTACACGCGTGCGGCGCACGGCGCGCCCGTCCGGCCAGACGGCCACCACCGAGTCGGCGAGGCCGTAGCGGCCCATGCCGAAGTGCGCAAACGGCTCGCGGGTGGAGAGGTAACCCCGGTACGGCGACATTTCGACCATCTGCCGCCGCCGCCCGGTGTAGACCCACACGCGGGCGCCGTAGCCGCCGCCGGCGCCCGGCCCCGGGCCGCGCGTCGCCACGCGCAGGAAGCGCGCGCCCCCGTCGGCGGCGGTGTTGCGGTAGACGGAAGCCTCGCCGTCGAGGTTGTTGATGACGAGGTCGAGGTCGCCGTCGTTGTCGAGGTCGGCGTAGGCGGCGCCGTTGGCGAAGCCCGGCTGCGTAAAGCCCCACGCCTCCGAGGCGTCGGCGAACGTAAGGTCGCCCCGGTTGCGGAAGGCGAAGTTGGAAAGCTTCACCTCGGGCAGTTTGCGCATGGCCCCGAGCATCTGCCGGGCGCGACTGGCCGAGGTCCCCATGCGGGCGCCGGTTTGCTCGAAGGCGATGAAGTCCATGTTGGTCACGTCGCGGCGATAGCCGTTCGTGACGATGAGGTCCTTGAGGCCGTCGTTGTCGAAGTCGGCGACCATGGGCGTCCAGCTCCAGTCGGTGGCCTGGATGCCGGCGAGCTGCCCGATCTCGCTGAAGGCGAGGCGCCCGTCCGGCCCCGGGCCCCGGTTGAGCTGAAGCGTGTTGCGCAAAATCTGCGGCGTATAACCGTAGCTCCGGGCAGCCTTCTGGTTCTCGAAGTTCGCCATCGCCAGCATGAGCTTCTGCCGGAGATTATCCGGAGGCAGCATGTCGAGCACGAAGATATCGGGGCGGCCGTCGTTGTTGTAGTCGGCCACGTCGGCCCCCATGCCGTTGTGCGTGGTGTGCTTGAGTAGGGCGGCGCTCTGGTCGGTGAACGTGCCGTCGCGGTTGTTCATCCAGAGGTGATCGTTGGAGATGAAATCGTTGCTCACGTAGAGGTCGGGCCAGCCGTCCTGGTCGAGATCGGTCGCCACGACGCCCAGACCGTAGCCCTCGATGCGGATGCCGGCTTGGGCGGAAACGTCGGTGAACGTGCCGTCTCCGTTATTGCGATAAAGGCGGTCGGTGCCGGCCGACTCGCTGTTGAGCGCCTTGGGGCGGACCATGTTGGGGTCGAAGCCTTCGAGCAGGTTGGTGAGCAGGTACAGATCCTGGTCGCCGTCGCGGTCGTAGTCGAGGAAGGCGGCGTTGGAGCTGTAGCGGCCGTCGGCGATGCCGGCCGCTGCCGCCTGCTCCTTGAAGCGCGGCGTCCCGTCCGGGCCGACGCCCTGGTTGATGTACAGCAGGTTGGCGCGCCCTTCGTCCTGCTTGCCCCCGACGCTGACGTAGAGGTCGAGCAGGCCGTCGTTGTTCACGTCGGCGTAGGCGGGGCCTTTGCACCACGCCGTCGAGCGCAGGCCGGCGGCATCGGTCACGTCCTCGAAGCGGAGGTCGCCCCGGTTCAGGTAGAGGCGGTTGCTGACCATGTTTCCCGTAAAGAAAACGTCCTGCAAGCCGTCGTTGTTGAAGTCGGCCGTCGCCACGCCTGCGCCGTCGTAGATGAACGTGTAGACGAGCGGGTTGTATAGGGTATCGTCCTCGGCGAGCGTGTTGCTGAAGTCGATGCCCGTATGCGAGGCAGGCATCGGCTCGAAGAGCGGCGGGGCGCTGCGGGAGTCGCAGCCGGCGGCGACAAGGCTAAGGAGGGCAAGCGTAAAAAGCGGGGCGCGCATACGGGCGGTTACGGTCGGAGGGAGGCGGAAGGCGCAGGCCCGAAAGATAGGGGCCTTGCGCCGCCGCACGCAGGGGATGCATCCAAGATTCAACGGCTCGGAAGGCCGCCGGATTGTATTTTCAGCCTGCCTCCTCGGGGAATTCCCGGCGGGCCGGTCTTTTTCCCTTTTTCGGCATACTCTGACGTTTTTCATGCTTCGTTTTCTTTCAGCCGTGCTCGCGCCCGCTCTGCTTTTGCCCGCCCTGCTCCTGGCCGGTTGCGCGCGCGAGGCGCCTCCGGCGGCTCCTTTCACCGAGTGGCGCGTCACCGGCGGCGACCCCGGCATCACGCACTACGCCGCGCACACGCAGATCACCCCCGAGAACGTCGCGGGCCTCAAGCCCGTCTGGACGCACCGCAGCGGCAGCCCGGCCAACGTGCAGTGCAACCCGATCATCATCGACGGGACGCTTTACTTCACGACGGGCCTTCAGGAACTGGTTGCGCTCGACGCGGCCACCGGCGAGGAACGCTGGCGCTACCGGCCCACGTTCGACCGCATCGAGCGGCCGGAGTTCAACCACGTCAACCGGGGCCTGGCCTACCGGCGGGAGGGGCGCATGGGCGGCACGCTGTACTACGTCTCGGGCGGTCTGCTCAACGCCGTCGATGCCGGCTCCGGCAAGCCGGCCCTCGCCTTCGGCGACAGCGGCCGTGTAGATCTCAACGCGGGGCATCACCTGCCGGCCTCGCGCATGGGTCTGACCTCGTCGGCCTCGCCCGTAGTGTTTGAGGACCTTGTGATCGTCGGGTCGTCGTCGTGGGCGGCCTCGGGCAACGTCAGCGCCTACGATGCGCACACGGGGGCGCGGCGCTGGAAGTTCAACACGATCC
This sequence comes from uncultured Rhodothermaceae bacterium, assembly GCA_965363675.1. GTDB lineage: Bacteria > Bacteroidota > Rhodothermia > Rhodothermales > DASSAV01 > CBDTTW01. The sequence continues at coordinate 27,368 of CBDTTW010000008.1, forward strand.
CCGGCCCCGGCGAGGAGGGCTACGAGACGTTCGCCGACACGTCTTTCTGGCGCACGGGCGCGGGCATCAACGTATGGGGCGGCCTCTCGGTGGACGAGGCCAACGGGCTCGTGTTTTTCGGCACGGGGCAGCCCAAAGCCGACTTCTACCGTCCCGGCAATGCGGGCGCCCACCTCTACGGCAACAGCGTGGTGGCCTTGCACGCGGCCACGGGCAAGCGCGCCTGGCATTACCAGGTCATCCACCATGATCTGTGGGATATGGACGTGCCCGCCGCTCCCGTACTTTCGGAGCTTACCGTGAACGGCGCGCCGACGCCCGTAGCAATCCAGATCACGAAGACCGGCAACACGTTCATCTTCAACCGCCTCACCGGCGCGCTGCTCTCGAAGGTCGAGGAGCGCCCTGTGCCCGCCTCGAAGCTCTACGGCGAGACGTCCTACCCGACGCAGCCGTTCGTGACGTGGCCGGAGCCCTTTTCGAAGCAGGAAGCCACCCTGGAGGACGCCACGAGCCGCACCCCGGCCGCGCGCGCCGACGCGCTCGCGCGGCTCAAACGCGCCGACCTGTCCCGCTTCGCCCCGCCCTCCGAGCGCGGGCTGATCTACTACGGCCTGCACGGCGGCGGCGAGTGGGGCGGCCCCGCCTACGACCCCGTCCGGCAGATCCTCTACGTCAACGCGAACGAGATCGCGTGGGACATCCGGATGGTCAACGTCAATGACCCCGCGCGGCGGGCAGGCCGCGCCGTGCATCCGGGCGAGCAGGTGTACATGGCGCGGGGTTGCGTGTCGTGCCACGGGGCCGGGCGCGAGGGCATGGAGAATATCCCGGCCCTGACCGACCTGAGGGCGCGCTACGAGCCGCTCTCGCTGGGGCGCGTCATCACGAAAGGGCAGGGGGCCATGCCGGGCTTTCCGTCGATCAACAACCAGGAGTTGCAGGAGCTGACCGGCTTCCTTCTGGGGGAGGCGTCGGCGGCGACGGCGGCGGCCTCCGGGCCGCTTGCGCCGGCCTATGCCGTCCAGGGGTACAACCGCTTCGTCGATGCGGACGGCTACCCGGCTACGGCGCCGCCGTGGGGCACGCTCACAGCGCTCGACCTCAAGACAGGCAAGATCGTGTGGCGCCGGCCGCTCGGGGTGTACCCCGAGCTGGAGCAGGCGGGCCTGGCGCCCACCGGCACGGAGAACTTCGGCGGGCCGCTGCTCACGGCCGGCGGGGTGCTGTTCATCGGAGCCACCCGCGACGAGCGCTTCCGCGCCTTCGAGGCGGCCACGGGCAAGCTGCTCTGGGAATACCAACTGCCCTTCGGCGGCTACGCCACCCCGGCGACGTACGTCCTGGACGGCAAGCAGTACGTCGTCATTGCCGCCACGGGCGGCGGCAAGCTCGGCACGCCCGTCGGCGACGCGATGGTCGCCTTTGCCCTTCCGTAGGGCGGGGTTAACGTCTCCGTAGCAAGCATTACGTCGTTGTGATTCCTGCCGGACCACCTGAACCGGGCCCGGCGCGGCACGTTGGCACAAGGAGCGCCAAATGCAAGTGCAACATTATCAGGGATATCACAATGACGAAAGCAAAGACCGTAATAACGGCGGCCGTGCTGGCCTTTGGGCTGGCGGCGGCGCCTGCTGCGACGGCGCAGAACGCCGCGCCGACGGGCCGCGACATGACGCCCATTTACAAGGGCGAGCCCGTGATGGGCCGCTACCCGTATACCAACGAGGATTACTCCTGGATCACCGCGCCGCGCACCGGCGCCCCGCAGATCGTTTCCGCGGGCGCGATGGCTGCCGGGGCCGCCGCCGGCGCGATGATGCCTGAGAACGACATGATCAGCTTCAACCACCTGACGGCTTCGATGAACCAGGTGGAGGACCGGGTGGCGAAGCTGCGGAGCATGAAGAACCTGATGGCCGAGCAGGTGCAGCTCGTCAATGTGATGAGCGTGACGTGGGGCTGGAACCAGGAAGAGATCAACCGCTCGTTCGAGCAGGCCCGCGAGCGCATGGGGCTTCTGCACGAGGCCATCGGCCAGAGCAGCACGCTCAAAGAACTTATGGACGACAAAAACCTCGACCATGACCAGATCGTGGCTGTCGATGTGCTCGACGGCGGCAAAATCATCATGTACTACCACGACGAGAACGTATACCAGCAGAACAAGGGCTGGCCGTACAACGTGCAGAACATGACGCCGAAAGAGCAGCACCAAAACTAGCAGGCGCGCCGGGTCTTTTACCCGGGCATGCGAGCGCGGAGGCGGGGCCGTAGACGGCCCTTGCCTCCGCGTTTGTTTTTGGGCGTATAGACGCGCAAAAATGCATCTGCGCTTTGACTCGGGGCGCGGGCTGCTGTACGTTGCAGGCAGCCACCGATACGCCGGACTTATTACAAGGCACATGTTTCCTCCGTCAAAGCGCTTGCAGCAATTGCTCTGCCTGGCGGCGCTCCTTCTCGTCGGCGCGGGCCGCCTCGGGGCGCAGCCGCGCAACGTCGTCTTCATCCTCTCCGACGACCACCGCTACGACATGATGGGCTTCCATCCGGGCGCGCCGGACTTCCTGGAGACGCCCAACATGGACCGCATGGCGGCGGGGGGCGTGCATCTTGCCAACGCCTTTGTCTCTACGTCGCTGTGCTCGCCGAGCCGCGCGTCTATCCTGACGGGCCAGTATGCCCACCGGCACGGCGTCGTGGACAACAACACCGACATTCCGGCGGGCACGCGCTTTTTTCCGGAGTACTTGCAGCAGGCAGGCTACGGCACGGGCTTTTTCGGCAAGTGGCACATGGGCAGCGACTCGGACGACCCGCGCGCCGGCTTCGACCGTTGGGTAAGCTTTCGCGGGCAGGGCGTGTACCTCGACCCGGTGCTGAACATCGACGGCCGGTCGTCCAAGCACGAGGGGCACACGTCCGACCTGCTGACCGACTACGCGCTGGCATGGCTGGAGACGCAGCGCGCGGCGGGCAAGCCGTTTTTCCTGTACCTCTCGCATAAGGCGGTGCACGCCGAGTTCGAGCCGGCCCCGCGCCACAAAGACCACTACAAGGACGTAGCGGTCAACTACCCTGCCACGATGCGCCTCGACGCCGAAGGGCTGGCCTCGTGGCCGGAGTGGGTGCGCCGGCAGCGTTCGAGCTGGCACGGCGTGGACTACATGTACCACGGCCAGATCGACTTCAACCAGTTCTACCGGCGCTACGCCGAAACGCTGCTGGGGGTGGACGAGAGCATCGGGCGGGTGCTCGACTACCTGGAGCAGCACGGCCTCGACAAGAACACGCTCGTCATCTACATGGGGGACAACGGCTTTTCCTTCGGCGAGCACGGGCTGATCGACAAGCGCCATGCCTTCGAGGAAAGTATGCGCGTGCCGATGCTGGCGTGGGCGCCGGGCTACGCTCCGGCGGGCCGCCGCGTGGAGCAGATGGTCATGAATCTCGACATCATGCCGACGGTGCTGGCGCTGGCGGGCGTGAACGCGCCCTTCCAGCATGCGCAGGACGGCGCCTCGTTCCTGCCGCTGCTGCGCGGCGAGACGATCCCCTGGCGCGACGAAATCCTATACGAGTACTACTGGGAGTACAACTTCCCGCAGACGCCGACGCAGTTCGCGCTCCGTACGGACCGCTACAAGTACATCTTCACGCACGGCGTGTGGGACGCGGACGGGCTGTACGACTTGCAGCAGGACCCTCTGGAGCAGCGCAACCTCGTCGCGGACCCGGCGCAGAAGCCGCTCGTGGCCGAGATGCGGCGGCGCCTGTTCGAGCAGTTGGAGGCGACGGGGGGCATGCAGATTCCGCTGCGGCGGCCCGCCGGTGGGCGCAACGATCTGCGCCGCCCCGAGGGCGCGCCCAGCACCGACCCGCTGGCCGGGCCGGGCAAGTAGTCAGCGGCGCAGGGAGCCTGCGCCGAAGCAGCAGCGACCGCCCGGGCGGCCGCTGCTGCTTTGTTTCGGCGGCGGGCGTTTCAGGGGGCGGCGGGCGTTTCCAGATGCTCGTCCAGCAGCCGGCCCAGCAGCTCGGGGTTGGCGCGGCCCTCGGTCTGTTTCATGATCTGCCCCATGAAGAAGCCGCGCAGCCCGGTTTTGCCCTCCCGGTACTGCCGCGCCTTGTCCGGGTGGGCGGCCACGACGCGCGCCACGAGCGGCTCCAGGCCGGCGCGGTCGCTCATCTGGCGCAGGCCCCGTTCCTCGACGATGCGCCCAGGGCTTTCGCCCGAGGTCAGCATCCGCGCGAACACGTCTTTCGCCACGCGCAGCGTAATGGCCCCCTCGTCCACGAGCGCGGTCAGCTCGGCCAGGCCGCTCCCGTCGAAGGGCAGCGTTTCGGACTGGCGGCGTTCGCGCGGCAGCTCGTGCACGATCCACGTCGCCAGCGCGCGGGCGTTGCCGGTGTGCGCCAGCGCCTGTTCGAGCATCGAGGCGAGCAGAGGGTTTTCGGCCAGCACGAGGGCTTCTTCGAGGTGCAGCCCGAGTTCGTCGGTGAAGCGTGTGAAGCGGGCGCGCGCCTCGCCGCCGAGGTTTTCGGCGCGCTGAAGCTTTTCCTGGAGCCCGGCTTCGGCGGCCAGGCTTGCGGCGTCCTCGGCCGGGGCCGCCGGGCTTTCCTCAGGGGCCGACTCGGCGGGCTGCGCCGCGCGCGCCCAACTGTCGCGCAGGCCCACGATGCGGTTGAACACGAGCGCCTCGGGGCGCGCCTCGTGCGGGTCGCGCCAGAAGTACCCCTGGCGCTCGAACTGGTAGCGCGTCTCCGGCGCGTCGTCGGCGACGCTCGGCTCGATGCGGGCGTCCGGCAGCACGACGAGCGACGCAGGGTTGAGGAAGCTCTTGAAGTCCTCCGCGCGCTCGTCCGGGTCGGGTACGGTGAACAGGCGGTCGTAGAGGCGCACTTCGGCGCGCAGGGCCTGCTCGGCGGCCACCCAGTGGATGGTGCCGCGCGGGCGGCGGCCGTCGGGGGCGTCGCCGCCGCGTGTGGCGGGGTCGTAGGTGCAGCGCAGCTCGACGACCTCGCCCGTGGCCGGGTCGCGGACGACCTCGGTGCAGCGGATGAAGTAGCCGTAGCGCAGCCGCACCTCGGCCCCCGGCGAAAGGCGGTGGTACTTGCGCGGCGGGCGCTCCATGAAGTCGGTCTGCTCGATGTAGAGCACGCGCCCGAAGGGAACCTTGCGGGAGCCTTCGTTGGGCACGTCGTGCGGCCAGTAGGGGGCCTCCAGCCACTCGGTCTGCCCTTCCGGGTAGTTCGTGAGCACCACGCGCAACGGGCGCAGCACCGCCATGACGCGCGGGGCGCGGTGGTTCAGGTCGTCGCGGATGCTGTGCTCGAACAGCTCGGGATCGACGCGCCCGACGGTTTTCGTGACGCCCAGGCTTTCGCAAAACGCGCGGATGGCCTCCGGCGGGATGCCCCGGCGGCGCATCCCGAAGAGCGTAGGCATGCGCGGGTCGTCCCAGCCGGCGGTGCGCCCCTCGCCGACGAGCTGGAGCAGCTTGCGCTTGCTCATGACGGTGTAGTACAGGTTGAGCCGCGAGAACTCGTACTGGCGCGCCCGCGTGGGCAGCTCGTGGGGTTCGAGGCAGTGGTCAAGCACCCAGTCGTACACCTCGCGGTTGTTGTCGAACTCCAGGGTGCAGAGCGAGTGCGTGACGCCCTCGATGGCGTCTTCGAGCGGGTGCGCGTAGTCGTAGAACGGGTAGATGCACCAGGCATCGCCGGTGTGGTAGTGCGAGGCGTGCTTGATGCGGTAGAGCAGGGGGTCGCGCATCTTCATGTTGGGCGAGGCGAGGTCGCCTTTGGCCCGCAGCACATGCGCGCCGTCGGGGAACTCGCCGGCGCGCATACGCCGGAACAGGTCCAGGTTCTCCGCAACGGCGCGGTCGCGGTAGGGGCTGGGGCGGCCCGGTTCGAGCACGGTGCCCCGGTGGCGGCGGATTTCCTCCTCGCTGAGGCTGTCCACATAGGCCAGGCCCTTCTCGATGAGCTTGACGCCGTAGGCGAAGAACTGCTCGAAGTAGTCGGAGGCGTAGTAGAGATGCGCGCCCCAGTCGAAGCCGAGCCAGCGCACGGCCTCCTGGATGGAGGCGACGTACTCCTCGTCCTCGGTCTCAGGGTTCGTATCGTCGAAGCGCAGATGGCAGCGCCCGCCGTACTGCTCGGCCAGCCCGAAGTTCAGGCAGATCGCCTTGGCGTGGCCGATGTGCAGGTAGCCGTTCGGCTCGGGCGGAAAGCGCGTCACGATGCGCGCATGCCGCCCGGTGCGCAAATCTTCTTCGATGAGATCGCGGATGAAGTGCGAAGGGCGCTCCGGCGGCGTGCGGCGCTCCGGGGCCGCCGGGTCGGTATGGGCAGGGGTAGGGGTTTCCACAGGGTTGAGGGGTCGTGCGTGAACGGGCCGCGCGGCAGGGCGCCGGCCGGGCAAAGGAAACCTGTAAGGTAAGACTTTCCGGCGGCCTCTACGCGGGGCGCGCGCCGGGCGCCGCCGGCGGCGCGGCAGGATTTGCCCCGCGCGCGGCGCCCCGGGAAAAATCTGCACGCCGCCGCCGGGCGCGCCTGCGAAAACGGGGGCCGTCGGGGCCTGAGGGGCCATTGCCGATATGGAATGATTGTTGGCGAGGGCGTGGGCGACGGGCCGAGCCCGGTGTTGGAGATATGCTTCCCCTACGGCGCAGGCATGGGCTGCAACCTTTTGTCGTGTCCGCGAGCCGGGATGTGCAGCACGCTCATTTTCAACCTCACACCTCCATGTCGTCTTTACTACAACCTCGCGTGTGCGCTGCGCAGCGGCGCGCCCTCCGTGCAAACGCCTTTCTGCGGGCCGTGCGCGCGCTTCTGCTGCTTGGGCTGCTGCTTGCCGCCGGCCCGGCGTGGGCGCAGCAGCCTATCTCCTCGCTTCGCGCCCACTACGTGGACATCACGGACCCGAGCCAGAACTATACGGCAAAGGGCGCCTCGGGCGCCAGTCAGCACAGCGACGCCACCGATTACACCCTGAATTTCAACTCCGGGGCGAGCAACAACCTGATCGTGGACGGCTTCGTGCTCTCGGGCACGAACTACGACGCCAGCTTTCTGGCGGACCGCATCGTGATCAACCGGATCAACAATGCCAACGTGACCGGCGTGCGGGATATGCTCTTCTTCCAATACACCGCGCAAAACGGCGATACGTATGAGATAAGCCCTTCCTACATTCGCGACATGCAGCAGGCGCTCCTGAGCCGCACGGTCAACCGGGGCACGGATAATATCTTTGCGAACACCAACCAGGGCGACGGCAATCTCAACAATATCGAACGCGTAGATTTCGTCTACGACGCCGGTCTTGCCGTCTCCGCGGCGAACCTGGCGAAAGCCGGTTTCGTGATTCTGGAGCGCGGCGGCAATGACCCCTTCAAGATCGCGCCGATCCTGTCGCTCGACGGCAATGGAAAGCCTGCCTCGTACGGAACGGTCGTCAATGTGGCGACAGGCTCATGGGGCGCCTCGCAGTACGGCGTCAATACGCTCGTGATGCGGGCGGAGGCGGCCGATGCTCACCTCCGGCCAAGCACGAGAGCAGATGGCCAGGCCATCAACGGGGTGTATGTTTCGTTTACCTCCCTGGGTATTGCGGGCGGGCAGCGCATCTACGGCTACTCGCTGTTCCCGAACGATACGCCCGCCGGTTCGACCAGCGCCCAGCTCGTCAGCATGAGCAATTTTCCGCTGACGACGGACGCCAGCTCGGGCGAGGGCGGCCTCGACCTGATCGCGGGCGGCTCGGCGTACGCGCAGCAGGGCCTCTTCCCGTTCGACAGCGACCTCTCCCTCTCCGGCAGCCTGAGCATCGCTACGCCGGACATCAACAAGCCGTTCAACCTTACGCTCTCGCTGGCCAACGGCGGCCCGAGCCCCGCCAGCGGCGTCACGGTGGCGGCGGCCCTTCCGGCGGGGGTCACGTTCGTGAGCGCCGCGACCGTAGACGGGTCGTACAACAGCGCAACAGGCGTCTGGACGGTCGGCGCGGTGGACAAGAACACGACGGCGACGCTCGTGCTCACAGTGAAGGCCACGACCGTGAACCCCGTGTCCTTTGTCGCCCAGGTGACGGCCTCGGATCAGCCCGACCCTGACTCGGCGCCGAACAACGGCGCCGCCGGCGAGGACGATTACAAGGCCCTCACCATCGACGCCGACAACATCAACGACCCGCCGGAGGTCGAGACCGTGCTGCCCCCGGTGACGGTCAGCGAAGACGCGGCGGCGACCACCGTAGCGCTGGCGAGCTACTTCAGGGACGAGGAAACCCTGGACGCCAACTTCACCTGGTCGGTCACGACGAACACGCCTGCCTTGCTCACGCCGACGATCACGAACGGCGTGCTGACGCTGACCTATGCCCCGAACGCTTCGGGCGCGGCGACCGTCACGGTGCGCGCCACCGATGAGGGGGGGCTATGGGTTGCGCAGACCTTCAACGTGACCGTGACGCCGGTGAATGACCCGCCGGCGGCCGTAAACAAAACGCAAACAGTGCTGGAGAACGGCTACGGCGACCTGGACCTGCTGGCCGGGGCGACCGACATCGACGGCGGCGCGCTCAGCGTGGCCTCGGTGACGCAGCCCGCGCACGGCGCGGTCGCGCAGCAGTCCGGCGGCGTCTACCGCTACACGCCCACGCCGGGATACTCCGGCAGCGATACGTACACCTACACCATCTCCGACGGCGCCGGCGGCACGGCCACGGCCACCGTTACGGTGACTGTGACCCCGGTCAACGTGGCCCCGGCGGCCGTAGCCGACGCCTATACGACACCGGAGGACACCCCGCTGACGATCACGGCGCCCGGCGTGCTCACGAACG
>CBDTTW010000009.1:0-35391 GCA_965363675.1 uncultured Rhodothermaceae bacterium
GGATCGCAGAGATCATGCGGCTCGGGGCGGCTCTGGGGGCCGACCCGGCGACGTTCACAGGGCTGGCCGGGCTGGGCGACCTCGTGGTGACGTGCATGAGCAAGCACAGCCGCAACCGGTATTTCGGCGAACGCATCGGGCAAGGCAAAACCGTGGACGAGGTGCGCGCGGAGATGAACATGGTGGCCGAGGGCGTCCGCTCGACGGAGGCGGTGCACCGGCTGGCGCGTACGCTGGGCGTGGAGATGCCGATTACGGAAGCCGTTTACGGCATTCTGTTCGAGGGGAAGGCGCCGGGCGCGGCCGTGGCCGAGCTGATGGGGCGCTCGGCCAAGCGCGAGGACGCGCCGCAGTCGTAGCAGGTTTTCCCCGGGCGAGCGGCAACCTCGGCCTGCGCCGCCGCGTTGACAGACTGCGCCGAAGCGGCAATCGGCGCCTCTGCTCATCTGGAGGGTATGGCTATGAACTTACAGGAGTTGACGCGGCTCGTTTCACTGGGCGAGGGAGCGTCCCTGGAGTTCAAGCGGAAAGTCCCCCGGCCGGAACGCATCGTCAAAGAGATCGTGGCCTTCGCCAACACGCATGGCGGGCGGGTGCTGCTGGGCGTAGACGACGATGGGACCATCGTAGGGGTGCGCGACGCCGAGGAAGAGGAGTTCAGCCTGTACCAGGCGCTTGAGGCGCATTGCGAGCCTCCGGTAAACGTGACGGTGGAGCGCATCTCGGTGCAGCCGCGCCGCGAGGTGATCCTGGTGACGGTGCCGGCGAGCGCCGCCAAGCCGCATTTCGTGCGCAACGAGCCTGACGCTCCGGGCCGCAAGGCAGCCTACGTGCGCGTGAAGGATATGAGCGTGGAGGCCAGCCGCGAGGCGGTGCGGCTGATGCGCTCGGAGAAGCAGCCTGCCGATGTGCGCTTCGAGCTGGGCGACAAGGAACTGCTGCTGCTGCGCTATCTGGATAGCTACGGGCGGATCACGGTGGACCAGTTCGCCACCCTGGCGGACATTCCACGCAGCAGAGCCTCGCAGACGATGGTGCTGCTGGCCAAGGCGAGCGTGCTGCAACTGCACACCGAAGGCAAAGGCGATTACTTTACGCTCGCGTACGACATGGGCCCCTCGGCCTGAAGCGCGCCTTCGTGAATACCGGTGGAGGACCGCCGCGGAACGCGCGGCGCCGTTCGGAGGCAGCCTTTCGGTGGCGTATCCTGTAGCCGACGGCGCCGGAGCCTGCGACAGAAGGGTGTCACCGGCGGCGAGTTATCATATGTTCATGGTATAAGTCCAGCAGTTAATCCTCCTGACGGCATGTCTTTTATCGAAAGCATCCCTCTGCACGAGACGGCGCGTACGCGGTATCTGAACTATGCGCTCTCGGTGATCACCAGCCGCGCCCTGCCGGACGTGCGTGATGGGCTCAAACCGGTGCAGCGGCGCATTCTCTACGCGATGCACACCAACCTGCATTTGTACCCGGAAGGACGCTTCCGCAAGAGCGCCACCGTGGTAGGCGAGGTGATGGGCAAGTACCACCCGCACGGCGACTCGGCCATCTATGAGGCCATGGTGCGCATGGCGCAGAGCTTTTCGCTGCGCGCGCCGCTCGTGGACGGGCACGGCAACTTCGGCTCGCTCGACGGGGATGCGCCGGCGGCCATGCGCTACACCGAGGTGAAGCTGCGGCCGCTTGCCATGCAACTGCTCGACGAGATCAAGAAGCGCACCGTAGACTTCCGGCCGACGTTCGACGGGACGCTTTTCGAGCCTGTCGTGCTGCCGGCGCGGGCGCCGAACCTGCTCGTCAACGGCGCGACAGGCATCGCGGTGGGCATGGCGACGAACATTCCTCCGCACAACCTGGGCGAGGTAGTCGATGCCGCGCTGCACCTGATCGGGCGGCCCGAGGAGTCGGTGCGCACGCTCGTGCAGCAGTTCATCAAAGGGCCGGACTTTCCGACGGGAGGGCAGATCCTCAACTCCGAGGAGGAACTAATCGCCCTCTACGAGAACGGCGAGGGGCCGGTAGACGTGCGCGGCGAGTACACCACCGAGGGCAAAAACCTGATCGTCATCACGTCGATCCCGTATGGCATCGACAAGAGCGACCTGATCGAGAAAATCGCGGAGCACATCGCGGCCGAGAAGGTGCCGCAGCTCGTGGACATTCGGGACGAATCCACGGAGGACGTGCGGATCGTGCTGGAGCTGCGGCGGGGCGGCGGCGTCGAGGCGGCAATGGCGTATTTGTACAAGCATACGCCGCTGCAAAACCGGTTCAACGTCAACCTGACGTGCCTGGCTCCGACGGACAACCCGGAGGTGTGCGCGCCGCGCCAGATGAACCTCGCGGAGGCGCTCCGGCATTTTCTGGCGTTTCGCTTCGATGTGGTGACGCGGCGGTTGCAGTTCGATCTGGAGCAGCTAGAGAAGCGCATCCATCTTCTGCGCGGCTTTGAGATCATTTTCAATGCGCTCGACGAGGCCATTCGGCTGATCCGTGCGGCGCGCGACAAGGCGGACGCCGCGCAGCGGCTGATGCACCGCTTCGGACTGGACGAGGAGCAGACGGACGCCGTGCTGGAGACGAAGCTGTTCAAGCTGGCGCAGCTTGAGATCGACGCGATCCGGAAGGAGCTGGCGGACAAGGAGCGCCAAGCCGAGCGCCTGCGCGCGCTGCTGGCAAGCACGCCGGCGCGCTGGAACCTGATCCGGGACGAGCTGAAGGAGGTGCGCAAGCAGTTTGCGGATGCGCGCCGCACGAGAGTCGGGGGGGCGGCCGAGACGCTTCAGTACAGCGCCGAGGATTACATCGTCGAGGAGGATGTCTACGTCATCGTGACGCGCGACGGGTGGGTGAAGCGGCAGCGCTCGTTCAGCGACGTGCAGAGCATCCGGGTGCGCGAGGGCGACGAAGTGGGGTGGGTGCTCGGCGGTTCGACGCGCGCGAGCGTATGCTTCCTGACGAGCAACGGCAAAGCCTACACGGTGCGCGCCGAGCAGCTTCCGAGCACGACCGGCTACGGCGACCCAATCCAGAAGCTGTTCGACTTTGCAGACCGCGAGCGCCTGGTGGGCGTCCTCCCGACGGATCCGCGCGTGCTGCCGCCGGCGGCTCCGGCGCCGGCAGGCTCGCCGGAGCTTTTCGGCGGCGACGGCGCGGAGCCGGTCAGCGGGCCGTACATCGTGGCCGTGAGCGCGGGCGGGCTGGCGGTGCGGACGCTGCTGGACGGCTTCCGCGAACCCTCGACGCGGTCGGGGCGGACGTACATGAAGCTCGACAAGCAAGATGCCGTCGTCGGGGCGGCGCTGGCTTCGGGCGAGGAGAACCTATGCCTGGCCTCGCACCTGGGGCATGTGCTCATCTTCAGCGCCGCGCAGATCCCCGTCGTCAAGGGCGCGGCGAAAGGCGTGATCGGGATGAAGCTGGCTGCGGAGGACCGGGTGCTCGGGTTTACGCTTTCGGACGCGGCGCGCGAGGGCCTGGAGATCGAGACGAGCCGGGGACGGCGTGAGATCGTCCGGACGACCAAGTTCGAGGTGGCCGCGCGGGGCAACAAAGGCCGCCAGATCATCAAGCGCGGGCATGTGGCGCGCGTAGTGACGGAGCCGGTGGTGCTGCGCCTCGACGCCAAACGCTGAAGCCGCGCAAGGCCTCCACGAAACAACGCTTATCTATATCTGAATAGACGAAATGGCAGAAGCAGCCCAGTATACCGGCAAGGACATTCAGGTGCTGGAGGGCCTTGAGCCTGTGCGCAAGCGCCCCGGCATGTACATCGGCGGCACCGGCAAGCCGGGGCTGCACCACCTGTTATGGGAGATCGTGGACAACGCCGTAGACGAGGCGATGAACGGCTACGCCTCGTGGATCGAGGTGACGCTGCATGCCGACGCGAGCAGCGTTACGGTGGCCGACAACGGACGCGGCATGCCGGTAGACATTCACCCCGTCAAGAAGCTGCCCACGCTGGAACTGATCCTGACGACGCTGCACGCCGGGGGCAAGTTTGATAATTCGAACTACGTAACTTCAGGCGGTTTGCATGGGGTTGGCTCGTCGGTGGTGAACGCCCTTTCGGAAGAGCTGGTGGCGACGATCAAGCGCGACGGCAAGCAGTACGTGCAGCGCTTCGCGCGCGGGGCGGCCGTCTCGCGCCTGGAAACGGCGGCGACGAACGTGCGCGGCACGGGCACTTCGATTTTCTTCCGCCCGGACCCGGAGATTTTCGAGAGCACCGAATTCGATGCAGACGCCATTCGGGAGACGCTGGAAGTCAAGACGTACCTGAACCGGCATCTCAAGATTGTTTTTCGGGATGAGGCCGGCAAAACGCGGCACGAGTTTCACCATGAGGGCGGCATCGGCGAGTACTTGGCGCATCTGGTGCAGCATGGCAAGGCGCGGCCGACGCACGAGCACGCGTTCCTGGTGCGTCAGGAGACCATGCAGCACGGCAGCCGCGTGGAGGCGGCGCTGCAATGGACGGAGGCGCCGCGCGAGGAGGTGCGCAGCTTCGTCAACGGCATCCCGACGCGCGACGGAGGCACGCACGAGCAGGGCCTGAAAGACGCCGTGCGAACGGCGGTGCGCGCCTACATGGAAACGCACGACCTGCTGCCGCGCAACCTGGAAGTCTCCGCGGACGACATCCGCGAGGGCTTGTTTGCCGTCGTCAATCTGTACCTGACGGACCCTCAGTTTCAGGGGCAGACCAAGGAGAAGCTGAACAACCCCGAGGCGCGTTCGCTGCTGGTCTCGGCGGTGCGGCTGGAGCTTGAGCAGTACCTGAACGCCCACCCGACGACGGGCGAGGCCATCGCTACGCGCGTGATCCAGGCGGCGCGGGCGCGGCAAGCCAGCCGGGCGGCGGCCAGTTCGGTGCGCAAGAAGGCCAGCGTCAGCCACCGGCTCAACCTGCCGGGCAAGCTGGCCGATTGCAGCTCGACGGACCCGCGCGAGTGCGAGCTGTTCATCGTCGAGGGCGACTCGGCCGGCGGCTCGGCCAAGCAGGGCCGCGACCGCAAGTTTCAGGCGGTGCTGCCGCTGCGCGGCAAGGTGCTCAACGCGGAGCAGGCCAACCTGAAGAAGGTGCAGGAAAACAAGGAACTCTCGAACATCGAGCAGGCTCTGGGGTGCAGCGCGGGCGACAAGATCGACCTGGGGCGGCTGCGCTACCACAAGATCATCCTGCTGATGGACGCCGACTCGGACGGGCACCACATCGCCACGTTGCTGCTGACGTACTTTTACCGCTACATGCGTCCGCTCATCGAGGACGGGTTCGTCTACATTGCGCAGCCGCCGCTTTACCGCCTCGACGCGGCGAAGGAAACGCACTGGGCGCTCGACGACGCCGACCGCGACCGGCTCATCAAACAGCTCAAGAGGGGCCGCAAGAATGTGAACATCGAGATTCAGCGCTTCAAGGGGCTGGGGGAGATGATGCCGCAGACGCTGCGCGAGACGACGCTGGACCCGGAGAAGCGCCGGTTGCTCAAGGTCAATATTGCCGAGACCGAACGGCTGCTCACGGAGAAGACGATCTCGGACCTGATGGGCAAGGACAGCTCGGCGCGCTTCAACTTCATCATGAACCACGCCGCCGAGGCGGACGAACTGGACGTGTAGCTATGCGCATCGGTTTCCTGCAATACAGCCCGGCCTATCTTGACGTAGCCGCCAACTTGGAATCTATCATTCCGTTATTGCAAGAAAAAAAATATGATTTGATGGTGTTGCCGGAATTGTTCGCAAGCGGGTATCACTTCAGGTCGAGAGAAGACGTAGCGGCTGTCGTCGAGGAGGCGGGGGAGGGGCCCATCACCGGAGCGCTCCGGGAGTGGGCGAAAAGTACGGGGGCGACGTTCGTGGGCGGCTTTGCCGAGCGCGCCGGCGGCGCCTTCTACAACAGCGCCTTCCTGGCCGCGCCCGACGGCTCGACAGGTCTGTATCGCAAGACGCATCTGTTCTACCGAGAGAAGGAGTACTTCACGCCCGGCGACCTGGGGTTTCCGGTGTTCGAGTGTCGCACGCGCGCGGGCGCGCCGTACCGGCTCGGAATGATGGTGTGCTTCGACTGGTACTTTCCGGAGGCGGCGCGCACCTTGGCCCTGGGCGGCGCCGACCTCATCGCGCATCCGTCGAACCTGGTGCGTAAAGACTGCCCCCGCTCGATGCCGATCCGCGCCCTCGAAAACCACGTCTACACGATCACGGCCAACCGAACGGGCAGCGAGCAGGCGCACGGCGAAACGCTCACGTTCATCGGGCAGAGCCTCATCTGCGATCCGGCGGGCGCGGTGCTCGCGGCGGCCGGCCCGGACGAGACGGCCGTGCTCGTCGTGGACGACGACCCGGCGCTGGCCGCCGACCGCCGCATCACGGCGCACAACGACCTTTTCGAAGACCGCCGCCCGGAGGCGTACCGGCTAGGCTAAGGCCCTACTCGGCGTAGGGTTTCAGGGCCTGCTCGATGCGCCGCAGCGGCTCCGGCTGGGCGGCCGGCTCGAACGGGCGGCCGGTGACGGTTTCATATAGCTCGATGTAGCGCCGCGAGACTTCCATGCGGAAATCATCCGGCAGGTCGGGCATCGTCTGGCCTTCTTTGCCCTGGAAGCCGCGCTCCATGAGCCACTCGCGCAGGAACTCCTTGGAAAGCTGTCGCTGGGGCTGGTCGGCGCTGAGAAGTTCGTCGTAGGTGTCGGCGTAGAAGTAACGCGACGAGTCGGGCGTGTGCACCTCGTCGATGAGGAGAAAATCGCCCTCAGGGGTGCGGCCGAACTCGTATTTGGTGTCTACGAGAATAAGGCCCCGCTCGTCGGCCAACTCGGAGCCGCGCGCGAAGAGCTTGAGGGCGCGCTGGGCCAGTTCATCGAAGACGGCGGCGCTGAGGATGCCGCGCCGGATGATTTCGGCGCGCGAGATGTCCTCGTCGTGCCCCTCCGCGGCCTTCGTGGAGGGCGTCACGAGCGGACGCGGGAAACGGCTATTCTGGCGCAGGCCCTCCGGCATCGGCTCGCCGCAAATCTCGCGCTTGCCGTCGCGGTACTCGCGCCAGGCATGGCCGGCGACGTAGCCGCGCACGACGAACTCGATGGGCACGGTGGCGCACGGGCGCGCTACGGTCACGTTGGGGTCGGGCACGCTGAGCACATGGTTGGGCGCGATGTCGGCGGTGCGCTCGAAGAAGTAGGCCGCCACCTGGTTGAGCACCTGCCCCTTGAACGGAATTGCCTGGCGGAGCACATGGTCAAAGGCGGAGATGCGATCCGTCGTGACGAGGATGAGGCGCTCGGGTTGGCGATAGGTGTCGCGCACCTTGCCCTGGTAGCGATTGCCGAGACCGGCAAAATGCGTTTCCGTTATGGCATGCGCAAGACCCCGCGCGAGAACGGCATCGTCGATCATGGAAGGAGGCGTTTAAGACCGTGGGCGCGGCTCAGGGCCGGCTCGGGCGCTGGAAGCGGCTGGACTCGCGCACGTTCAGGCGCGGGGTAATGAGGATGGAGGCTTTCGGGTCGGTATTGGTGCCCATCATCCGCGCGATCAGCCGCTCGGTGGCCTCGAAGCCCACGTCGTGCATGTTCTGATCGACGCTCGAAAGGCCGATGAACTGGCTCGTCTTGATGTCGTCGTAGCCGACGAGCGCCACGTCTTCGGGCACGCGCAGGCCGCGGTCGCGGACGGCCTTCCAGGCGCCGATGGCCTGCACATCGGAGCTGGCGAAGACGGCCGTAGGGGCCGGGTCGGCGTCGAGAAGCTGCACCATGGCTTCGTATCCGGCTTCCTCGCTGAAACCGGCGTGTTTGGCCGTTTCGCCGCTGGTGAGGTAATGCGGGTTGAAACCGATGCCGGCGTCTTCGAGGGCCTTCATGTAGCCCTGGATGCGCTGATCCTGGAGGACGCTGGCGGCGCGCGTGGTGATCATGCCGATGCTGCGGTGGCCCTGCTCGATCAGGTGCTGCACGGCGTGGTACGCCCCGACCTTGTTATCCCAGTAGAACGAGTCGAAATCGGTCCAGTTGTAACCAATGAGCACCACGGGCGCACGGAGCGCCTTGAGTTCGGCCGCAATGGTGTCGTCCTCGGGCAGCCCGGCGAGCAGCAGGCCATCGACGGCGCCGCGCTTGAGGAAGCTCAGCAGGGTGCGCTGCACGCTCGTCCAGCCGAGGTCGCAGAGCAGCAGGTCCACGTGATAATCGCGGAGGCAAAGGCGGACGCCTTTGAGCAGTTCGTTGTGGAAAGGCGTGGTGAACGTTGGGGTGGCAATGGCAAGCGAGCTGGTCTGCTTCTGCGCCAGCGACTTGGCCGTACGGTCGGGGCGAAACTGAAGCTCGTCTATCGCTTTGAGCACGCGTGCGCGCGTCTGCTCGGAAACGTCGCTGGAGTCGTTGAGCACGCGCGAAACGGTCGATATGGCGACCCCGGCTTTCTCGGCGACATCGTAGATGGTGGTCTTAGTTTTATCCTGTAGCATCTATGTGCAGTATTTAGCGTGCGGAAGGAGCGCCTGAGGCTGCATTCCAAAAGTAATCCGGCGAAGCCGTATCGGCGGTGAAAATAGCGCGCCGCGCCGCCTCGGACACGGATGTTTTTGCAGCCTGAATTGCATCCGTTGGCGCAATTCCGAGCGTGAGCCCGTGCAGGATGGCAAGGGTGAGCAGGCTGGAAGCGCCGTGCAATCCCGGCGCCGCGACATGGGGCGCCTCGAAAAGGGCGAACTCGGCGCCGTCGTAATAGAGGTCGGACATGTAGGGCGGCTCGGCGCCGTCGCCTTGGGAAGCGGCCCCGAGCCGCCCGAGGCGCAGCAGGACGGCGCGCGCCCCCCGTCGGTGCAGGCGCTGCGCGGCCACCTGGGCGTCGTCGAGGGACGTGATTTCCATGTGCGCCAGCAACTGGGCGTCGTAGGCGCGCACCGCCACGAGGGCGGCTTCGCCCCAATGGCTCATGAGGGCTTCGCGCGCCGCCGAACCGGCTACATCCTCGTTCGTCGGGCCGCTAAGGGTGGCGTTGAGCACGATAGGCCCTGTAAGATGCGCCTTGAACAGCCGAAACACCTCCTCGATGGTCGGCGCGCCGCCGAGGATGCCGAGGGCTGCGCCGGTCGGCTGGGTGGTGTGGAAGACGTGCTCGATCTGAGCGGCTACGGTATCCGAGGGGACCTCGATCTGATCGGTCACGATACGCGGCCCGGCGGAGACGATGGCGGCGCAGACGGGCAGCGCGTGGTCGCCGAGGGCCCGGGCCGCGAGGATGTCGGCGGCGAGGCCCCGGTTGATGGCGGGGTACAAAGCGTTGACGACGAGGGGGCGCAGCGGGGTGGCTTCCGGCATTCGGGTGGGTTCTTGTGGAGCGGCGGCGCGGCCGGCGGATTTACGGGGGCGGCTGAGCGTTAACTTGGGCGCTTACGGCTCAAGGGCGAACGGGGCAGGACCATATGGCGCTGCTGGAAATCGAGCGACTGGACAAAATATACGATAACGGCGCACACGCCGTTCGGGATGTTTCTCTGGCGGCGGCGGCGGGGGAACGGCTTGTGCTCTTGGGTCCCTCGGGGTGCGGCAAGAGCACGCTGCTGCGCCTGATCGCCGGGCTGGAAACGCCTACAGGCGGCTGCGTCCGGCTGGGGGGCGTAGACCAGGCCGCCGCGCCGCCGTGGCTCCGGAACGTATCGATGGTGTTCCAGCAGCCGAACCTGTATCCCCACTTGAACGTCGCGGATAACCTCGCCTTCGGCCTCCGGCGCAGCGGCGTTCCGGCGGCGGAGGCGCGCCGCCGCGCAGCCGAGATGCTGCGGCGGTTGCACCTCGGGGAACTGGCCGACCGGCTGCCGCGCACGCTCTCGCGGGGGCAACAGCAGCGCGTTGCGTTGGGGCGGGCCTTCATGCGGCCGGCCGCCGTGCATTTGCTCGACGAGCCGCTCACGAACATGGACCCACATTTGCGCGACGCGCTCCGCGAGCTGATTCTGGAGCTTCAGCGGCAGCGCGGGGGAACGCTCGTTTACGTGACGCACGACCATACCGAGGCGCTGCTGCTCGGGGGGCGCATAGCGGTCATGCGCGAGGGGCGGCTCGAACAGGAAGGCTCGGCGCAGGAAATCTACACACGGCCGCAGAGCCTTTTCGTCGCGGATTTCATCGGGAGCCCTCCGCTAAACCGCATCCCCGGCGCCTCCAGGGACGGGGTGTTCACCGCCGACGGCGGCGGCCTACGCCTGCGGCCACCGCCGGGCGGCCCGTCCCGGCGGCTCGTGCTGGGCGTGCGCCCGGAGCATGTGGGGCTGGGCGCGGCGCCCGACGAGGGGGCTATTTGCCTGGGCGGCGAGGTTACGAGCTATACGGCGCTCGGGCGCGAGGCATGGGTGCAGGTGCGCGCGGGTTCGTGCAGGCTTACGGCGCTGGCTCCGCCCGAGGCTATATATATAGTCGGCGCGCCCGTGGAGGTATGGCTGCGCCCGGCGCATTGCTTGCTCTTCGATGAGGAAAGCGGCATGACTGTGGGGACGGCGAAATAAGGTTTGCCGTGCTGAATCCCAACTGATTTTATATCATTTCCGTTATGGCAAAATTAAATACACTTAGACGCCCGGCGCGAGGCGCTCAGGCGGCAGGTTAAGATAGTTGGCCGACGAATCGTCCGGGCGGGCATGGCTGTAGCGGCTGGTCGTCGCCATGGACTTGTGCCCGAGCGTCTGCTGCACCAGATGCACGGGGGCGCCGTGATCCAGGGCATGCGAGGCGTGCGCATGCCGGAGCCAGTGCGGCGAGACGCCTTCGGGCAGGCCCGCCATCCGGGCGGCTTGCCCGATGATGCGCCATATCTGCTGCCGCGAAAGGCGCCCGCCTTTCTTCGAGCGAAAGACGGCGTCCTCCGGGCCGCCATAGCCTTCGGCGCGTTCGCGTTGGCGCAATGCATTCAGAGCAGCCCACACGGGCGCTTGCAGGATGACGTTGCGCGTTTTCTCGCCTTTACCCAGCAGGGTGACCTGGCCTGTGGCGGCGCTTCCTGCGCCGGAGCGCGCCGCAAGGGCGCGCCACGTCAGCCCGGCAAGCTCGGAGACGCGCGCGCCCGAGTTGTAGAACAACCGCAGCAGCACGCTGTTGCGTAAGCCCTCCGGAGCCGCGAGCAGCGCGCCGAGCGCTTCTTCGGTGAGGATGCGCCGGGCGAGCAGATCAGGCACGCGGGGCGTCCGCACGGCCGCGCCTACGTTGAAGGCGAAATAGCCGATGCGGTGGCCGAACGTAAAGAGGCTTTTCAGGGCGGCGAGTTTGCGTGCGCGCGTCGCCGGCGTGCAGCCTTCCGCGGAGAGCGCATCGAGCCAGTCTTGCAGGTGGCGGAGCTTCACCTCGCGCAACCCGAGCGCGGCGTGCTCGGTGAACTGCGCGAGGTCGCGCAGGTAAGCTTCGCGTGTGTTGGCGCTTTTGCCGTGCAGCCAGAGCCGGATGAGCTGCCGGTCATCGTCGGCCTGGTCGGCGGCGGAGGGCGCAGCGTGTTGGAGGTAAGCGTCGGTCATACCGGTTCAGGAGCAGGCGCTGCTGCGAAGAGCAGATTCTGAGTGGGCGAAGAATAACCTCATGCAACATAACGATAATTATGTTGCATTGCAATAGGACGGCTGAACCTGCGTCTGCGGCGTCCCCGTCCGGGTCCTCGGGGCTGATCCTTTGGGAATCCCGCGTATGTATCCGTCACGAAATAATGCCGGACCTTGGCCGCCGGGTTTGTATGCAACGCGGTCGGCGTGTTACTATCCTATCGCCGGCGTAAGGACGCGGCGCAGCCTCGCATCCCAGCCGCCAAGAGCTTTCATCGGATTATGCCTACCGATTATCTGAACAACCCGTTCAAGCGGCCCGACGGCTACCAGGTCATCCACCAGATCGTCGGCGCGGAAACGCGCGCCCTCGGCGAACTCGTGGATGGCAAGCTGCGCGCGGCGCAGGCGTCGCTGGACGAAGCGGCTCAGCTCGTGGACGACCTGCTGGCCGGCGAAGGCCGTATGCGGCTTCGCTACCGGCCCAAGGCCGTCGCCGAGTGCATCCACATCGTGCTCGAAATGATCGGCCACCAGTTGGACGCGCTTCAGCAGATCCACGGCGGCGATGAGGAAGCCGGGCGTCGCCGCGTCCACGGCCACGCCTCGGCCTTATGGCGCATCTCGGCATACCTGCACGACGTAACGTCGGATCCGGCCGGCGCGGCCGTGGTGCTGCTCGACGAGCCGCGCCTGCGCGCGGGCGACGAGGTGCGCCAGGGCTTGGTCGAAATGCTCGACCATTTGCTCGAAGGCCCGGCCCAGCAACTCGTTGTCCGGTTGTCCACGGCCCCGGCGCCGGTGCGGTTTCTCCGGCGCGGCGACGGGCTGATGCTCGACTTTCCCATTGCCGAGCTGGACGAAAACGAGCGGTATAAGGCGCTCACGTTCTTCCAACGCCTCGAACGGCATGTCGGCGGATGGGATGAAGTATCGCTCTCGGACGACGATTTCTCGTTCATGCTGGAGCTTGGCATCAACCTCGACCGCGCAGCCTTTATCGCGCTCGAACTGTTCCGCGAAGTGCAGGGTTGCCGCGTCTTCGACGATTTGAACTGCCGTCTGCTCTAGCCGGCGGCCTATGGCTCCGTATAACTTTCCCCGTCTTTTTATATAACCATGCAAGAACATACTGAGCCGGGCGTCAACGAGCTTATGGGCATCCTTGCGGCGAGTTCGGCCCGCACGCGGGCGCGGTTCCACGTGATCTTGCAATGCCTCGCGCGGGTGCTCGCGCGCCTGGAAAGCCGCGACGAGCGCGAGCTGATGGAAGAACTGCTCCGCATGGTCGAGCAGGAAATGACGGCGGAGTCCGAAGAACTCAAGGAGTACCTGCGGCGGCCGGAAGCGCCGAAACCCTCTGAAGGTTGAGCGGACCGCCCTGCGGCCCTTAGCCGGCGGCCAGCGCCTGGGTGTAGACTCTCCCCCACCGGTCCGTGGCCTCGACGCGCACCGCTCCTGTCGCTTGCCCCATGTCCGCCCAGAACATATGCGCCGTCGCCTGCGGATCGATCCACTCGCGGCGCGGCGGCAGTTCGGGTCCGGCGTGCAGCTTTACCGAAAGCGGGTCCGGGGCGGTGCGGCGCTGCATCTCGCCCCGGCGGTCGCTGCCCTCGTACCACAGCACCCGCCAGGCCGGGTCCCAGTCCCACACGTTGGCCGTAAGCAGGTGGGCCGGGTCCGACTCGGCGCGCGCGCCCGCGTATAGGCGCATCTGGCGGTCGGCCGGGGCGCCGGTGGCCTTGTAGCGCCACCGAACCGACTCGCCGTCGATGTCATAAACGCCGTAGCCGTTGGGCGTGCCGTCGTAGCAGATGTCGCCGCTCCACCAGGCGCCGCAGACGGCCCCATGCACCTGCTCGTGCACACGCCCCTCGAAAATGTGCTCGTTGTCGTGCGTGTGCCCCGAGACGATGTGCGCCTGAAACGGCGCGAGCAGCTCCCGAAGCTGATAGCGGTTCTGAAGCGCCGTGCTGGCGTCCTCGTGCGGCTTGCCCTGCCGCCGGTCAATGGTGGTGCCGACGGGGATATGCAGCGCCACAATGACCGTAGCCCCCGGTTCGAGCGTGCCCAAGTCGCGCGCCAGCCAGCCGAGCTGCTGGTTATCGAGGTAGCCGGTATAGCCTTTGCCTTCCCAAAGCACATCGTCCAGGACGACGTAATGCACCTGCCCCCGGTCGAAAGAGTAGTAGCGCGGCCCATACCGCGACTCGAAGGTGCGCGTCGAAAGCAGGTCGGAAGCAGCGTCCTGATCGAGGTCGTGGTTGCCGACTACCTGGAAGAAGGGGATGCCAACCCGTTGGGCTGCACGTTCATACTCCGGAAAGAGCGAGAGATTGTCGAACATGATGTCGCCGCAGCTTACGGCGAAGCGCTCTCCGGGCAGCCCCCGGATCGTCTGAAGCAAATCCGGGACCGTTTCGGCATGAAAGCGCGCCGTCTCCTCCAGGTTTGCCACCTGGATGTCGGCAAGGACCAGCATGGTGTGGCGCGTGTCGTCCGCCGCGCTTTTCTCCAGCTCGAACGACACAGACGTTCGGCCGGCGGCGCGCGGCATCGGCTGGTAGAAGCGGGCCGTCCCCGAGGGGCCGACCGGAATGCGGCAGCCTGCCGGGACGCTGATATAGACGAAGGGTTGCGCCGGATCGGCTTCGAGGCGGTAGCGCCCCTCGGCATTCGTACGCACGACGCGCAGCCCGTCCGTGACGCGCACGCCCGCCGCCGGCTTGCCTCCAGCCGTCACGAAGCCTTCGATGGCGGTGAGCGGAGCGCGCCCGTACGCAGCCGGTCGGGCTGCGCCCAGCAAGGCAACGCCCGCACCGGCCGCCGCCATGTTTGAAATAAAAATACGCCGGTTCATGAGCAGCCGAATTGTTGAGAACGATGCCGTGAAAGGGGCCGCAGATATGCGGCGGTAAGCCTATCCGCCCAAACTCGCCGGCGGTC
Source organism: uncultured Rhodothermaceae bacterium (assembly GCA_965363675.1). Classification (GTDB taxonomy): domain Bacteria; phylum Bacteroidota; class Rhodothermia; order Rhodothermales; family DASSAV01; genus CBDTTW01. The sequence goes on from CBDTTW010000009.1 coordinate 14,483, forward strand.
CGGCTGTTTCCACGCCGGCCGCCTCCCACAAGCCTTCGTAGCGCAGCACGCGCCCGAAAGCGTCTGTGTCCAGGTGCGCATGGAACCAAGCGCCGTCCACCAGCGCTTCGTAGCGAAACACCTGCGCCGCCTCGCGGCGGTAGGACTGCTGCAGCATCTCGACGCGCAGTTCGGGAAAGCGCAGCCACACCGCCCGGACTTCGGCGCGCGCGCCGACGGGGAGATTCAGGCGGCGGATCGGGAGCAGGTTCGTCGCCGGCGTGAACCCCAGGTCGATGTCCAGCGCGCCCTCGGCCAGAGGCAGCGGCGCGCCGCCGAGCTGCCAGGCGCCCTGCCCGTCGGCAGTGAAGGACATGCGCACCTCAGCGCCCGAAACCACCCCGGAGACGAGCGCCCGCCGGGTCCGCCAGTCGGCGGTGCACTCCAGGCGGTAATATAGGCTAGCATCCGCGCCCGTTGCCTGAACCTCCGCTTTGCCGGTGAGGCGCCGGCCTGCGGCCGTGCGCTCGGTGCGCGCCGTCTCGCGGCCGGGCGCGTCGAGGCGGCGCCAGCGCAGGACGGAATCGCGCGGAAAGGATTCCATACCGGGCGCTACAGCTTTTCGAGCACTTGCTGCAAGAAGCTCCGGAGGGCGCGCAGTTCCTCGCGCAGCCGCTCCGCCTGCGCCGCTTCAGGGTCTTTTCGGTAAAGGGCCTGCTTGGCTCCCTCTATCGTATACTTGTCTTCTTTCAGGAGGCGCTGGATGCGCTGCACGAGGCGGAGGTCGGCCTCCATGTAGATGCGGCGCCCCGCGCGGTTTTTCTTGGGCTTGAGTTCCGGAAACTCCGTTTCCCAAAAGCGCAGCACGTGTTGGTCCAGGCCCGTAATCCGGCTGACTTCACTGATCGAGTAATACAGCTTCTTGATTTCGGGCTCGGGCATGTCCGAGAAGCGCTTGGGTGGAAGGGCAGGTAAAGTACGAAATAGGTACGGTCATCACAGAGCGGCGGCCCTATATTCAGCCGCTGAGTTAGCGTTTTACTAGAGGAAGCATGCCCCTTATCATCCCTGCCCGCTGGCGGAGCGACGCCGCGCTGCTTTTTGCCGTGCTGGTGTGGGGCGTCAACATGCCGATCCTGAAGGCGGCCCTCGCGGCCATGCCCATCCACGTGCTGAACGTGGTGCGCTTCCTCATCAGCGCCGGGGTCATGGCGCTGCTCTACGGCATGCGCGAGCGGCGGCAGGGGCTGCGCCTGGGCGTGTTCTTCCGGCGCTACCCTCGCCAGATCATCGCGCTCGGCCTGCTCGGGTACGTCTTCTACCAGTACTTCTTCGTAAGCGGCGTCAACCTGACGACGGCCGGCAATGCGGCGCTCATCATGGCCGGCGCGCCGCTGTGGACGGCCATCGTCGGCAGCGCCTTCGGCTACGAGCGTCTCTCGCGGCGGCACTGGCTGGCGCTTTTCGTCGTGCTCTGCGGCACACTCATCATCATCTTTGCAGGCAAGCACGATTTCGACTTTGGGTCGAGCACTTTCAAAGGCAACCTGATGATGCTGGCCGCGTCGGCGCTCTGGGGGTCGTACACGGCCTTCAGCCGCCCCGTCGTGGCCCGCATTCCGCCGATCATCCTGGCCTTTCTGGGCATCCTCGTAGCCCTGCCGGTGCTCGCGCTCATCGCGGCCCCCCGCTACGACGAAGTCGTGTGGGCGAAGGTGGACCTCGGCGTATGGCTGGCGATCCTTTTTTCGGGGGGGCTCTCGACGGGCGTGACCTTCGTGATCTGGACGACGGCGGTGAAGAACGTCGGGGCGTCGCAAACGGCCGTTTTCGGAAACCTCGTGCCGTTCGTGGCGCTGCTCAGCAGCGCGGCGCTGCTCGGGGAGCGCATCTTTCTGGCCCAGCTCGCCGGCGGCGCCATGATCATCGGCGGGCTGCTGCTCATGCGCGTGCGCTCGCCGTTCGACCCGCGCGCCGCTAAGACTCCAGCACCTGGAAGGACGACCCCGTCACCGGATCCTTTACCACCTCGATCCGCACCGGAAACGCCTCCTTTAACTGATCCATATGCGTGATGACGATGATCTTGTCGAAGTCCTCGCGGATATGATCGATGGCCTGGATCAGGTTCTCGACGCCCTGTAGATCCTGCGTGCCGAAGCCTTCGTCGATGAACAAGGTGCGGATGCGAACGCCGTTGCGCTCGGCCAGAAGCTGGGAAAGCGCGATGCGCAGGGCAAAGTTCACCCGGAACGCCTCGCCGCCGGAGAACGTCTCGTAGAACCGTGAGGCGCCCGTTTCGTCCTGAATGTGGATGTCGAGGGTCTCGGCCGCGCTGCCGTCGCGGCGCTCGCGCTGCGAAACCAGGCTGATGGACATGCGTCCGTCCGTAAGGCGCTGCAACAGATCATTCGTGCGGCTCTGGATCTCCGGCAGCGCCTCCTCGATGATGAGCGAAGGGATGCCGTTGCGGCCGAAGGCGGCGCTCAGGTGCTTATACACCTGATGCTGCGCAGCGGCCTCCGAGATTTCCTGCCGGCAGGCCGCCAGGCGCTCCTCCTGCCGCTTTATTTGCTGAAGTTGCGCGCCAAGCTCGCCCACCCTGATCTGAAGCTGTCGGCCGTGCTCTTCTTCGTCCCGGCACAACGCTTCGTGCGTCTGATGCGCGGCCTCCAACGCAGGGCGCTCGGCAAGGGCCGCCTGCAAGGTCTCGATGGCCGTGCACAGGCGCTGCATCTCGGCCTCGGCATGCTGGATTTCGTCCGTCACGCGGGTATGGCGGTCTTTCCAGTCGTCGAGGTTGTTCTGCGCGTTGACCAGTTCCATCATGCGGTCCCCGGCCCCGGCGAGTTCCCGCAGCGCCGCACGCACCTGCTCGAAGTGCTCCGGGTCAAAACCGACCGTTTCCAGTTGTTGCAAGGCGTGCGCCAGTTGGCGTTCCTGCTCGGCAAACGGAAGGCGCGCATCGAGTTGTCGCCGAAGCTCGGCTTCTTCCTTTAGCTTTTGCTGTATGGCGCGATCTAGCTGCTCCCGGCGGCCCTGCACCTGTTCGAGTTGGCGCAGACGGTTCTGCCGAACTTCCAGTCCGGCCGCCTCGGCCTGCAAGCGGTCGTATGCCGCCTTATCAAACGCGAGCCCGTCGCGCTCCCGGCAGAGCTTACGATGCAGGGCGCGCTGCTCCAGAGCATAATTTTTGGAGGCCAGCGTCTCATCCAGAGCAGCCTGTTGCCTCCGAAGCGTCTCGATGCGCTCGGCGTCTTTGAGCGCGCCGTCTAGCTGCGCCCGCAAAGACGCCCGTCTTTGCGGAGCCTCCTTCAGGCCGGCGACCACCGCCTCGACCTCCTTGTATCGGCTCCCCAGGGTATGCCGGAGCTTCGCCTGCGCGCTGATGGCGGCTTCTCCCTCTGCAACGGTCTGCTCCAGCTTTGCTACGGCTTCTCCGAACTGCGCTTCCACTTCGCGCCGGTGGTCTGCCGTCAGCCCAGAGCCGCACACCGGGCAGGCCGCCGACTCCTCCCGGCGCAGGCGGTCCCAATCCTCGCATTTCTGCGCCAAGGCGACTTTGGCGCTTTCAAGGGCGCCCCTAAGGCGTTGGATCGTCTCGCTGACGCGCTGTCCTTCCTCTTGTACGTTTTGGAGTAGGCGCGTCTGCTCTTCCAGTTTCGCCGCATCCACCTCCAGCAGCGCATGCTGCCGCTTCAGCTTCGATAGGTCAGGCAAAGCCTCGGTGGCCTTTTCAATTTCCAATCGGAGTTGGCTGCGCTGACCCGTTAGAGATTGAAATAGGCCTTCCACCTCATTTTTTGCCTGCTCAATAGAGTATTCCAGTTCAGCGCGTTTGTTTGCAATAACAGTCATATCAGTCAGCGCGCGTTGCGCTTGCTGGGCGGCGCTGATCTGTCGCCGGAGCGCGGGCAACTCAGCCATTTGCATATCGCAGTCTCCAAGCAATTGCCGGTCGGCGCGCAAATCCCGCTCCAGCGACTCGATCTTGCGATTGAACTGCGCCTCTGACTCTTTGAGTTCGGCGCGGCGATTGTTTACGATCAGTTCGAGCCCCCGGTGCTGCTCGCGCTGCACATCCAGGTCATCCCGGCGCTTAGAAAGCTCTTTATAGCGCTTGAAGTTGCGTTCGATCACCGCTCGGTCGGCGATGAGCGCCTCGGCGGCCGCCATCTGTCCGCGTAGGCTATCAGCTTGCGCCTGAAGGTCAGCACGGCGTTTCGTGAACTGCTGCCACCCCTGCTGCTGCTGCTGGACCTGCTTCTCCAGACTATCCAGCTTGGCCAAGCGTTCGATCAAGTCGCGGGACCCAATCCGAAGTCTATTCAGCTTTTCCTGATTTTCCTTGAGATCGGATTTTTCTTTTTGCAATAACGGAACTACGTTATTCTTTTCCGCCGTCTCCTTCGTGAGGCGCTCTACCTCCGTTTGCAGCTTCGCCAGTTGGCTTGCTGCATCGCGCTCTTTCTCCCGCGAGCGCTGCGAAAGCCCATCGAAGCGGCCCAGGTTCAGGATGTTCGCCAGGATGTCCTTCCGCTCCGACGCCTTGCGCTTCGTAAACTCGTCGGAACGCCCTTGCAGCAGCATCGCCGAGTTGATGAACGTGTCGAAGTCGATCCCCACCACCTCGTTGATGCGCTGCTGCGTCTCGCGCGCCGCCCCGCCCGTAAGCGGCCGGAACACCCCCGTTTCCTCGTTGCGCACTGCCAGTTCCAAGCTCGGCGTGCTCGACTTGCCCGAACGCGAGCGCGTGTAGGCGCGCGTCACCCGGTAATCCCCCTCCTCCACCCGAAACGTCAGCTCTACCTGCATACGCTGCGTCCCGATCCGGATCAGCTCGTCGTCCGGCTTGTGGTTGCCGCTCGACTTGCGCGCCTGGCCCCACAGCGCCCACGTGAGCGCATCGAGCAGCGCCGACTTTCCCTGGCCGTTGCGGCCGGACAGGCAGGCCACCCGGATAGGCTCCAGGTTCAGGGCCGGCGCTGACTCGCCGTAACTCAGGAAGTTGGTCAGCTTCAGTTCCAGGGGAATCATACGCGTCAGATCCTAATCTGTGATAAGCTGCTCGCGCATTCCCCTATCTTCCACACCAAAGTTCCAGAAGGGAATGCGCTCCAGCGCTACACGGAACCTTTTCTGCCTGAAGGCAGGCGCAATTCTTTTACGCTCGACGGGACCGGGAGCTTCCGCAAACCCTCGACATGGGCAGCCAGAAAATTCCAGGTCGCCGGCAGCACGGCTGCCACGGGCGCGTACAGCACCGACGACTCCTCCGCCTCGGCGCTCGGGACGCCCATGTAATGCATCGGCACGAACAGCACGCTGAGGAAGAAGGCCGAGCGAAAAGCTCCGGCTATGCCGCCGGCGAAGCGATTGAGCGAAGAAAGCTTAAACGCGGCCAGCGTGGACTCTGCCAGCTTTACGACGAGGTACAGAACGATCTGGATAGCCGCAAAAATGGCGGCAAAACCCAGCGCGCTGCCGAAGGCCGCCGGCGCGCCGAGCGCCTCCGCCACGATGCCCCCGACTTGGTAGCGGTACTGCGCGGCGGCGACGAAAGCAAGCGCCACACCCGCCAGTCCCGCCGCCTGCCTCAGAAAGCCTGTGAACAGGCCCCGCAGGAAGCCTGCGGCCAGCAGGATGCCAATGATAAGGTCTAGCGTCATAGGAAGTCTTGCGCCGCGCCGTGGCGGCTAAGCAGCGCCGGAAAGAAGCCGCTGCGCAAGCTGCTGAATACGCTTTCCATCCGCCTTGCCGCGTAGCTGCTTCATCGCCTCGCCCATCACCTTCCCGAGGTCGGCGGCCGACGAGGCGCCCTTCTGCGTGATGATCTCGCTCAGGACATGCGCAAGCTCCTCGTCGCTCGCCTGCTGCGGCAGGTACGCCTCGATAACGGCCAGCTCCTCGCGCTCGCGCGCTGCGAGGTCGTCGCGGCCGCTGGAGGCATACAGATCCATCGACTCCTGACGCTGCTTTGCCTGCTTTTGCAGCACCGCCAGCTCCTGCTCCTCGGTCAGCGTTCCCACCCCGCCCTGGCGCTCGGCGATTTCGCGCTCCATGAGCGCAGCGCGCAGCGTGCGGATCGTGCGCAGGCGAACCTCGTCGCGCGCCTTCATGGCGATTTTCAGATCCTCGGTCAGACGCTCCTTGTACACGGCGGGCTTTAGTAAAGAGAATGGGCGCATAGGACGCGCTCAATCTACGCCCCCCGCTACCGGAGCGCAAGCCGCAGCGTGAACACCCCCACGCCCACCTGCATCGCCCCCAGCGCGATCGCCGCACGCGTATCATAGCGCCGGATCTCCTCCTTGAGCGCTTCACCGCCTTCGGCTGAGTACACGTCGTACCGCCGGTCGGCCTTGAACTTGTAATGCACCGTCGCGGCGGCGGAGGCAGCCGCCAGCCCGAGCGCGGCCCGGTCTATCCACCGGTAGCGGCGCCGGGGCAACCCTTCGACGGCCCCGCCTGCCGCCGCGCGGCTGCGGGCGTCCACCGGCGTAAGCGCCACCGAGAACCGGTTCCACACGCTCGTATCCGGGCGCACTTCCACCGGCAGGAAACCATCCATCCGAAGCGTGATAGGGCTGCGCACAGGCGTTTCGGCGACGTACGTAAAGGGCGTCTTCCCGACGACTCGCGCCTGGCCGTTGTCGTCTATCCACGCCTCGGCGCCGTAGGGCGTCGATTCCAGACGGTAGTGGTGCGGAAAGTCGAGCCGCAAGAAAAGCGTATCCCCCGAGACGGGCGGCATGCCGACAACCACCGGCTCGACCGACCACGACTCGCCGAAGGAAGGCGCCAGCCGGATTTGCCGGGCGCCCGCCGGGATGTAAAAGAACTGCTGCCCGATCCGCCCGAGCGCGAGGCTGTCGGCGAACACCGTGGCATCCGTCGTGTTCGAGGTGATGCGCGCCGCCACTCCGGTCTGCTGCGCCCGGCCGGTGCGCACGCAGCAGCAAAGGCAAATGAGAAGCAGCCCGAGCCGGCTAACGTTGCTGCGCATAAGTCGAGTCCGAAGGTTTGAAATAGTACACCGCGTTGGGCTCGGCCAGCACCACCACCCCGCCATCGCCGGCGGCCAGCGCCGACTTGATGCGTCCGTCCACTTCGCCGCGCCACACGAGCCGTCCGGTGAGGCGATCCAGGCCATATAGCGCTTCGCCCATGCCTCCCACCAGCAGGGCGCCGGGGCTCATCAGCGGCGGCGACGGCAGCACCTCGTCCACCTGGAACGTCCATGCAATCTGCCCCGTCGCCGCGTCGGCCAGGCGAAGCGCGCCGTCCGAGGCGCCGAAGGCCACCTGCCGGGCGTCTGCCGCCGGAGGCGCCATGCGCACCGTCGTGTCGGGCAGGCTGAAGCGCCAGGCCTCGGCGCCGTCGGCCGCGTCGAGCGCCACGAGCGCCCCCCGGCTCGTCGGCGCAAAGATGCGCCCGCCTGCCGAGGCAGGGGTCCCCTGCACCGGCGCGCCTACGTCTACCGACCACACCGGTTCGCCGGTTTCCACGCGCAGCGCCGTCACGTGGCCGGCGTCATCGGCGTAAACGAACAGCCCTTGCTCCGTCAGTAGTGGGCTGGCGCGAACCACCGTATTGCGCCCGCTCTCGTAGCGCCACTGCTCGGCGCCCGTGGCGGCGTCGCGCGACTGCGCCGCCCCGTCCACGTCCACCGAGAGCAGCCGCCCTCCGTGGAACAGCAGCCCCGCTTCCACGGCCGCGCCCTTGCTCGTCCAGAGCGTGCGCCCGCTCGCCAGGTCGTACGCAATGATGCTTTGCTTGCCCAGGGCCACCGGCACGTACAGCACCCCCGCATGCGCCGCCGGCGCGCCCGCAATCGCATCGCCGAAGCTCTTGATGCCGATGCGCTTGCCGTTTTCACGGTGCACGCCGTGCACCTCGCCCTTGAGATTCGCAGCCAGCACCATATCTCCGATGATGAGCGCCGAACCCGGCCCAAAGGCAGCCGTGGCGTTGTACTTCCAGGCTTGCGCGAGCGGAAACGTTAGGTCCGTGGCAAGGGTGTTGCCGCGCCCCGGCGACGCGCCCTCCAGCGTCCAGTCGCCCGCCGCCCCTTGGGTCGGCTGAGGGAACTCCAAGGCGCGGCATCCAGCTACGAGCAGCACGGCGGCGACAAAGCAGAGCGCTAGGGCGTTGCGCGAACGATAGGGTGTAGGCATGGAGGCGTTGCGGGCTAGAAGTCCCACCCGAAGAAAAACTGCTTGAAGGGCCGATTCGAGCGCTCGCGGAAACCCTCGGAGAACTGGTAGCCGATGTCGTAGCGGAGCACGAACCCGCCGAAAAGGTTCATCCGGAAGCCGATGCCGCTGGAGCCGATCGTCTGCCCCGTCGTCAGGTCGCCGTTGACCAGAGGCAGCCGGTCGCGGTCGTAGTAGCCCCGGTTCCAGACGTGCGCCGCGTCGGCGAACAAAGCCCCCCGCAGGTTGGCGATCCCAAACGGCGCCAGAATCGGGAGAAACACCGACGGCGCGTTCACGATCGGGAAGCGAAGCTCATGCGAGGTGAACCACATCTTCTTGCCGCGCACACTGAACAAGTTGTACCCGCGCAGATCCCAACTGCCGCCCAGCACGAACAGGCGCGCCTCCCGCCCCTGGTTCATGCGCCCCAGCGCCCAGGACGCCACCGACACGCCGCGCCCGAGGTTCCAATAGCGCCGCGCGTCCGCCGAGAGCGTAAAGTAGTTGACGTTGCTGTAAAGCACATCGGTCGTATAGGCTCCGGTGAGGCTCGTACGCCACCCCTTCATCGGGCCGTTCGCCCCGAAGAGCGAATTGTCGTGCACCAGCGAAACCGCATTGGAGAGCAGCAGCGCCTTGCGGCTGAACTCCAGGATGTTGACCTCCTTGTCGCTCCAGTTCAGCGACGTGCTCACCTCGACGCGCCGGAACATCGAGAGCGGGTAGCTGACCGCCCCGAATCCGCCGTACATCGTCTCCCAGAAAATCGGGTACTCGGTCGCCGCGTCCGGGTCGGTGATGTCGTAGCGCAAGCCGCCGTAGCGGTAGACGCCATACGACGTGCTGGTGCGCCGGTGAAGCTGCACCCGCGTCAGGGACATGCTCAGGCTGCGCAGGAAATCGCTCTGCGTGTTGGCCGTGTTGTAGAGCGACACGTACCAGTAATCGTCGCCGAGCATATCCGAGAACGCCAGCACCGCGCCGCCCGTCGTGCCCCACACGGGGTTCTGGTTCAGCGCGCCCTGGGCAATGTCGAGGTTGTAACGGCGTTTGTAGCGCTCGCGGCGCGCGCCCTCGTCCACACCGATTTGGGCAAACGCCCAGTGCGCGCCCGCATCCTCGAACGAGATGCGCTGCTCCCGCTCGGGGGCGGCCATCAGCGAGTCGATGTCGGGCATGCTGCGGATCGTAAAACGGTAGTGCTCGAAGTTGGCAAAAAGCAAAGCCCCGTCCTCCGTCCATATCGGATCAAAGGCCGCGCCCGTCACGTCGGTGAGCTGCTTGAGACGGCGTTGCCGCTGCGCCGGAAGCAGAGGCGTTCCGGCATCGTAGGAAGCGGCGGCCACCACCGGCGTCGCGGGCGGGGCAGGGTCCATATAGGCCGCCCACACGTTCTGCGGGGTATAGCGGCCCGTGGTGTCCTTCATCGTGCTGATGAACACCAGATGCTCCCCGTCCGGGCTCCAGCGGGGCGAGAAGTCGTGCCGGTCGCCGTAGGTCACGTAGTTGATCTTCCCGTCCTGAAGCTCATACGTGAACAGGTTGTAGGCGTCGTCCTTGCCCTCCGAGGTGCGGTCCGACGAGAACGCGATCTGCCGACCGTCGGGGCTCCACGAAGGGTCGCGGTCGTCATACTTGTCGTCCGTAAGCCGGCTCAGACGGCCCGACTCGGTGTCATAGGTATACAGGTCGGCAAACCCGTCGCGGGCGATGGAGGAAAAGACGAGTTGCTTGCCGTCCGGGCTCCAGTCCGGCGAGTAAATCGCGATAAGCCCCTCGAAGCTGTACGTCGCCTCCAGCCGGTCCCGTTCGAGGTTATAGACGTGGATCACGTCGGCGGCCCCGCTCTTCGTCACGAAGGCCAGCTTGCCGCTGCGCGAGGCGCTTACGCGGCTCTCGAACAGGTGAAACGCCTCGAAGCGGTTGTTGCGCTCGCCGCGAATGAGCGGGCGCGGCTTGCCGACCGGCGCCAGGTTCGAGTCTACGTCCACCTCGTAGACGTTCGAGTAGTCGCCCCGGTTGCCCATGTAATACACTTTGCGACGGCCGTCCCGGAACTGGTAGTACGCCGGCTTGCTGCTGAAGCCCCGCGTCGCCACGCCTTTCGCCATGTAGGACGCCACCTCCATACCGCGCAGCGCAGGGAAATACGTCTCGCGCAGCCACCCCTGCCACCGGTCGCCCGTCTCGCGGAAGTCTTCGCGCAGCGAAACCTCCATCACCCGCCGGAAGTCACGGTCCTTCCAGAAGTTGTCGATCAAATCGAGGATCTTATCCTCTCCGTACGTCTCCGAGATAAACCGGCAAATGGCCTCGCCCTGCTTGTACATCAGGTACGTGCCGGCGATGCGGTCCATGCTCTCCAGCGGCACGAGGTAGTTCGAGAACAGCGCGTCCCGCATGATCATGTCGTGCTGGTAATCGCGCTCACCCGACCAGTACTCCGCAAGTCCTTCCGTAAACCAGAGCGGCAGAAACCGGTCCGAGGCGATGCGGTGGTCGCGCATCACCCGCGACACCTTGGCATGCGTGAACACATGCACCAGCTCGTGCCGCACCACCCGCCGGAAACGGTGAATGTCGCCGTTGGCCGGTATCACGACGCGGCCCTTCAGAAACTCGAAGAAGCCGCCGACGCCGTCCGGAATGAACCCCGGCGTCGTGTTTGTCTGCTTGAAATGGATGTTCGACGAGTAGAAGATGAGCGGCACGCGCCGGTTCAGCGAGTAGTTGAACCGGTTCTCCAGCTCCTTGTACGCTTCCTCGGCAAAGTAGGCCCCGTGCTCGGCCAGCTCCTGCATTTCAGGGTAGAAGTACACGTCGAAATGCTCGGTCTTGAGCACGTTCCACTCGAAGTGCTCGTAGACGACCTTGTTTCGCCCGAAATACCCGTACTGTGCGTGGGCGCGCTGCGCCAGGGTCAGGAATGCGAGAAGGCAGGCGATAAATACAAACGCACGGCGGGGCATAGGCCAGTCGCTCGCAGGGAGGCAGAGGTCACGTCGGGGGAGGCCGCGCAGGCGCGCGCGGAGGGCGCCGCAAAGGCGCAGGCATGCCGATGCCGCCCGAACCCTGACCGGCCTGCATCCGGCATACTTAGGGAGGCAACGACGCCTGAACTCTTGGCGTTCCTTAAGTTACAAGAAATTGCACCCTCCCGGCAGTGCCCTTCGGGCTGCCCCGCCCCGGCTCAGAGCGCGTCTTTGAGACGGTCGATAAAGCCGATGGGCGTCGGATCGACGCCGCGCGCAGCGGCCAGGTGCAACGACGCCCAGTCGCCCAGATGCACCGTCGAGAGCAGGCGCGCCAGGCGACTCCGGCCGCGGCTTTGCACCTCGATCCAGCAGCCCGCCCGCTCCTCCACGATGCTCCGCGTGGCGTCGATGCGGCGCTGCACGCGCGGGTGGTCCTCGGCGTCGCGCAGCACCACCACGCCGAGCTGCGAAGGCAACGCGCCGCCGTCCTCCCAGCCCATGATCTCGTTGTGGTTGAGTTCGGGGAAGCGGTTCACATAGGCGAGCCGCTTGCTGTTTTCGTGGAACTGGCAGGCCCAGCGCGTCGCGGCCGCCTCCAGCAGCGCCGCCTCGGCGTAGACTACCGGCAAGCGTTCCCGGAGCGCCTCGGCGATCCGCAGCGGCTCCTCGTCACGCAGCGCCGCCATGCCCTCCGCCATCTGCGCCAGCAAGGCGTCGGTTTCCGCTACGTCTTCCTCGCTCGTGCGGAGCAGACCAATCCGCTGCGCAAGCGCGAACAGCGCCCCGAACGAGTATCCGAGGGCCGCGCGCGGCGGCATGCCTCCCGGAATGACGATATGGCTGACGCCCGCCGCCTGCGCCCGCCGCAGCGCCTCGCCTCCCGAGGCCACGCACACCACGGCGGCTTCCCGCCGTCGCGCCTCGTCGAAGATGGTCAGCGTCTCCTCGGTGTTGCCCGAAAAGCTGGAGATGATCACCAGGCTGTCGCGCCCGGCGTAGGCCGGCAGCGTATAGCCGCGCACGACGCTTACCGGAAGCGACGCCTCGGCGGCGGCCAGCGAGCGCAGCAAGTCGCCGCCGATGGCCGAGCCGCCCATTCCCGCAATCACGACGTGCCGCACGCCCTCCAACGACGCCTCCACCGGGGCCTCCGCTGCGATGGCCCGCGCGCGCCTGAAGTGCTCGGGGAAGGCCGCGATCAGCGCGTGCATGTTCTGGGAGTCGTGTTGCCGAATGTCTTCGAGCGTCATGAGCGTTTAGCTTGGGGTGGATACGGAGTGCGGGACGTCGGCCATGTGGTTGGCGTGCATCCATTCCTGCACGATGCCGACGACCTGGGAAGCCTCCTGGGCTTGCAGGGCTTTTTGCGCAAGCTTGCGGGCGTCCTCGAAGGTGAGGTTGCGGACCATGCGCTTGACCTCGGGCAGGAAGCGCGGCGCCATGCTCAGCTCCCGTATGCCCAGGCCGATCAGGATGGGCGCCGCCTGCGGATCGGCGGCCAGCTCGCCGCACAGTCCTACGGAAATATGATGCTTCTCGGCGGCCGCCACCGTGAGTTCGATCAGCCGCAGCACCGCCGGGTGCAGCTCCGCATACAGCGGCGACACGAGGTCGTTTCCACGATCCACGGCAAGGGCGTACTGCGTCAGGTCGTTGCTGCCGATGGAGAAGAAATCCACCTCGGCGGCGAAGCAGTCCGCGCACAGCACCACAGAGGGCACCTCGACCATGATGCCGATGGGCGTATGGGGGTCGAAGTGCAACCCCTGTTTCCGCAGATCTGCCTGCGCTTCCTTGAGCATCTCTTTGAAGCGGTGCACCTCGCTGATCGTCGTGATCATCGGAAGCAAAATGCGCACCGGCCCGTGGGCGCTCGCTCTCAGGATGGACCGCAGTTGCGGCAGAAACAAATCCGGCTTGTCGAGCAGAATGCGGATGCCGCGCCAGCCGAGGAACGGGTTCTGCTCCCGGTGCGCCAGCGGCAGCACCTTGTCGCCGCCCAGGTCCAGCACGCGGAAGGTCGTCGGAGCGGGCGCCACGCGGTCCACGACTTCGTGGTAGAGCTTGTACTGGTCCTCCTCCGAAAACGTGAGCCGCCCCTTGACGAGGAACTGCATCTCCGTCCGGAACAGCCCGATGCCCTCGGCGCCGACCTCGGCAAGCAGATCGCACTCCTCCTTGAACTCCGCATTCATGCGCAGGTGCACGCGGCGCCCGTCGAGCGTTTCCGAAACCAGCGGCGTGAGCGTCTTCTGGTCCTCCAGGCGCTGCTTGTACTCCTCGTGCTGCGCCCGCGCAGCCGCCAGCGTCTCGGGCGTCGGGTTCACCACGACGCGCCCGTTGTGGCCGTCCAGCACGATCAGGTCGCCGCTGTGCACCACCTCGGTGATGCCGTGCATCCCGACGACCGCCGGCAAATTGAGCGCGCGCGCCATGATCGACACGTGCGAGGTGGCCCCGCCGAAGTCCATGGCGCACCCGAGGATGTTGCGGCGGCTGAACAGGATCACGTCGGCCGCCGTCAGGTTCTCGGCCACGACAATCGAATTGTGGTCCACCTCGGAGAGGATCTTTCCCCGCCGCAGATGCCGCACGATGCGGTCCTGCACGTCGTGCAGGTCGTGCGCCCGCTCGCGCATGTAGTCGCTGTCGCTCGCGAGCAGCCGCTGCCGGTACCGGTCGAGCACGTCGAAAACGGCGTAATCGGCGTTGAAGTGCTCATTCCGGATGCGGTCGGTGATTTCATGGTACACCGACTCGTCGCGCAGCATGAGCATCTGGGCGTCGAAGATGCTGGCGCTCTCGTCGCCCAGCTTCTCCCGGGTGACCATGCCGATTTTCCGCAGCTCGCGCTCCGACTTGACCACGGCTTCCTCGAAGCGCTCCAGTTCCGCGGCGACCTCCGAGGCTTCTACGCGCCGCTCCTCCACGTCGAAGGCTTCGCGCGTATACAGGTACACCGGCCCGATGGCGATGCCCGGCGCCACCCCGATGCCTTTTTTCTCGATTTCCTGCCGCGCGCTTCCCGTTTCCGGCATATCTGGCTTCCTCTTTCTGCTGCACGTCGCGTTCTGCGCCGAGGGGCCGCCTGCCGGCGCGCTCCCGAGGCCCTGCGCCCCTACTTCACCTCGCCAAATCCCTGGTCGAACAAGTCCACCAGCGCATCCGCGGCTTCGTTCTCGTCGCGGCCTTCCAGCATCAGCGTCAGGCGCGCGCCCTGCTCGGCGGCCAGGGTCATCACGCCGATAATGCTCTTGCCGTTGATCTCGTACCCATCCTTCTGAATGAAGAAGTCGGACTGAAACTGCGACGCGGTGCGCACGATCATCGAGGCCGGCCGCGTATGCAGGCCCGCCCGGTTCGTGACGGTCACTTCTCGTACCACCATGCTGGTTGCGCTGTAGTAAAGGGGCGTCCGAAAGCCCGGCCCCCCGGTGTGGCCGCTGCCGCTCTCGCTAGTGGGCCCGTGATTGTAGTTTGCGCACAATATACCGTATAACCGTGGAAGCTGCGCCGCGCGGGAACCGGTCGAGCGCGGCTTCGGCCAGCAGGCTGTGCCGCTCGACGACGGCCGCCGTTTCCTCCAGCACGCCGGCCTGCTCCAGGCGGCGGCGCGCCTCGGGCACGTCCAGCGGGTCGAGCCCGCCTTGGGCGATGATCTTCCGGAACCATGCCTGTTCAGCCCCGCGCGTGCGCTCCAGGGCCAGCAGCAGCAGGTACGCGCGCTTGCCCTCCACCAGATCGCCGCCGATGGTCTTGCCCCAGCGCGCATCTTCGGCCGTCAGGTCGAGCAAGTCGTCCTGGATCTGAAAGGCCCGCCCGAGCTGCAAGCCCAACTCGCGCGCATGCGCCGTCGCCTCGGCAGGCCCGCCCGCGCAGAGGACGCCCAGCTCGAAGCACGCCTGGAGCAAGGCCGCCGTTTTCCGGTCGATCATGTGCAGGTAGTCCTTGATCGACACCTCCGGGCGCGTCTCGAAATCCTTGTCGAGGGCTTGGCCCTCGCACAGCAGGCGCACCATGCGGTGGAAGGCCGGCTGCGTTGCCACGGGCGCGCCCGCCAGCAGGCGGTACGACTCGGCCAGCAGCAGATCGCCGCAAAGAATGGCCGTCGGCTCGTTCCAGCGGCTATGCACGGTCGCGCGGCCCCGACGCGAGGCGGCGTGGTCCATGATGTCGTCGTGGACCAGCGTAAAGTTGTGGAACACCTCCACGGCCAGAGCCGCCGGCAGCGCCGCCTCGGGCTCCGCCCCGTAGGCTTCGGCCGCCAGCAACGTCAGGAGCGGGCGGATGCGCTTGCCGCCTGCCGCAAGCACGTAGCGGGCCGGCTCGTAGAGCGCGGCGGGCGCGGCGTCGGCGAACAACCCGGCAAGCCCGGCATCGACCAGCGCCAGCAGCGCGCCGACGCGCCGCTCGGCCTGCTGCGCCTCGCGCGACGCCGTCGGCTCAGCCGGCATCCGGCGCCGCCTGTTCGATGAGCGCCTGCACGCGCCGCGCCACTTCCTCCACGGCGCCGCTGGCGTTGACCTGGTAGAGGTTCTGCCGCTCGGCGTAGTAGGCCTCTACGGGCTGCGTCTCGGTTTTGTACACACGCAAGCGGTTGCGGATGGCTTCCGGCTGATCGTCGGGGCGCTGGATCACATCCGCCGGATCGACGCCGGGCGGCGGCGGCAGAAACACCAGGTGGTAGCTCTCGCCGCTCACACGGTGCACGCGCCGGTCTGCGAGGCGCGCCACGATTTCCTCGTCCGGCACGTCGAGGCTGATGACCGCGTCGATCTTCGCGCCGTGCGCGTCGAGGAACGCCGTCAGCCATTCGGCCTGCTCGACGGTGCGCGGGTAACCGTCCAGGATGAACTGGTCCAGGCCCGCTTCCTCGATGGCGTCCTCGGCGAGTCGCCGCACCACCTCCCCCGGCACGAGCTGCCCCGAGGCCACGTAGCGCTTGGCTTCCAGCCCCGCCGGCGTTCCGGCGGCCATGGCGGCGCGGATGATGGCGCCCGTCGAGATGTGCGCGAGCCGGTAGCGGCTGATCAGGAACTCGGCCTGCGTTCCTTTTCCGGCCCCGGGCGGGCCGAAAAGAATGAGTCTCATGAAAACGTCCGATAGAAAGAAAAAGACCGCCGGGCGCCCCCGGGCGCTTGCGGCGGCCAAATTACGACGGCCCCGGCCTGTGCGCTACAGGCGGGGCCGTCGGATCTGCGCACAAGCCGCGCGCTCAGGCCTGCGGCTCTGCCGTCGCCGTCACCGTGATGTCGGCGTCCCGGATGTCGTCGCCCGGACCGGCGCCGCTGATGATCATGTTCAGGTTGATCTTCTGCGTCGCGTAATCGACCCCGGTGCGCACGGCCATACCCACCGCCGCCGATACCGCCATCCGGATGAGATTTTTGATGAAGCTCTCCTCCGACTCCTCCGCGCGGCCGCCCACCACGATCAGCGGCGAGCGCTCCTGCAAGACGCGCCGGATGGAAGCGCCCAGATCCTTGCCCGCCGCCGCGGTCTCCCGCGCTTCCTCCACCACGGCATCCACGTAGCGGTCGATCAGTTCGCGGTGCCGTTCGACCAGCTTCGGCCGGGAAGGCTCGGACTTCTTGCCGCCTCCGAACACCAGCCCCACCACCACGCCGGCGGCTACGGCCCCGAAGACCGAAACCACCGGGTTTTTCTTCAGCGCCTCCACCACGGCCTCGCCGATGGTCGTGACTTCCGTTTGCAGCGCGTCCATGCGCATCGAGATTTCTTCGGCCTTGCCGCGGAGCTGCGCTTCTATTTCTTCCTTCGAGATGATGCGGTCCATGATGTACGGGCGTGTGCAGAGTGAGGAGGTTGGTTTTTCAGGCGGCTTCTATGCGCGCCGGTTCATCGCCGACTTTTTCCTTGGCGCGAAGCTCCAGCAGCTTGGGCTTGACGGCGATCACAGCCGCCGAGAGGAGGCCCAGCAGCACCGTCACGATCAGGAAGCCCCACGCCGGATGCCCGAGCCATGCACCCAGGCCCAACGCCAACGTGATGAGCGCAAACAAGCCCGTCAGCGCGAAGAACACCCCGGCGATGGCCGAAACGAGCGCCTTGTTGGCCTTCTCGTCGATGCGCTCCTCGATCTCGACCTGCGTAAGCTTCATCTTCAGCTCGACCCACGACGTAAGGTCCTCGACCAGCCCCTTCGTGTGTTGGGTGATGCGCTCGACCTTGTTGGCCCCGGAAGGCAACTGCCGCTCGGAAGGAATGATCGTGGGCGCGTCCTCGGTGGTGACGGTTAGTTTTTCCATGGGGTGGCGTGCGTTGAACAGCGTAGAGTTTCCACACGTGGAAGCATACGGTCGGCGCAGAAGTTGCGACGGCGCGGCCACAAATGCACGACGGCGACGGCTCCGGCAGGGGTTCTTTACACACAAATTACGCGCGCCGCGCCGCCCGGAGGCGGCCTACAACGCATGCAGGAAAGCCATGGTGTCCAGCCCGTCGGGCGCCCAGTCCAGAGCGGGCTGCTGCGCCATGCCCAGCGCTTCGACGGGCGCCCCCGGCGCCTCGACCAGCCGGGCCGCCACGCGCGGCGAGGCCGTCACGACCTGCACCGAAGCCCGGCGCGCCTGCATCCAGGCGGCGACCTCCCCCAGATCCGTGTATACGCTCCAGCGGACATGGCCGGGCGGCTGCGGCTCCGGCTCGCCTCGGCTCAGCAGAAACTCGTAGCCTTCGCCGTGCGCGTGCGGGCGTCCCAGCGCCCCGAGCAGCGCAGCCGGCATCTTGAGCGAGGGCGCGAGGCTCGGGTGCGCCGGAAACACCCCTCGGAACGCCGCGAACGCCTCCAGGTAGGCATCCGGCTCCAGCCCCTCCGGCGCCCACACCACGGCGACGTTGCGGCAGCCGTAGCCGTCGTGCAGCAGGGCGTCCTCGGCCAGGCGCTCGCGCTCGTCGGCCGTCTCGCGGCCGTCCAGCACGGCGGCACCGTAGCGGCGCCCGCGCCGCAGCAGCCGCTCCGGCGCTTTCCCATGGGCCGCCCACGCGCTCCCCACCCACTCCATGGTTTCGTCGGAGCCGGTCGCCAGCAGCGCATCGGCTTCCGCAAACAACTGCTCTGCCGTCGCAAAAGCGAGGGGCGCCGCCGGCGCGAAACGCCTGACCTCCCCGGCGAAGGCCGGCAGCAAGTGCGGCGAGCGGCTGCTCAGCGCGCCCACGTACCGATGACCGGTCAGCAGGACGGCCAGAAAATCCTGAAGCTCCCCGAGCGGGATGTTGCCCGCCGCAAGGGCCCCCACCGTACGCGCCCTAGGGGCAAGCCGCGCCCCCCGCCACGCCCGAAGCGCCTCCGCCGTGAGCAGGCTCATCTGCTGATTGACGGCGAAGGCCATCCCGGCCTCGGTAAAGCGGTTTCCGGGAGTCTCAAGGGTGCGGGCTTCGGCCTCGGCGCGCGCCGGATGCTCCGGGTCCGTCCACCGCGCCGCCGCCTCGGCGATGGCTTCTGCCAGATCGTCTTGCCGGCTCATGGCCTGTGCGCCTCCGGCATCAGGAAGTTGCACCCCCGGAGTTCGGCCCCGCTGAGCCGACCGAGCACCTGAAAGCCCCCGTCCGGCGTCGCCGCGCCCCGGTCCTCGGTCAGGATGAAGGCGGCGCTGTACAAATTCGCCAGGTCGATGACGGCGATGGCCCCCTCGGTGCCCGCAGGCAGCGCCTCGCCCGGCGCGGCGGGGTCCACGATGCGCACCTGCATCCACGGCGGCGCATAGAACACCTCGCCGCCGCGCGTGTAGCACTGACTCAGCAGCTCGCACATGCCGTACTCGCTGTAGACGCGCTCGCGGGGCGCCCCAAAGCCCTCGGCCAGCCGCTCATGCAGCGCCGCCCGCCCCACCTCGCGCCGCCGCGTCTTCATGCCCCCCGTCTCGACGACGATGGACCCGCCGGGCAGCCGGGGCGCGCCGCGTTCGACGAGGTCGAGCAGCCCGAAGGCCGCCCCGAGCAGCAGCAACGGATGCCCCGTGCGCTCCGCCGCTTCGATGCCGTGCGCCAGCGGCGTCGTATCCTCCAGGAAGAAGCCGCTGCCCTCAGCGCCGTAGCGCTGCATCAGCGCCGAGGCCATGTGCACCAGCGACGACTCGCGCCCGCGCTCGGCATAGCCGGGCAGGTGCGCCAGCAGCACGAAAGGCCCAGCCCCGAAAACCTGCGCAAAATGCACGGCGGCGGCCCGGTCGTACACCGCCAGGCGGTGCACCGCGTGGCGACTCGGCGCCATGCCGGCCGTGCCGCTGCTGCGGAAGATGCGCTCCGGCGGCGCCTCCGGAACGCTCGTCAGAAGCGCCTGCTTGAAGGCTTCGATAGGCAAGTACGTGAACCCGGCCGCCGCGAAGCGCCCGTACACCTCGTTGCGCGCCGTCTGAAACGTGCGAACGACCCCGGCCATGCGTGAAAACAGGCCGGGGTCGTTCGGAGAAAGGTCCGTAAACCGCGCTTCTACGTCTTGTAGGGTCACAGGCTTTGGGCAGCGCCGGCGGCCCCGCCGGTCTAGTTCTGAAGCTTCACGGTGCAGCCGAATGCCTTCGTCTCGGGCACGGCCACCGGGCTGCCCGCTACGACGCTTTTCAGCGCGTCCTCAAGATACCGCTTCTGCACGTTGCCCGCATCGCCGGGACTGTCGTCGATGGCGCCGATATAGGCCAGCGAGCCGTTGGCGTCGAAGACGTACACATGCGGCGTGCGCGAGGCGCCGAACGCCTTGGCGACGGAAGAACCCTTGTCCACGACGTACGGGAAGCCGTACGACTTATTGCCCGGCTCGCCCTCCTTCGGGAAGGCCACGCCGTCGTTCGAGTTTACCAGAATGAACCCGATGCCCTGGCTCTTGTAACGGCTTGCCAGGTCGATCACACGGTCTTCCAGGCGGGTAGACCACGGGCAATCGTTGCTCCAGAAGACCACGACCGTCCCCTTGGCGCCCTTGGCCGCCCCAAGGGTCTGGCTCTGGCCGTCGTACGTGCTCAGCGGATGATCGGCCATCGGCAGGCTGCCGCCGATGGCAAGGCCCGACTGCTGCGCCCACACCGGAGCGGCAAAAGCAAACAGCAGAGCGAACAAGGAGAGTCTAGTCAGATATTTCATAGTAAGCAGCTTGGCGCGTTGTCTTTCGTGATGACGGCCCGGGGCGTTCCCCCCGAGGGCCGATTTGCAGTAAGACTACTACAACTTCCGCTCCACATCGGGTTCCACGCCGGATGCTACGAAGTACGTCCTTGTAACCCTTCGCGAAGGCCGCAAGCAGCCCCCCTGGAGGCATCTCATAAGGTGGAACCGTGCGCCGCCGTCCATTCGTGGCCACACAAGGCGTCCGCAATAAAGAACATAACCTTTGCCGTACGGCCGGCGCGTCCTAATGGGCATACCTGCGCAGGGCCGGAGCCAGGCGCGCCGCCGCCCACCGGTTCAGCGCAAGGCACACCGCCAGCAGCGACAGCCACTGCACGAGGCAGGTCATGACGCTGTACGGCTCGGTGGGGTCGTACCAGGTCTCTGGGGCATAGACCGTCGCAGCCTGATAGAGCCACCAGAGCAGCAGCACGACGGCCTCCAAGGGCACGACGATGCCGATCAGCGCCTCCCAGGTTTTGCCCGCTCGCCAGTCGCCCGGCGCCGTCTCCACCACGTCGCGGCGGAACGCGGCGGCCCCCGAGCGCACTACGAGCCAGGCGATGAGCGCCCCGGAGATCATGAGCGCCACCCCCCACACGAAATCCTGGTTGCCCAGCACGTCCAGGTTGCGGCT
>CBDTTW010000010.1:0-34025 GCA_965363675.1 uncultured Rhodothermaceae bacterium
GCACGCGCCTGATCGAGCGGCTGCGCCCGGCCGACGCCCGCACGCCCGCCCCCGAGCGCCCGCCGCGCGCCGCGATGCCGGTCGCCGTCAACCTGGTCGAGGCGCATCTGCCCGAGCCCGCGACGCGCACGCCCTCCGGCGACGACCGCGAAGCGTACCAACTGCTCAAACACATCGTAGCGATGCTCGCGGCCATGTGGGCCGGCTCGTGGGTGAGCGCAGGCTTCGCCGCCGCCGGCCTGACGCTCCCGACGTACATCGGCGCGATGCTCGTGGCCGCGTTCCTCCGCAACCTCGACGACGCCACGGGCATCCTCCGCCTCTCGCAGCGCACCCTCGACGACCTCGGCAGCGTCGGGCTGTCGCTGTTCATCTCGATGGCGCTCATCACCCTGAAGCTGTGGGAGCTAGTCAACCTGGCTGCGCCGCTGCTCATCATCCTCACCCTACAGATCGTCCTCGTCGCCCTGCTCGGGCTGTTCGCCATTCACCGCCTCATGGGAAGCGACTACGACGCGGCCGTTATGAGCGGCGGATTCTGCGGCTTCATGCTCGGCACCACGGCCAACGCCATGGCCAACATGGAAGCCCTCGTCGAGCGCTACGGCCCCGCCCCCCGCGCCTTCCTCGTGGTGCCGATGGTCGGAGCGTTCTTCATCGACTTTACCAACGCCCTGCTCGTCACGGTCTGCATTAATATATTGCAATAACGGATTGTCGCCCGGCGTTCCACCCCCTGCCCTCCCGTAACGCAAAGCGGGCTGCGAGCCCCCTGGGGTCCCCGCAGCCCGCTTCCTCCGGCCCGTGCTTTCGCCCCCCCGGGCGGTTAGTACGTCAGCCCGTAGCCGACCTTGAACAGCGGGTCGTAGTCCGCGTCGCCGACGTTGATCGGGATTTGCGCCATCGCGCGCGGCCAGCTATACGAGAGCTTGCCGCTCGGCTTGTAGTCGCCGAAAAGCACATCCGCCACGCCCGCGCCTTCGGTGCCGGGCAGCCACGCCGCCACGAGCGCGTCGGCCTGCTCCAGCGTCTCGCCGAGCACGAGCGGCCGCCCCGAGAGCAGCACCACTACGACCGGGATGCCCGCCGCCTTCATGTTCTTGACGACGGCCGTTTCCTCCGGAGCCAGCTCCAGCGTCTCGCGGTCGCCCTGCATCTCCGCGTAGGGCGGCTCGGCGACCACCACCACGCCCACGTCGGCTCCCTTGGCGCCGCTGCCGTCGGCCGAGTAGGTGATGGCGCCCGGGGCGCCCACGGCGGCGCGCAGGGCGCTCAGGATCGTCGTGCCGCCTTCGGTGACCGGGCCGGCCGCCCCCTGCCAGCTAATCGTCCAGCCGCCGCACTGGATGCCGATGTCGTCGGCGGCCTTGCCGGCTACGTGGATGCGCGCGGCCTGCTTCGAGAGCGGGAGCACGCCGTTCTCGTTCTTGAGCAGCACGAGCGACTGCCGCACGGCCTCGCGGGCGACGGCGCGGTGCTCCTCCGACCCGAAAGCTTCCTGGTCGGCGGCCGTCGCAAACAGGCGCGCGTCCTCGTCCATGAGGCCCATCGCAAACTTGACCCGCAGGATGCGCAGCACGGCGTCGTCGATGCGCGCCATGGGCACGCGGCCTTCCTGCGCCAGCTCCTTGAGCAGCGTGATGAACTCGGGGTAGTGGTCCGGAACCATCGCCATGTCCATGCCCGCGTTGATGGCCTTCTCGATGGCCGTCTTGAAGTCCGGGTCTAGCTGCTCGACGGCGCGGTAGTCCGAGATCAGGAAACCCTCGAAGCCCATTTCCGTCTTGAGCACATCGGTCAGGAGGCGCTTGTGCCCGGAGACTTTCTGTCCGTTCCAACTGCTGTACGACGGCATGATCGAGCCCACGCCCGCATCGATGGCGGGCTGGTAAGGGCTCAGGTGGATTTTGCGCAGCGTGGCTTCGTCTACTTGCGTGTCGCCCTGGTCGAGGCCCTTGGCGCCGATGGTTCCGGTGCCGAAGGCCGTGCCGCCGTCGCCGGCGTAGTGCTTGGCGCAGGCCAGCACCGAAGTCGGCGCGCCGAGGTCGGCGCCTTGCAGGCCGCGCACGGCCGCCGCGCCCATCTCGCTCACGAGGGCGGGGTCCTCCGAGAAGCCTTCGTAGGTGCGGCCCCACCGCTCATCCTGCGGCACGGCGATGCACGGAGCGAAGGCCCACTGCGTCCCGGTGGCGCGCACCTCGCGGGCCGTGATCTCGCCGATCTTCTGCACCAGGTCGGCGTTGCGCGTGGCCCCGAGGGCGATGTTGTGCGGAAAGACGACGGCGCCGATCACGTTGTTATGCCCGTGGACGGCGTCCACGCCGTAGAGCAGCGGGATGCGCAGGCGCGTTTGCAACGCCTGGCGTTGGTAGCGCGCGTACATGTCGTTCCACGCCTGAAGCGTGTTGCCCTCCTTCGGGTCGGAGTTGCCGCCGCTGAGGACCGACCCGAGGAAGTATTTCTGCACGTCCGACGAGTCCTTGATGAACTCGTGGTCGGCCTGGGTCATCTGGCCCACTTTTTCGTCGAGCGTCATCTGGGCGAGCAGCGCGCGCGCCGGCTCGTCGAACGAGGAGAGTTTCACTACGGCGGCGGCGGCCTCGGCGTTGGGGTCTGCGTTCTGCCGGCATCCTCCCACGAGGAGCATCGAACCCAGCAGCATCAGGGCTGCGGCAAAGCGAAACGTATGCATGGCGGTGTGTAGTGGAAAAAGGAGCGAAAAAAGCGCTTGCCGACACGATACCACCGGCCGCCGCCGAACGCAAGCGTGCAGCCTGCCCCCGAAGCGCTCGGAAGCAGGCTGCACGGTTTCTCCATACAACGGCGCGCCCTTACCAGATGCGCACCCGCTCGGAGGGCTCCTTGTAGAGCCGGTCGCCGGGCTTCACCTCGAAGGCGCGGTAGAACTCGGGCAGGTTCGCCACGATCCCGTTGGTGCGGTATTCGCTCGGCGCGTGCGGGTCCGTGACGAGGCGCCGCTTAAGCTCGCTCTCGCGGTAGGCGCGCCGCCACACCTGCGCCCACCCGATGAAGAAGCGCTGGTCGCCGGTAAAGCCGTCGATGACGGGCGCTTCCCGGCCGCCGAGCGAGCGCCGGTACGCCTTGTAGGCAATCGCCAGACCGGCGAGGTCCCCGATGTTCTCCCCCAGCGTGAGCCGCCCGTTGACGTGCATCGTGTCGATGGGGTTGAAGGCGTCGTACTGCGCTACGAGCTTGCCGGCGCGGCTGGAGAACGCCTGCTCGTCCGCCTCGCTCCACCAGTTGCGAAGGTTGCCGTCGCCGTCGGACTTGCGGCCCTGGTCGTCGAAGCCGTGGCTGATCTCGTGCCCGATCACCGCCCCGATGCCGCCGTAGTTCACCGCATCGTCGGCCGCAACGTTGAAGAACGGCGGTTGCAGGATCGCCGCCGGAAAGACGATTTCGTTGAGCGACGAGTTGTAGTAGGCGTTCACGGTCTGCGGCGTCATGAGCCACTCGATCCGGTCCACCGGCTTGCCGAGCCGGTCCAGCATGCGGGCGTACGCGGCCTCGCGGCCGCGCCGCACGTTGCCGACCAGGTCGCCGGGATCGACCACGACGGCGCTATAATCTTTCCACCGCTCCGGATAGCCTACCTTGGGGGTGAACTTGCGCAGCTTGTCCTGCGCCTCGCGCTTCGTCTCGGGCGACATCCACTCCAGCTCGTCGATGCCCTGCCGGAACGCCGCTACGAGGTTCTCCACGAGCGTGTCCATGCGCCGGCGGGCCTCCGGCCGGAAATGCCGCTCGACGTAAAGCCGCCCGAGCGCCTCGCCGAGGGCTGCTTCGGTGGCCGAGAGCGCGCGCTTCCAGCGGGGCCGCATCACGTCCGAGCCGCTGAGCGCGCGGCCGTGGAAGTCGAAGTGCGCTGCTTCGTAGGCCGCCCCGAGGTACGGCGCGTACGCGTCGAGCGTACGTACGCGCAGGTACGACTTCCACGCCTCCAGGTCGAACGCTCCGAGCACATCGGCCAGGGCGGCGGCGTACGACGGCTGCGACAGGATGAAGAACGACGTCTCGGGCGCCCCCGCCCCCTCGAAGAAGCGGCTCCAGGCCACGCCCGGCGCCTGCGCCGACGCCTCCGCCAGGGTCATCGGGTTGTAGCGCGCCTCGCGGTCGCGGTTTTGCACCGCCGACCACTGCACGCGCGCCAGCGACGCCTCCAGGCTATCGACTACGGCCGCCTCGGCGGCGGGGTCCGGGCGGCCGGCCAGCCCCAGCAAACGCCGGGCGTAGGCTCCGTACTGCGCGCGCACCGGGGCGAAGGTGCTCGTGAGGTAGTAGTCGCGGTTGGGCATCCCGAGGCCGCCCTGCCCCACGTACGCGACGTTGCGCGTCGCGTCCTTCTGGTCTACGTAGACGCTGAAGGCCAGGGGCGACCCGACGCCCAGGCGCCCGAGCGCGCCGAAAAGCTCGGCGAGTTCCCCCACCGAGCGCACCCGGTCGATGGCCGCAAGCGTCCCGGCCAGCGCGCCGGGGCCTGCCGCTTCGACGGCTGCGCTATCCATGAAGCTGCGGTAGAAGTCCGCCGCCTTCTGCTCGTCGGAGCCTTGCGGATGCTGCGCCTGGGCGGCCTCCTCCATGAGCGCCTTCAGGTTCCGTTCCACGTCCTCCTCCAGCCGCGTGAACGCTCCGTAGTTCGAGCGGTCGGCGGGGATCGGCGTCTCGCGGAGCCATTTGCCGTTGACGTAGCCGTAAAGGTCGTCCTGCGGGCGTACGGCAGGATCAAATTCTTCCGGGTCGAAGCCGAGCGCGGGCGAGGCCGATTTTCCGGTATCTTGTGCCCCGGCCACGAGGGCCGGAAAAGCAAACAGCAGCAGCGCTGCCAGGGTGCGAAGGGTGTGCATCTCTGTAGTGGGCTTGTGCAAAAAGGCCGCCCCGAGCGGCCGCTGCGCGCCGCAAGCCGGGCGCGCTCCTCATCATAATACAACGGCCGTGCGCGGCCCTTCCGTATCCCGCATGTTTCAGTACCAGCAAACCCCCTATTTTTTCGCCCAGGTCGCCGGAGGGCTCGAAGAGGAAGCCGCGCGCGAGCTGACCGAACTCGGCGCCCGCGACGTGAAACCCGCCTACCGGGGCGTCCACTTCGAGGCCGACGCAGCGGCGCTCTACCGGGCGGCCTACTGCGCGCGCCTGCCCACGCACCTCCTGGCGCCGCTCGTCACGTTCGACTGCCACTCCGACCGCTACCTCTACAAAACCGTGGGCGCGATCCCGTGGGACGCCTTCATGCGTCCGGACGACACGTTCGCCGTGTTCGCCAACGTCTCGAACAGCGTCATCAACCACTCGAAGTACGCCGCGCTGCGCGTCAAGGATGCCATCGTGGACCAGTTCCGCGACGCGGTGGGGCGCCGCCCGAGCATCGACACGCGCGCGCCCGACGTGTGGGTGGCGCTGCACATCGCCGCCAACCGCGCCACCCTCAGCGTAGCGGCCTCGGCGGGCTCGATGCACCGGCGCGGCTACCGGACGGCGGCCCTGGAGGCCCCCATGCAGGAAACCGTGGCGGCGGCCATCCTCCGCTGGTCCGAGTGGGACGGCGAGCGCCCGCTCTGCGACCCCCTGTGCGGCTCGGGGACGCTGCTTTGCGAGGCGCTCATGCGCTACAGCCGCATCCCGGCGGCGTTCCGGCGCGCGCGCTTCGGCTTCGAGCGCCTGCCGGACTTCCAGCCCGAGGTGTGGGCGCGCGTCCGGCAGGAGGCCGACGCCCGGCGGCGCCCGCTGCCGCCCGGCCTCATCGCCGGCAGCGACCTCGACTCCGAGGCCGTGCGCGCCGCGCGCGAGAACGCCGGCAACCTGCCCGGCGGAGGGCAAATCACGCTCGGCGTGCGCGACCTGTTCCGCATCCCGGCGCTGGAGAACCAGGTCATCGTATGCAACCCGCCCTACGGCCTGCGCATGGGCCGCAGCGCCGACATGCCGGCCTTCTACCAGGCGCTCGGCGACTTCTTCAAGCAGCGCTGCAAAGGCTCGACAGCCTTCGTCTATTTCGGCGACCGGGCGCTGCTCAAGGCCATCGGCCTGCGCCCCACCTGGAAGCGCCCCCTCGTCAGCGGCGCCCTCGACGGCCGCCTCGCTCGTTTTGATCTGTACTGAACCCGTCCGCATACAAAAAGGCGACGCCCGCCGCAGAGGGGGCGCCGCCTTGGGGTGGCGCGGGGGAGACTTGAACTCCCGACCTTCGGGTTATGAATCCGACGCTCTGACCAGCTGAGCTACCGCGCCGCCGGGCCTGCCGCGCGCACGCGGCAGTTGATAATAATACTACATCGCACGGCCTTTTCGCAATGCGGCCCCGCATCTTACCATTAGATTGACGCCGCCCGCTCTCCCGGCGCCGCCTCGGCTCTTGCGGGGCGTGCGCCCGATTCCGTGTGCACCGCTTCATGCCCTGGGACCAACTCATCGATCAAGAACGCGCCGTCTCGGCGCTGCGGGGCGCCCTCGCGCGGGAGCGCGTGGCCCATGCCTACCTGTTCTACGGCCCCGACGGCGTGGGCAAGCGCGCTACGGCCATGGCCTTCGCCCAAGCCCTGCTCTGCGAGACCCCCGGCCCCGATCCGTGCGGGCGCTGCGCCCATTGTCGCAAGGCGCCCCGCATGCTGCATCCGGATCTGCGCCTGCTTATGCCGCACCCCACCGACCCGGACACGGCCGACCTCGCCGCCCGCCTGAAACGCTTCGGCGAAGACCATTACGCCTTCATCGATTACGTCCGCCGCCCCTCGCTCGCGGACGCCGGTAAAAAAAGCAACAAACAGGCGTTCTACCCTATCAAGACGATCAACGAAGAACTGCGGGCCTTCGCCGGCTACCGCCCCGCCGAGGCGCGCGTCAAAGTCTGCATCGTGACCGACGCCGAATACCTCGGTGAGACTTCCGGCAACGCGCTGCTCAAGCTGCTCGAAGAGCCGTCCCCTACCACGGTGTTCATCCTGACGAGCGCCCATCCCGAGCGGCTGCTGCCGACCATCCTCTCGCGCTGCCAGAAGCTTTCCTTCGAGCAGCTTTCGGCCGAGGCCATCGAGGAGGCGCTGGTCGCGCGGCGCGGCGCCGCACGCACGCACGCCGCCCTGGCCGCCCGCATGGCCGACGGCTCGTACGGCCGCGCCATTGACCTGGCCGAAAACGAGGCGCTCATGGCCGCCCGTCCGCTCGTCGTGGATTTCCTGCGGCATGCGTTCTCCTCGGCCGCCAATCCCGACCCGCTCCTCAAGCTCATCGAGCAACTGGCCGCCATGAGCCGCGAGCAGATCAAAGGCGCCCTCGGGCTGCTGCTGATCTGGGTCCGCGACCTCGTCTGGTACCGGGAAACCGGTTCCGAAATGGGCATCGTAAACATCGACCAGGCCGGAAGCATCAAAAGCCTGTGCGCCAACTTGCCCGAGGCGCAGTTCGAGCGCATGGCCGATGCCGTCGAGGAGGCTATCGTGCTGACCGGCGGCAACGTCAACACGACGCTGCTGTTCAGCGCCCTCGCGCTGCATTTGCGGGCCGCCCTGCGCGGCGAGGCGGGGCGCCCGCTCTATACGCCGCTGGCCGAGCCCTGAGCCGGCCGGGCAGCTTGCGCTGAAGGCAACTTTTTGGGAAGTTATCCCTTTAAGGGGTGTTCCCGGCACGACGAACGGCCCCGCGCCCCGGCGCAGCGGCTTGTAAATAGAGGAAGCAGATGGGATGCGGCTCTTGCAGCGCCGGCGGGTGCGCCGGCGGCGGTTGCCGGAGCGGTTGCGGCTCGCAGAGCGGCCGCGCCGGCACATCGGGCTGCCCGTCGATGCACGTCTTCGACTGGCTCAACGACTTCGGCATCGCGCGCCCCGCCACGGGGTACGACTTCATCGAGGTCGTCTTTAAAGGCGGGCGCAAAGGCTTCTTCAGGCTCCCCGAGCACCTCGACGTGGTCACCGGCGACGCCGTCATCGTCGAGGCGGACCGGGGCGTAGACTACGGCGCGGTCAACATGATGGGCGAGCTGGTGCGCATCCGCCTGCGGCAACGCGCCGCCGCCGACCGCGACAGCTTCCCCGAAGTCGTCCGCGCGGCCTCGCCCGAGGATGTCGAGCGGCGGCGCGCCAACCAGGAGTACGAAGCCGAAACGTTCCTCATCGGCCGCCGCACCATCGACCGGATGAACCTGCCGATGAAACTCGTCGATGTCGAGTGGCAGTTCGACCGGAGCAAGGTCACGTTCTACTTTACCGCCGAGCACCGCGTGGACTTCCGCCAGCTCGTGCGCGATTTGGCCGGGCGCTTCCGCACGCGCGTCGAGCTGCGGCAGATCGGCGCGCGCGACGAGGCGGCGCGCCTGGGCGGCATCGGCTCGTGCGGACGCGAACTCTGCTGCTCGACCTGGCTCGAAGAGTTCAAGCCGGTCTCGACGCAGGCCGCCAAAATCCAGAACCTCCCGCTCAACCCGGTGCGCCTGAGCGGCCAGTGCGGCCGCCTCAAGTGCTGCCTCAACTACGAGCTGGAGCAGTACATGGACGCGCTGGAGGAATTTCCGCGCGTCGATACGCGCATCACGACGCCCTACGGCGCGGGCGTCATCCACAAGCTCGACATCTTCCAGCGGATCGTCTGGATCGAGTACCCGGACGGCACGTGGGAGGACAAACCCCTCGATGCCGTGCTCGAACTGATGCGCGCCGGCGGCAAAACGCCCCCGGCCGAACCCGCCGAGCGCCGCCGGGGGCGCGGCAAAGGCTCCGGCCGCCGCGACGAGCCCGGCGAGGGCTCTACCGCTTCCTTGCCCGATTAACCTCAAACGTTTCTGAACGCTATGAAACTGCGTCCTGTGCTGGTTCTTTTGGCCCTGCTGGCCTTCGCCGCCGGCTCCGCGCGCGCCCAAACGGGCGGCCTCGCCGAGGCAGACAGGCTCCGGGAAACCGGGCGTTTCAAGGAAGCCGTAGCGCTGCTCGGCAAGATGCAGAGCGCCGCCCCCAACAACGCCGAGGTGCTCTGGCGGCTCGCGCGCGCAAAGGTCGATCTCGGCGAAACGACGACGGCCCGCAAAGACCAGGATGCGCTTTATCAGGGCGCCCTCGCCGACGCCAACGCCGCCGTAAAGGCCGGCCCCAACAACGCGCAGGCGCACCTCGCGCGGGCCATCGCCGCCGGGCGCGTGGGCCTCAACTCGGGCACGAAACAGAAGGTCAACCTCTCGCGGGACGTCAAGGAAAGCGTGGACCAGGCCATCAAGCTCGACCCGAAGGAAGCCACGGCCTACCACGTACGCGGGCGCTGGAACTACGAAGTCGCCGGCCTCGGCTTCGTCGAGCGGGCCGCCGTGAAGGTGGCCTACGGCGGCCTCCCGAACGCCTCCTTCGAGCAGGCCGCGAAGGACTTCCAGCGCGCCGGCCAGCTCGACGACCGGGTCATCAACCACCTCGAACTCGGCAAGACCTACCTCAAGCTCGGCGATAAGGCCAAGGCCAGAACCGAGCTTCAGAAGGCCGCCGCCATGCCCAACGGCGACCCCGACGACCCGATGCACAAGCGCGAGGCGCAGGAACTGCTGCGCAAGCTGTAAGGCCCGGCGCGCCTGCCGCTAGAACGTGGCTTTCGTCGGGGCCTCGCCGTAGAAAATCACGCGGTCTACCTGAAGGAACGCGCCGGGGGCGGGGTCCACCAGGCGCAGCCGCACCGTATGCTTACCGGGGGCGAGGCCGTAGCGCCAGAACGGCAGGTTCTTGCGCGTGCGGAATGCCGTCGGGTGCCGGGACGTTTCGACGAGCCGGCCGTCCACGTACAGCTCCGACGTGTGCACCGCATCGAGGCCCTGGCCGCCGCCGGCCCAGCCGGTGGCCGCAAAGCCGATGCCCTCGAACGTGAAGGTCAGCTCGTCCTGGACCTTCGTGTTGAAGTTCACTTCGCCGATGGGGTAGTGCCCTGCGAAAGACTCCTCGTAGCGCACCGGCTGCGGCGTCTGGACGGGCAGCTCCACGAAGCCTTCCTCGACGCGCCCGCCGCCCCGAGCCACCACTTGCAGCGCGTGCTTGTACGACAGGTCGTAGACCTCGCTCAGCGAGAGCGTGGTGTACTTGAAATCTACGTCCTCGACGGCGGGCAGCCCCTGCTTCCAGTGCGCCGGGATGGCGTCGTAGCCCAGCATCGCCCCGAGCACGCCTGCGGCCGAAGCGGGGTTGCAGTCGGAGTCCTGCCCGGCGCGCATCGCCACCTCGATGGTCCGCGTGAAGTCGCCGTCGCCGTAGAGCAGCCCCATCACGACGTAGGCGGCGTTGATCTTGGCGTCGATGTCGAACGCGTCGTAGACGCCCTCGGGGCATCCGCGCTCGTCGGCCCACTTCTTCTGAAGCTCGAACCAGGTCTGCTTCCAGTCGTCGGGGTGCTCGCCGTGCCACCGGATCACGTCGCGGATCGTCTGGTGGAACGCGCTCTGCTCGGGGATGGTGCGCAGCGCCTCGCGGACGACGTAGCCGATGTCGTTGTGCGTGAAGGCGAGCGCGTAGAGCGCCGCCATGTACACGCCGCCGTACCAGCCGTCGCCGTAGTTCATGATGTGCCCCACCGTGTCGGCGATGGCGACCGCCGTGTTGGGCATGCCGGGGCTCATGAGGCCCGCGAAGTCGGCCTCGATCTGGAAGTCGATATCGTCGGCGTCGGGGTTGTGCATCCAGTGGCCCGAGGCGGGCGGCATGACCCCGCTGAGGATGTTGTGCCGCGCCGTCTGGTTGGCGTGCCAGAGGTCATAGCCGGCGTGGGCGAACGCGAGGGCGAAGTCCTTGGCGGTGGCGTCGAGGCCCTTGCGCTCGAACGTTTCAACCCACGTCAGGTCCATGTAGATGTCGTCGTAGAGGCCGGGGCCGTTGTCGTACCACCATTTCATCGTGCCGGCGTCCCACGGCACGATCTTGTAGTCCGGGATGAACGCGCCCCGGTACCGAAACTCGGTCGGGCCGCCGTAAGTCACCCCGATGGCCTGGCCCGCCCAGCCGCCCTTGATTTTATCCTTGAGCTGCGCGTGCGTCAGCCGAAGGGTCTGCTGCGCCCCCGCCGTCGCAGCGGGCAGCAAAAGCAGGGCAAGCGCGAAGACCTTCGTTTTCATAGGCGTTCTCTTGTGAAGGATTGCAGCGCGGCGTCTTACCGAGTCGGTTGGCCGCGCATGAAGGCGTGAATCTCGTCCCGCCGTGGCGCCGAGGGCTGCGCGCACGGATGTCTCCTGGACCCGGTCGAGCGCGCGCCGCCTCGGCAAGGCGCTCGCCCGCCGCCAGCGCCACGGCCAGGGCGCCGTTGAACACGTCGCCGGCGGCCGTCGTGTCGATGGCCTCGACGGCGTAGGCAGGAATGAGCGTCTCCACTCCGTCGCCGGAGACGAAGGCGCCGCGCCGCCCAAGCGTCAGGACCACGGCGCCCACGCCTCGGTCGCGCAGCAGGCGCGCGGCCTGCCGCGGCCGGTCGGCGGCCGCCGCGTCCACGCCCGTAAGCATCTCGGCCTCGGTCTCGTTGGGCGTCAGCACGGAAACCTGCGCCAGCAGCGCCTCGGGCAGCGGCCGCGCAGGCGCCGGGTTGAGCACAAAGCGTCCGCCCGCCTCTGCCGTGAGGGCGGCGGCGGCCTCGACGGCCTCCAGGGGCGTTTCGAGCTGCGCCACGACCGCCCCCGCCCCCTGCAGGAGCGCGGCATGGCGGCGCACATAGTCTGCCGTGAGCGCCGCATTGGCTCCCGAGGCCACCGCAATCGCGTTCTCGGCGTGGCGGTCCACCAGGATCAGCGCCACGCCCGTAGCCTGCTCGGGCAGGCGCGCAATCGCCGACGTGTCGATGCCGTCGGCGGCGTAGCCCGCCAGAGCCGCCGCCCCGAACGCGTCGTCGCCGAGGCACGCCACAAAGGCCACGTCGCCCCCGGCGCGGGCGGCGGCCACCGCCTGGTTGGCCCCTTTGCCGCCGGCGGCCTGAAAGAACCGCCCCCCCAGCACCGTTTCCCCCGGGCGGGGCATCTGCTCCAGGCGAATCACAAGGTCGGTGTTGGCGCTGCCCAGCACTACGATTTTATGGCGTTCCATGAGAGCTTTCAGACGAGGCGAGCCCAGATGATGAGGCCGAGGCCCAGGATGAACAGCAAGAACATCAGCGCGAGGTACTTGTTGGTCCCCGGCGGCGCATGCCGGAACTCCTTCCAGATGAACACGCCCCAGAAAGCCGCCACGAGCGTAGCCCCCTGCCCCAGGCCGTACGAGATGGCAAACCCTGCAATGTCTCCCGCGATCACGCTCAGCAGCGTGCCCACGTTCCAGATCATGCCGCCCAGGATGCCGACGGCGTGCAGACGCGGCGTCCCCTGCCGGAAGTACTGCCCGTAGGTCGCCGGAGGGCCTGCTATCGGACGGTACATGAAGAGCGTGTTCCAGAGGAAGTTCGAGAGCACGATCCCGACGGAAAAAACGACGATGGCCGAGTACGGCGACATCTTGCCCGCTTCCATGTTCATAAAATCCGTGGACATCGAGGCCGTCACGAAGCGGAAGAAGAAGCCCATCAGCACGCCCGCCACAATCGAAAGCACGATGCCCCGCGTGGACGCTCCCACGCCCCCGCCCTGGTTCAGGCGGCGGTACGAGAGCGCATCGACGACGATGGCGAGCACCACCAGCCCCACGCCCCCGAACAGCACGACCGGGTTGCCGATGGGCTCGGCGACGTAGTTCGTCACGACGCCCAGCACGAGCGCGATGCCGACGCCTACCGGAAATGCCACCGCCATGCCCGCCACGTCGATAGCCGCCACGAGCAGGATGTTCGAGAGGTTGAAGATGATGCCGCCCAGGAGCGCCGACCCGAGGGCGAACGTGCTCGCCTGCCCCAAGTCCGGCAGGAAGCTGCGGCCGAACTCGCCGGTGCTGCCTACCGTGAAGGCTGCCAGCAAAGCCAGCAGCAGCGCGCCGAACGAATAATCCCAGTAGAAAAGCTGAAACGGCCACTCCCCGGTCGTCAGCTTGCGCGTGTTGGCCCACGAGCCCCAGCAGAGCATGGTAATGAAGCACATCACGACGGCAAGCCCGTACGACTGAACGATAAACATGTCGGCCTCGGTGTATTTGGGTAGTGAGGGGGGCCGCCCTCCGGAAAGCGGTTCCGGCCGGCGACAAACTTACGATGCATTCCGGCATTTGCGCAAACGTTTGCGCAAACTTAAATCCTCCCGATGGAAGCGCGTGTGATGAGGGTCGGCGCAAACACCTGTTTCTCGTACTCCTGCGTCTCGGCGTCGATGCGGCGCATAAGGGCATCGACGGCCGCCTCGCCCATGGCCTCCCACGGCTGCGCCACCGTCGTGAGCGGGCAGAACAGAAAGGGCGCAAACGCCACGTCGTCGAAGCTGACCATGGAAAGGTCGTCGGGGATGCGCAGGCCCGCTTCGAGCACCGCTTCCAGGGCGCCGAGCGCGTGCACGTCGCTCGTGGCGAAGAGGGCCGTGGGCGGTTCGGCAAGCGCCAGAAGCTGCCGTACGCCGGCGTAGCCGCTCTCGCGGCTGTAGTAGCGCCCTACCATCAGTTCGGGCGCAGGCGCGATGCCGGCCTCGCCGAGCGCCTCCAGGTAGCCCTCGCGCCGCTGGATCGTGGTGGTGGACGCCGCCGACCCCTGGATCAGCCCGATGCGCCGGTGCCCGGCCTCCAGAAGGGCGCGCGCGGCGACGTAGCCCCCGCGCCGGTTATCCAGCAGCACGGCGGGCGCCGGCACGCCTTCGACGTTGCGGTCCAGAAATACGAACGGGGCCTTGCGCGCGCCGAGCAGGGCAAAGTGCGCACCCGGCTCGCCGGTGGGCGCCAGAATGAGGCCGTCCACGCGCTTGCCCACGAGCAGCTCGGTGTGCGTGCGTTCGAGGGCGACGTTCTCTTCCGAGTTGCACACCATGAGCGCGCAGCCGTAACGGTGCGCGGCTTTCTGGATGCTGCGGGTGAGGTGGCTGAAAAACGGGTTAGCGATGTCCGGCACCACCAGCCCGAGCGTCTGTGTGCGTTTCAGGCGCAACCCCCGCGCCAGCACGTCGGGCTGGTAGTTCAGCTCCTCGGCCGTGCGCAGCACCAGCTCGACGGTGGCCTTGCTGATCCGGCTCGCCCCGCCCTTGCGGTTGAGCACGCGCGAGACCGTGGATATGGATAGGCCCGTGCGCCCGGCTACGTCCTTCAGTGTAGCAGCCATACTGCGCCTTTTGTTTAACCGGTTACGTGAG
Organism: uncultured Rhodothermaceae bacterium; assembly: GCA_965363675.1. GTDB lineage: Bacteria > Bacteroidota > Rhodothermia > Rhodothermales > DASSAV01 > CBDTTW01. The sequence goes on from CBDTTW010000010.1 coordinate 14,207, forward strand.
CGTCCGCCGGGGCCGCCGCCCGGCCGGGGCCTACGACTGAGGAAAAAACGCCTGCCGCAAATCCTCGATGGCCGCTTCGTCGATGGGCGCCATGTCGCCCAGAGACACGCTCTCGACGAGCGAGCGGGCGCTGAACTCGGCCACCTCCAGCCGGTCGAACGTCTCCAGGATGGAGCCGCCCGTCACGAGCACGGCGTCGTTCTGGATGAGCAGCGTCGGAGCCTCGGCCGAGAGCACTTCGGCGATGCCGTGCTGATGTGAGAACTGCATCCCGAAGGGCACGCGCGAGACCTCCTTGAGCAGGATGTAGCTTTCGGGGATAGTGTGCGTGTCGAACGTGCGGCCGCTCACGCAGAACGCCGTCGCGTTGGGCGACTGCGTGGTGATGATGGAGCCTACGTGCGGATGCGCCGCGTAGATCTCCCGGTGCAGCAGCACCGAGCGGCTGGGCAGCTTGCCCTGCTCGCGGCGCCCTTCGCGGATCAGCACCACGTCTTCGGGCTCCAAGCAGCGCCGGTCGATGCCGGTCGGGGTGATCAGGAAGTCATCGCCGCAGCGGGCCGAGAGCGTGCCGTAGGTGCTGATCATGAGGCCCTGGTCGCAGGCGCGCCGGATGAAGCGGCAGATCTCGCTCCGGAGCGAGCGTTCCTCGGCGGCCGGGTAGCCCGGCGCAAACTCGGGCAGCAGATAGTCGGCGTGCTCGAACTGCTGCACCTGCTCGTCGGTGAGCGTTTGCACCTGCCCCAGCTTGCGCGCGTTGATGATGGTGCGCGCGCAGAACTCCAGCGTCTCGAAGCGCTGGAAGGCGTCGAACAAATCGTCCCCGCCGACGACGACGCCGTGGTTCTCCATGATGACGGCGTTGTGGCGGCGGCAGAACACGCCCGCGATGCTTTGCCCGAGCGCGGGGCTGCCGGGCAGTTCGTAGGGAGCATACCCGATGGGGCCGCAGACGTGGCGCGCCTGCGGAATGACGCGCGTATCCGGAATCTGCCGCACGATGCTGAAGGCCACGAGCGCCGGAGGGTGCGCATGCACGATCGCGCGCAAGTCCTCACGGCAGGCGTAGATCGCCTGGTGGAACGGCAGCTCCGACGACGGCCGGTGCAGCCCCTCGACGCCGCCGTCGGCGCGCACGCACACGATGTCGCGAGGCGAGAGCGTGCCCTTGTCTACGCCGGCGGGCGTAATCCAGATGTCGCCGTTGGGCTCGCGGACGGAGAGGTTGCCGCCCGAGGTCGTCGTCATGCCGCCGCGGTAGATCCGCGAGAGGATCATCGTGATCTGGTCGCGGGGGTGGAGCAGGTCGAGTCGCATAGGCCGGGTTCCGAAAAGGGAGGTCTCAGGGGCAAAGATACTCGACGGCGCGTGGGTTGCAAGCGGCGGCGCTACTTGGACGAAGTGCGCCCGGCCTCGGAGCCTTCGCGCACGAACAGCGGCAGCACATCCAGCGGCGCCGCATAGCCGCGCAGCCACCGCCCGCCTTCGACGCGCTTGCCGGTGGTCTCGTCGCGCCAGGCGCCCTCGGGCAGGTATACGTCGCGCGTGCGCGCCCCCTTGGCGAGCACCGGCGCCACGACCACATCCTCGCCCAGCATGAACTGGTCGGTGATCTCGAGCGTCTCAGCCTCCTGCGGGGCGTTGTACCAGAGCGGCCGCAGGATAGGCTCGCCGGTGCGGCGGGCCTGCTCGGCCAGGGCATAGACGTACGGCGTAAAACGCTCGTGCAGGCGGCTCGCTTCGCGGCAAAGGCGCACGGCTTCCGCGCCGTAATGCCACGGCCCCACCGAATACTGGAAGAACGGGAACAGCGCCGACGCCTGCGCCCACCGAACGAGCAGTTCCGCGTCGATGCGGTCGTCGTCGTACTGGTTGCCGCCTACCATGTCCGGCATGAGGTAGGGATAGCCGCGCAGCGAGTTCGTCACGCCCTCGGGGATGAGAGCGCCCAGGCCGTTCTCATTGCTCCAGACGCTGTGCTTGTCGATGAGGCGCATCACCACCCCGAGCGGCTGCGAGTACACCCCCACGCGCGTCTCGTTCCAGTCGAAATGCGCGGCCGCCTCCCGGTTGTAGATGTCGGCGTACTGGAACGGGGTAATGTCTACGGCGGCCTGCAAGTCTTGGGGCACGAGGTGCTCGTCGCCGCCGTCGAACTTGAAGCCGTCGAGGCCGGTCTGCCGCTGGAGCGCCTGCAACTGCTCGCGGAAGGCCGCCGCCGCCTCGGGGCGCGTAAAGTCGCGCACCGCCGAGACGCCGTTCCACCAGTTGATGAGCCCGACGTTGCCCGAGCGGTCGCGGAGCAGCCAGCCCCGCGCGCCATGGTCGGCAAACGTGCGGCTCTCGGGGGCTACGAACGGATGCACCCAGAGCGTCACGCGGAAGCCCATGCGGTGCAGCTCGTCCACCATCGCCTTCGGGTCGGGAAAGCGCTCGGGGTTAAACTCCAGGTCGCCGTAGCGATGCTCCCAGAGGTCGTCGATCTCGATGACGGCGCACGGCAGGTCGTTGCTCTTGATGGCGCGCGCGTAGGCGAGCACCTTTTCCTGGTTGATGTCCGTCTTGAACTCGACCCAGGTGGTGTAGATCGTACCGCGAAAAAACGCCTGGGGAGGCGTTGCGGCCGGGTAGCCCACCGCGTCGATCAGGCGCCGCACAACGCCCCGGATGTCGTCGGCGATGATGAGGTCGTACGTGACCGACGAGGCTTCGGGGACGCGGAAGGACAGCAGGCCGTCCGGCGCGCCGCCCGGCGTGAGCGCGTTGATGCTATAGGCAAAGTCCATCGGCGTGCGCACCCACACGCCCACCCCGCGCGTGGCGTACCAGATCGGCGTGCCCTGCGTCGCGCCGTTTTGCAGGAAGCCCTCGGACTGAATGCGGGCGTTGTTGAGCGGAATGACCTGGGGGCTGCGCCAGCCCTGGAACCCCCCGCCGTACCACTTGCCCGAGGGGGCCAGTTCGTGCCGCACCCACGGCCAGTAGCTGCCCGACGCGTTGAGCACGCGCGCCGCCACCTGCACATAGCCTGCGCGCGGCGCCATCTCGACGCGGACGGTCGTGCCGGGGTGCGTGGCGGCGTACTCCAGCACCAGCCGGTCGCCGACGCGCTCGTAGGCGGCCAGGGCGGCGGCGCGGTGCACGGCGCCGCCTACGGTCCACTCCAGGCCCGCGCCGCGCGGGGTGGCAAGCACCGTCTCGCCGCCGCGCCGGACGGTTACGTCGTAGCCTTCCCGGCCGATCTCCAGGGTGTAGCGCGCGGTTTTGAGCAGAAGCCCGGCCGGCGTCTCTTCCACGGTAAAGCGCTCGGCCTCGGTCGCGACCGAGGGCATCATAGGCAGATTCAGGGGGCTCGGCGCCTGGGCGGAAGCCGCCGGGGCAAGGCAGAGCGCGAGCAGCAGCACAACGGGTAAGGCGCGCAGAGGCATGGTTTAGCCGGTCTCAGGGAGGGGCAGGGAGCGCCCAAGTTAACCATGCGGCAGGCAAAGCCGCCCGGCGGCGGCGCGGCCCGGCGGGGTAAAGCGGAGGCTTCACCGTTTATTCGGAAAGCTTCTTTCGCACGTTCTTAAGAAACCGCAGCCCGGCGCCGATATATCTTCCAGAATCTGTGCGGTAGACGGTTGTTTTCAAGAGGTTATGTTGGAACAAGCGCCTGCCCGAATTGTAACTACCTCGTAAAGGGTGCGCTTCAACATGGATCGCCTATCACACAAACCTTCCAGTAAAGGGGTATTTATGCGGAGAGTGGCGGAGTGGTTTGCACATCACGCGCTTATGTTCGTTGTTCTCTTTTCCGTTTCTACGGTGCTGGGCTTCGCCGCCGGAGCGAGCTACTTCATCGGAGGCTGGCCGTGGGAACGGTCGCTGGAAATGAGCCAATACCTTAGCTCGGTTCTGCTCGTGCCCTCGGGGCTGATCTGGGTCAGCAACGTTTTCCGCGATCTGCGCGCCAACCCCTTCTACTGAGACGCCCGGCCCGACGTCAAAAACGCCCCGCGAGGCTTACCGGCCTCGCGGGGCGTTTTTATATCTGCCGCGTGCAGCTTACGGGCTGCGGATCAGCTTACGGGCTGAGCGTGTGCGTGCGCTCATCGGCCGGAAGGCCGTTAGCGGACGGCGCGGCGGGTAAACAGGTTGACAATCGCAAGGAGCACGACGGCGCCCAGGAGCGAAACCAGGAGCGAGCCGATGCTGAAGTCGCCGCTGGTGATGCTGCCGGTGTTGAACAGCGGCGAGAGGATCCAGCCGGCCAGCAAAGCGCCGACGATGCCGACGACGACGTTGAGCAGAACGCCCTGCTGGGCGTCCGTGTGCATAATCTTGCTGGCAATCCAACCGAGCAAACCACCGATGAGGATGATAAGGATAAGCGTCATGGCGATGCGTATAGCTAAGTGAGTGTGTATGTGGACTACAGGTTCTCTAACGCGCACTTTTCGCCGGCGGCCCCCTGCGCTTGATACCAACTCGCAACGATAGGGGCGTCTTTTTGCCCTGTTACAAGCCTTTCCAAAAAAACGGGTGGGGGCGTTCCGAGCGCTTCACATTTCGTCCAGAACTCTGCCGCGCCCGCCCGCCGGGCAGGCATGGAGCAGCCTCGTTCTGCCGGGTTCGTAACAAACGGTTGAACCTCAGCCCGCCGCCGGGGCGTTCAACCGGCATCCTGTTCCCGAACTTCACCCGGAGGATGCTTCATGAAAACGAACGTAGGCGAGAAAGATCAGAAGGTGCGCTCGGTGGTCGGCCCGGCGCTGCTGGCGGCGGGGGTCTGGCTCTTCAAGGGTCGCAAGCGCGGCTGGCTAGGCCTGGCGACGGCCATCGCCGGGGTGGTAATCACCGAGACGGCGTTTACGCGCACCTGCCCGGTGAACCACCTGCTCGGGGTGCATACCGCCTGATGCAGTCTCGCTCCAAACGCATGCGGGCCTTGCCGGAAGTTTCGGCAAGGCCCGCATAGTTCAGGCCGGACGTGCAAAAAGCCGGCGCCTCAGCAGTCGAAGGGCGAGGGCGGCGGCGTATAGCTCTGGCGGTACTCGGCCAAGCCGCCGAAAAGCTCCTCGTCCGAACCCACGGCGCACCGGACGGCCTCGCGGGTATACTCCTCTATGGAAAGCCCCTTGATCTGCGCCAGGCGGTTGACGCGCTCGTACCAGCCCGTGCTCATTTGATAGCTGATGGTTTGCTTGGACCGGCTGGAAGGGCTCGTACGTTTCATAAAACAGGCGTAGATGTATAGCGTCCGAGCCTATGGTACGCCCAAATCGCCCGGAATGCAAGGCGCCGCCCCGGGCATGGCGCATTTCATCCATTATGTGGACGAAATAACTCCCTGCTCAGGCTTCTTTTTGCTTAAGCGCCTCCAACGTATGGAGTTGCAGGTTGAGCGCATCGACGGACACCTGGATCTCGCGCACTGAGAGCCCGAGCGAGACCATCATCAGCAGGAGGCTCGCGCCGAAAAGCCATTTACCCACGGCCGGATACCCCGCGAACAGCGCGAACAGACACACCGTGCAGGCCAACAGGCTCAGCACCCCGAAGGCTTGCATGTTGCGGATCAGCACGATCCGGTAGCGGAGGTTGTTGATTTGTTTGACGAGAATATCGTCCGGGTTGGCGGCGTAGCGGTCGTGCAAACTTCGGATGAGCGCCGCCAGGGCCAGGAACCGGTTGGTATAGGCCAGCAGCAACAGCGAAACCGTGGGAAACAGGACGGCGGGCGTAGTAAGGTTCAGTTCCACGGGGCGCGGGTTCAGTTCGAGCGGTGGACGAGCCGGGCGACGAGGGCCGCCAGCTCGGCTTTGCGGAAAGGTTTGCTCAGGTATGCATCGAACCCCTGGTCGAGCATGCGGGCGCCGTCGCCGGGCAGGGCGTAGGCCGTCACGGCCACGATGGGCACGCGGTTGTAGCCCGGCAAGGCGCGCAGGGCTTCGAGCAGCTCGGGGCCGCCGGCGCCCCGGCCGAGGTTGATGTCCAGCAGCACCAGGTCTACGCGCTCGGCGCGGGCGAAGGCAAGCGCCCCCTCGGGGTCCTCGGCTTCGCGCACCTCGGCGCCCTCTTGCAGAATGGTGCGGATGAGCAGACGCGCGTTCGGATCGTCGTCCACGATGAGGATGCGGGCGGCGGCCGGGGCAAAGGCCGCCTCGCGCCCCGGCGCCTCGGCCTGCGGCCCCGGCGCCTCGTCGGCGGCGGGAAGCGTCACGATGAACACCGCCCCCTCGCCCGGCCGGCTTTCCACCTCGATGACGCCGTTCATCAGGTCCACGAGCTGGCGCGTAATCGCCAGACCGAGGCCGTTGCCCTCGAAGCGGCGGCTGTGCCCCGACGACTCCTGCCGGAATTCGTCGAAAACGTACGGCTGAAAAGCGTTGCTGATGCCGATGCCGGTGTCGCGGACCTCGATGCGCACGCGGCCCTCGGCTTCGGCGACGCGCACGGCCACGCCGCCCTCGGGGGTGAACTTGAGCGCGTTGGAAAGCAGATTGTTCAGCACCCGGCCCAGGGCGGCGGCGTCGGCCATGCCGGAGACCGGATTTTCCGGCGCCTCCAGCACGAACGACAGGTTTTTCTCTGCGGCGCGCCCGGCGAACAAGTTCATAGACTTGCGCACCTCGGCCAGGATGTCGGTGCGTTTCAGGCGCAGCTTGAGCGCGCCGCTCGTGAGCTGCGCCAGGTCCATGACCGAGTTGAGCGTTTCCATGAGGCGCTCGCCGCTTTGCCGGATCGTTTCGGCATAGGTGAAGGTGGCGCCCGTGGCCTCGTCGGCCAGCAGGTCGGCGTAGCCGATGATGGCCGTGAGCGGCGTGCGGATCTCGTGGCTCATGTTCGCCAGGAAGTTATCCTTCATGCGGCTCATCTCCTCGGCTTCGCGGCGCGCCTCGATCAGGCCCTGCTCGTAGGCTTTGCGGCTGGTCACGTCGCGGAAGATCATCTGGATCTCGCCGCCGAGCATGCGCGTCAGGCCCACCTCGGCCAGCAGGTACTCGCCGTCGGCGCGGACGAAGGCGCGTTCGAGAAAGCGCGACTCGCCTTCTTCCAGCGAGAGCAGCATGAGCGGCTGCGAGATGAGCGACTCCGGCCCGATGATGCCGACGTAGGGCGTTCCGAGCAGCGAGGCGCGGGTGTGGCCGAGCAAACGGAGCGCCTGGTCGTTGGCGTCGGTGAGCACGCCCTCGGGCGAAAGGATCAGGATGCCGTCGGAGGCGCGCTCGAACAGCATGCGGAAGCGCTCCTCGCTGGCCTGAAGGCGCTGCTCGGCCAGCACGCGCGCGGTCACGTCGCGGGCGATGCCCTCGAAGGCGACCACGGCCCCGCTTTCGTCGCGCACCGCCGTCACGCGCTGCTCGGTCCAGATGAGGCGGCCGTCTTTGCACATCCACTGGACGAGCATCGTCTCGGCGGGCGACTCCTCGCCCTCCAGGATGCGGCTCAGGCGCGCCAGGTCCTCCGGCCCTACGAGGCTTTGCGAAAGCGCAGCGTTTCCGATCAGCTCCTCGGGCGCGTAGCCGGCGATGGCCTCGATGGCGGGGCTGATGAACTCGTAAGCGCGGCTGGCCACGCCCACGCGGAACAGCACATCGGTGGCGTTTTCGGCGAACAGGCGGTAGCGCCGCTCGCTTTGGCGCAGCGCATCTTCGATGGCCTTCTGCTCGGTGATGTCGCGGACGAGGCCCAGCACGTACCGGGGCTGCCGGCTCTCGGGGCTGCGGATGATTACGAGCGAGAGGCGCGCCGTGAGGAGGCCCCCGTCCTTGCGAACGTAGCGTTTCGTGTTGGCATAGCCTTCCCGGAGGCCGGCGAGCATTTCGTCCACCATCTCCTGCTCCGCCGCGATGTCGTCGGGGTGGGTCAGGTCCCGCCAGTTTTTATCCCGCAGCTCCTCGGCGGTGTAGCCCGTCATGGCGCAGAAGGCCGGGTTGGGCTCCATGATGCGCTCCTGAAGGTCGGCCAGGATAATGCCGAGCGGAGCCGCATCGAAGATGGTGCGGAAGCGCATTTCGCTGGCGCGCAGCGCCGCCTCAGCGGCCCGCCGGGCGCTTACGTCGTGCACCTGGCCCATGCCGCACAGAAAGCCCCCCCCCTCGTCGCGGACGGCGGAGGTATGCAGCACGGTATGAATGGTGCGGCCGCTGCGCGTGACGTACCGCTTCTCCAGCACGTACGTATCGCGCTTGCCCTCGACGATCTCGGAGAAGTACGCGCGCGAGGGGTCGCGGTCTTCCGGGTGGGTCACGTCGTCGAGCGAGAGCTGCTTGAACGCGTCGAGCGTGTACTCGAGGGCGCGCAGCGCGGCGTCGTTGGCATCGGTGAAGCGGCCCTCGCGGTTGGCGATGGTCGTCCAGACCCCGGACTGCTCGTAGAGGGCGCGGTAGAACTGCTCGCGGCGCGCCAAGGCCAGCTCCGCCTCGACCTGGGCCGTCACGTCGCGCGCGATGCCCTCGACGGCGACCGGCCGCCCCTCGGCGTCGCGGACGAGCACCACGCGCTCCTCGATCCACAGCAGCACGCCGTCCTTGCGCCGCCAGCGCGTCCGGTGCACCTCGCCGTCGGCGAGCGCCGGGCGCTTTTCCTCAGGCACCCGGTATTCTTCTACCGTGATCTTCTCGTTGAGGAACGGGTCGTCGTAATGCTCCTGGGGCGTGTAGCCGGTCAGCTCGTAGCAAGAGGGGCTTACGTAATCGAAGCGCCGCTCGGGGTAGAACACCTGGCGGAACACCATGTCGCGGGCCTGCTCGGCGAGCAGGCGAAACCGCGCCTCGCTCGCGCGCAGCGAGGCTTCCATGGCGCGCTGCTCGGTCACGTCGCGCACGATGGCGATGACGGCATCCTCCCCGAGCACGCCGATGTTCGCCTGGATGGGCACGAGGGCGCCGTCCTTGCGCCGCAGGACCTGCTCGGCGCGGTGAATCATGTTCTGCTGCAACATTTCGAAGTCCGGGCCTTCTCGGACCTGCCGAGGGTCGAGCAGCAGTTCCTCGGCGCGCATGCCCAGCAGCTCCTCGCGCGTGTATCCCGTCAGGCGTTCGGCGGCCTCGTTGGCGTCGAGGAACACCCGGTCGGCCGAAGTGACGAAGGTGGCGTCGGCGCCCAGGCGGATGAAGCGGCTCCAGGCGCCCCGGCTCTGCATCGCGTAGCGCTCGGCGTCGGCCAGGTCGCACAGGGTCGTAAAATGCACCTCGGCGCCCGCCGCGCCGCGCTGCGAGGTGTGCATCTCTACGTGCACCGACACGCCGTCCGGGCGCCGAAGCGTCGCGCGCAGCGCTGCGCGCGGCTCGGCGGCGGCGAAATGCGCGGCGACGCGCTCGGGGCCGGGCGCCTCGATGAAGTCCGCCAGCTGGCGGCCCTCCGGGGCGCCGAGGGCCAGCAGTTCCTGCAGCAATTCGTTCGCGGCGAGGATGCGCCCTTCGGCGTGCGCCGCCATGGGCGCCGGAACGTGCGCGATCAGGGCGGCCAGATCCGGCGCGCCTTGCGACTCCGGCGGGTTCGACAGGTTCATCTGGGAGCAGCGAAAAAGCGCAGAGAGTGAGCGAGGCGGCAAAGCCGGCCCCTGACGGCAAGCGGTTGTGACCAGGGACCTTAATATAGGCAACCTTGGCGCGCCGCCCGCACCCTTACGTATTGCACTCCGCGCGGCCTCCGGCTATACTACGGCTTCCCGTCGGCCTCCGTTCACCCCCGTACATTCACGCCCATGAAACGCCGCCCTGCCCTCCTCGGCGCCGCGCTCCTCGCGCTGCTCTGCGCCTGCGCCCCCGAAGCGGCCCGCGCCCAGGCCCCGATCACCGGCTCCCTGGGCGCCGACGCCGAAGGCCCGGTCATCAGCCGGCACATCTACGGGCACTTTGCCGAGCACCTCGGCCGCAGCATCTACGGCGGCTTCTGGGAGAAGAATGCCGCCGGCGCGTACGCCTACCGCGAGGACGTGATCGCAGCGCTGCGCAAACTCCGCATCCCGAATGTGCGCTGGCCCGGAGGCTGCTTCGCCGACACCTACCACTGGAAAGACGGCATCGGGCCGCGCGCCCAGCGCCCCACCATCATCAACACGCACTGGGGCGGCGTCGTGGAGGACAACAGCTTCGGCACGCACGAGTTCATGGAGCTGGCGGCAAAGCTGGGCGCCGAGCCGTACATCGTCGGCAACGTGGGCAGCGGCAGCGTGCAGGAAATGGCCCAATGGGTCGAGTACATGACCTTCGGCGGCGAAAGCCCGATGGCCCGCCTGCGCGCCGCCAACGGCCGCGCCGAACCCTGGCGCGTGCGCTTCTGGGGCGTCGGCAACGAGAACTGGGGCTGCGGCGGCAACATGCGCCCCGAGTACTACGCCGACCTCTACCGCAACTACGCCACCTACCTGAACAACTACGGCGACAACCGACTCTACAAAATCGCCGGCGGCGCGAACTCCGAGGATTACAACTGGACCGACGTGCTCATGCGCCAGGCGGGCCGCATGATGGACGGCCTCTCGCTGCACTACTACACCATCGTCCACAACTGGGACCGCAAAGGCTCGGCCACCGACTTCAACGAGCAGGAGTGGACGCGCGCGCTCGAACGGGCGCTCCACATCGAAGAGCTCATCACGCGCCACAGCACCATCATGGACCGCTACGACCCGCAGCGGCGCGTCGGGCTGATCGTAGACGAGTGGGGCATCTGGCATGACGTAGAGCCCGGCACGAACCCCGGCTTCCTCTACCAGCAGAACACGCTCCGCGACGCGCTCATCGCGGCCGTCTCGCTCGACATCTTCAACCGCCACGCCGAGCGCGTGCGCATGGCGAACATCGCCCAGACGCTCAACGTGCTCCAGGCGATGATCCTGACGGAGCCCGGCAAAATGGTGCTCACGCCGACGTACCACGTCTTCGAGATGTACGCGCCCCACCACGACGCCGTGAGCCTCCCGCTTACGCTGCGGGCGGGCATGTTCGAGAGCGGCGGCGTGCGCATCCCCCATGTGACGGGCAGCGCCTCGCGCGACTCGTCGGGGCAAGTCTTTCTGACGCTCTCCAACCTCGACCCGCGCGAGGCGCACGCCCTCCGCCTCGGGGTGCACGGCAGGCGCTACGGCAGCGTATCCGGGCGCGTCCTGACGGCCCCGGCCATGCAGGCGCACAACACGTTCGCGCAGCCGGAGGTCGTCCGGCCGCAGCCCTTCACGGGCGCGCGCCTCTCCGGCGACGCCCTGGAGGTGACGCTGCCGCCGCGCTCGGTCGTGGCGCTCGCGCTGCGCCCCTGAGCTTTCCGTAAACCCGACCCCCCTACCCCACCGATCTACTCGTGAACGAGCAACTCTACAGCCTCATTGGCAAGCGCGCCCGCGTGCAGCTCTACGACCGCCGGGGCGCGCTCATCGGCGCGCTCGAAGGCCGCATCTCGGACATCGCCCCCCAGACGCCCGTCGGCAAGGACGCCGAGGGCCGCGAGATCAAGAAGGACCTGGCGCTGCTCGTCGATATCGAGCGGCCCGCCGATGCGCCGTACCAGAACACCGCCGGCGACCGCAACGAAGGCTGGTTCGCCGTGCAGGACCTGATCCTGCTCGAAGGCAACGGCATGCTCTTCTTCTCGAACTGAGCCTCTGCGCTCGGACGATGCCCCCGTAAAACGGCGAAGGCGCTCCCCGGAATGAGGAGCGCCCTTTGCGCCGCAGCAGAGCCGCCTACAGGGCCGCCTACTGGTACTGCATTTCCTCGAACTCGCCGCCGCGGTCGCGCGTGCCCTCTTGGAACCGGCTCCGGCGGCTGTTGTCCTGCTTGCCGAAGTTGTACTGAAGGGCGAGCTGCAACGTGCGGGCGTTGCCGTAACGGTTGGTCGAGAGGTAGTACTGCGGCGTGTCGCGCCACATGGTGAAGGCCATCTGGTCGAACAAATCGTTCACGCGCAGCGTCAGGCTGGCCTTGTTGCCCATCAGGCGCTGGCGCAGGGCGATGTTGCTCATGGCGAAGGCGCCCATGTGCCCCTGCTCGATCTTCATCGGCGCGCGGTAGAAGTACATGATCTGCGCGTCGAGCGTCGGCGTGATGACGATGTTGGCGTTGGCGCGGGCGCCCCAGCCGAGCGCCTGGTTCGTCATCGACGCCTCGACGTTGGTGCCGTCCGTCGAGATCTGGTACAGGTTAAAGCTGGCGAACATGTTGATGCGGCTCGACGGGCGGAGCGAACCGATGAACTCGGCGCCGTAGCTGTCGCTCGTGGCGAGGTTGGCAAACGAGAGCGTCGTGACGCCGGCGGCGTCCATGCTCGTGTAGTGCCGCATCAGGTCCACGGAGTGGCGGTAGTACGGGCTGACCGTGAGCGAGTACTTCTCCTTGTTCGTGCTCAGGTTGGCCTCGAAGGCGTGGATGTACTCGGGCTTCAGGTACGGGTTGCCCACGCGGCGGAACAGCGGGTCCTCGTTGGGCGAGAACGGGTTGAGCATGCGCGTGTGCGGCCGCTGGATGCGCTTGCTGTAGCTCAGGCGCAGCGACGTGAGCGGCGTGAACTGGTAGCTCACGTAGGCGTTCGGGAAAAGGCTTGTGTAGTTGTTGTCGTAGGCCTCCCGGGTCGTCTTGAGGTCGAACGTCGTGATGGCCGTCTCGGCGCGCAGGCCGACCTGCATGCCCACCTTGCCGAGCTGATGCCCGAGGATGCCGTAGACGGCGTGCACCTGCTGGTCGTAGACGAACTCGTTGTTCTCGGTCGCGTCAGGCGTCCAGAGGCCGGTGGCCGGGTTGAAGTCCTGGTTGTAGAGGCTGCTGTTGAGGCGGTCTACGAGGCCCTTGTAGCCGGCCTCCATGCGCGTGTCGGCGCCGAGGGGCCGCATGTAGTCGGCCTGAAGCACCATGTCGCCGCTGTCCTCATCCTGGTCGGTGTTCTCCAGGAGCGAGGGCGGCAAGACGCCGGTGGCGGCGCGCAGGAACTCCTGGCGGTATTCGTGCTCGTCCTGCTCGACTTCGGTTTCGTAGCGGAACTCGGCGCTCAGCTCGTGGGCCGCCGGCTTGATGACGCTCTTGAAGTTCAGGCCCACCTCGCCGCTGACCTCGCCGCCGTCCCGCCCGCTGAAGCGTTCGTAGTTGCGCACGAGCGCCCGGAGGTCGTTCATTTCCTCGTAGGTCGTCAGCTCGTCGCCGTTGCTGTTGCGCGAGGAGAGCGTGCCGAAGCCGGAGAAGGAGCTTTTGTTGTTGAGCCGGTAGTCGAGGTTGAAGTTCAGGTTGTGCGAGAAAGAGGTGTTCTCGCCGGTGTTGAAGGTTTGCAGGAAGTCGGCGGGGCCGGCCTGGCGATACTCGTTGAAGCGGTCGCCCTCGGAGATGCGCTTGCCGGTGCGCAGGCCGTAGTTGACGCGCAGGCCGACGGGGCCGCGCCCGAGCGCCAGCATGCCCGAGGCGCTGTAGTTATCCTGCGTGCCCAGACCGGCCGTCAGGTTGCCGTTGACGCCGATGTTGGTGTCGCGCTTGAGCACGATGTTCAGGATGCCGGACATGCCGTCGGGGTCGTAACGCGCCGACGGGTTGGGAATCACCTCCACGCGGTCGATGGAGTTGGCGGGCAGCCCTTCGAGGAAGGCCGCGAGCATGTCGGGGCTCATCTGCGAGGGGCGGCCGTTGATCATGATGGCCACGTTCTGGCTGCCGCGCAGGCTTACCTTGCCGTCCACGTCCACCTCGACGGCGGGGATGTTCTTGAGCACGTCCGTCGCCGAGCCGCCCGTAGCGACGAGCTGATCCTTGACGGTGTACACCGTCCGGTCGATGTGCACCTCCATCTGCGTGCGGTCGGCCGTGACCTGCACCTCGTCGAGCACCGAGGTCGCCGGGGTAAGCGTCACCTCGGCCAGGTCGATGTTGAGGCGTTCGGTGTTGATGGTGATGTTGTTGATGCGCTTGGGCACGTAACCGATGAACGTGACCGTGACGTAGTAGCGTCCGGGGCGCAGGCCCTGGATGTCGAAGCGGCCGCCGTCCTCGGCGATGGCGCCCGTGGCGAGCGTCGAGTCGGCGGTGCGCCACACGGCGACGGTGGCCGTCTCGATGGTTTCCTTGGTCTGGGCGTCAACGACGTGGCCCTGGATGCGCCCGGCGGCGGCCGTCGTGGGGGCGCCCATGGGTCCGCCGGGGGGCCCGCCGCGCCGCCCGAAGTCCTGCGCGCCGGCGACCTGCGCCGCCGGCAGCATCAATGCAAACGCAAGCAGCAGTGCGAACGTAGCTTTTTTCATAATGGATGCCTCTTTATATAATATTTCCGCAGCCGTGTGCGGCTGAAGTCGAAGCCCCGGTTAAGGGGGGCCGCCCGGCGACATGCCGAGCGGCCCGTGGGCTCACTGATGCCGTGCGACTGGATGCCCGTCCCCAAGTCAGGCATACTTCATCAGCGAACCCACGGCAAGTATAGCGCGCGTACGGCGCTTCGGTTACAGGCCGCGTCACGAAGTGCACCTGCCGCTCACGGATCGCACGGTGGGCGTCATAAGCCTTTTTCGCGCCGGCGCGGCGACCCGTTTACTACACTTACGCCCTCTTCGCCTGCCCCGTGGAAGGCCCGGCGTTTCGTGGCGGCAGCGTGCGGTTCGTCGCTGCGGGCGTGCATTCCGTAGCAGCCCGGGTTGCGCGGCGGCGCGCGATTTCGTATTCCTGAAAGCATCCGGCCCCCGGTCGCGCCGCCTCACGCGCAACTCCTACCCTCCTTCCCCGTGAGCCTTTTGCACGTCGCCGACGCTTCGCACCGCCTGCCCGAGCCCGGGGGGTTCCTCGGCGCGAGCCGGCGGGAATGGGCGGCCATCGTCGGGGCTTGGACGATGCTGGCGCTGCTCATGGCGCTCTCGCGCATCCTCGACCCGCGCTTCGGGCACGCGCACGCCGGGCACGAGTTGCGCGAGATCGTGCGCTCGCTCAGCTCGTTCCTGTTCTGGGTGCTCGCCACGCCGCTCGTCTTTGAGCTTTGCCGCCGGTACGGGGTGGACCGGCATAACTGGCCGTATTTCGCGCTGCTGCACCTCGGCATCGGCCTGGCCGTCTCCTACGGGGCCACCGTCTACGACAATGCCCTGCGCGTCTTCGTCTTCCCCTTTCCGAAGCCCGACGGCCCGCCCGCCTCGGCCGCGTCGGTGTTCGGCTTCCGGCTGTTCTGGTTCCTCAACGACCTCATCATCTATGCGGGCGTGCTGGCGGCCGGCTTTGCGCGCGATTATTTCAAGCGCTACCGCGAGCGGCTGGAGGAAGCCAACCAGCTCCGGGCGGCCCTCGCCGAGGCGCGCCTGGAGACGCTCCGGATACAGCTCAACCCGCATTTCCTGTTCAACACCCTGCACGCCGTCTCTTCGCTCGTCGAGCGCGACCCCAAGGGGGTGCGCCGCATGATCGCCCGGCTGAGCGCGCTGCTGCGCTACACGCTCGACGAGTCGAACCTTCAGGAGGTGCCGCTGCATCAGGAAATGGCCTTTCTGAACGACTACCTGGAGATTCAGCAGATCCGGTTTCAGGATTCGCTGACGGTGCGCGAGGAAATCGCCCCGGAGGCGCTCGACGCGATGGTGCCGAGCATGATCCTTCAGCCGCTCGTCGAGAACGCCATCAAGCACGGGGTCAGCAAAACGGAAGGGCGCGGCCTGATCGTGCTGCGCGCGCGCCGCGACGGCGAACGCCTGCGCCTGAGCGTGCAGGACAACGGCCCCGGCTTCCAGAGCGGCGACGGCGCCGAGTCGGCCCTCGGGGGGGTCGGGCTGCGCAACACGCTCGCGCGCCTGGA
Source organism: uncultured Rhodothermaceae bacterium (assembly GCA_965363675.1). Lineage (GTDB taxonomy): Bacteria > Bacteroidota > Rhodothermia > Rhodothermales > DASSAV01 > CBDTTW01. Next base: position 29,936 of record CBDTTW010000010.1, read on the forward strand.
AGGGCTTTATGGCCTCGCCCACAGCCTGACGTTCCGCAACGCGCCCGAGGGCGGCTTCCTAGCCGAGATCACCTTGCCGTACCACCGCGCCGGCGATCTGCGCACGCAGGCGCTCAGCATAGGCGCCGAGGCCCGCTGATGCCCGACCCCACGCCCATCCGCGTGCTCATCGCCGACGACGAGGTGCTGGCGCGGCAGCGCCTGGAGGACCTGCTGGCGCTCGAACCGGGCGTCGAGATCGTCGGCCAAGCCGCCAACGGCCTCGACGCCGCCGAGGCGATCCGCAGGCTGCGCCCGGACCTGGTCTTCCTCGACATCCAGATGCCGGGGCTCACGGGCACCGAGGTCGTGCGCGAAATCGGGCCGGAACACATGCCGCTCACGATGTTCGTGACGGCCTACGACCAGTATGCGCTCAAGGCGTTCGAGTTGGCCGCCGTGGACTATCTGCTCAAGCCGTTCGAGGACGAGCGCTTCGAGCAGGCGTTCGAGCGGGCGCGCAAGCAGCTCGCCGTAAAGGAGGTGGGCGCCCTGACTGACCGGCTCATGGCGCTGCTCCAGGGCCTGGCCCCCGGCGCGCCGCCGCCGCCGCGCGCGCGCGCCGCGCAGCCCTACCTGGAGCGCATCGCCGTCGAGTCGCGGGGGCAGGTGCGCGTGGTGCCGGTCGGGGCCATCGACTTCGTGACGGCCGACGGGCCGTACGCCGAGCTGCACGTCGGGCAGGAAAAGTTCATCATCCGCGAGCGCATGCAGAACCTGGAGGAGCGCCTGAACCCGGAGCACTTCTTTCGCGTCCACCGCTCGACCATCGTGCGCCTGGAGCAGGTGGACGCGCTGCTCAACCGGGGCGGCGGAGACTACGCGCTGCGCCTCAAGGACGGGCGCAAGCTCTCGGTGAGCCGCACGCGCTACGACGAGTTGGAAGCGCGCCTCGGCCTGCGCTGACCCGGCCGCGCCTAGCCCAGCGCCGCCGCGCCTGCCCCGCCTTTCGACTCGACGTGCTCGATGATGGCCGTGATCAGATCGCCGGCGCTTTTCGAGACGAAGCCGTCCGCCCCCGCCTCCAGCGCCCTGGCTTCGAGCGAGTCGTCCATCGTCATCAGCACGAACGGAATGGCCGCCGTGCCTGCATCGCCGCGCAAACGCCCGAGCACTTGCAGACCGTTGAGCCCTTCCATGTAATAGTCGCACAGGATGAGGTCGGGGCGCTCGGTGCGCGCCAGGTCGAGGCCCGTCGCCGGGTCCGGCGCGCCGATGAAGCTCACGCCCATGGTCTCCAGCACCTGCTCCAGCGCCCCGAGCACCGACTCGTGGTCGTCGATCACCAACACCCGCTTTTCTCTGCGATCTTCCATGCTTGCGCTCCTTGACGCCAGGCGAACCTATACTCCCTGTAAACAACTACATAACGCGGGGAGCGAACGTTTTCTTATGCGCTTTTCCGCAACGTTGCACTCCCGAAACGTCCGAATAAGCAAAAATGGTCACCCAATAGCAAGCCGCGAGCCCCTGCAAAGGGCTTCCGCAGGGGCCCCAAACCGGAAAATACCCGGGAGCGGCGGCCCGGCGTAAAACGGGGCGCGGCCGGACCGCCCGTTCAGGCAGCCCGGCCGCGCCCGGCCCAGGCCCTGCCGGATTACTCGACCGTGACGCTCTTGGCAAGGTTGCGCGGCTGGTCTACGTCGCAGCCGCGCATGGTGGCGATGTGGTACGAGAGGAGCTGCAACGGGACCACCGAGAGCAGCGGCACGAACACGTCCTCGGTGCGCGGAATCCGTACGACGTACTCGCACAACCGGTCGAGCGTCTCGTCCTCGCCGTCGGTGACGGCGATGACCGAGCCGTGCCGGGCGGCCACCTCCTCGATGTTCGAGAGCACCTTTTCGTACGTGCTGTCGCGCGTCGCCAGAAACACGACCGGCATGAAGCGGTCGATCAGGGCAATCGGGCCGTGCTTCATCTCGGCGGCGGGGTACCCTTCGGCGTGGATGTACGAGATTTCCTTGAGCTTGAGCGCGCCTTCGAGGGCCACCGGGAAGTTGTAGCCGCGCCCGAGGTAGAGGAAGTTGGAGGCGTAGCGGAACACCTTCGCCATGTCCCGGAGCAGGGCGTCCTGTTCGAGCACCTGCCGCACCTTGGCGGGGGCCTCCGAGAGCGCCTGGAGGTAGTGCGCCATTTCGGCGTCGCTGATGGTGCGCTTCTCGGCCAGCTTGAGCGCCAGCATCGTCAACACGGCCACCTGCGCCGTAAACGCCTTCGTGGAGGCCACGCCGATTTCCGGCCCCGCGTGCAGGTACACGCCGGCGTCGGTCTCGCGGGCAATCGTCGAGCCGACGGCGTTGCAGATGCCCAGCACGAGCACGCCCTGGCGCTTGGCCTCGCGGACGGCGGCGAGCGTGTCGGCCGTCTCCCCGCTCTGCGAGATCACGATGACCACGTCCTCTTCGGGGCGCAGGATCGGGCTGCGGTAGCGGAACTCGCTGGCGTACTCGACCTCGACGGGGATGCGCGCCAGGTCCTCGATCAGGTACTCGCCCACCAGCCCGGCGTGCCACGAGGTGCCGCAAGCGGCGATGATGATGCGCCGGGCGCTGCGCAGCCGGTCGAGCACGTCGATGAGGCCGCCGAGCTGGATGCAGTTCTCCTCCAGGCGGATGCGGCCGCGCATGCAGTTCTCCAGCGACTCGGGCTGCTCGAAAATCTCCTTGAGCATGAAATGCTCGAAGCCGCCTTTCTCAATTTCCTCCAGGTCCCATTCGAGCTGGTGGACTTCCTTTTCGAGGCGCACGTTGCCGGTGCTTTTCACCTCGAAGCCTCCCCGCGTAATCACGACCAGCTCGCCCTCGTGCAGGTACACTACCTGGCGCGTATGCTCGACGATGGCGGCGGCGTCCGAGCCGAGGTAGTATTCGCCTTCGCCCACGCCGAGGATGAGCGGGCTGCCGTTGCGCGCCGCGATGAGCAGATCCGGGTCGGCGGCGGAGACGATGGCGATGCCGTAGGTGCCTTCAACCTGCGTGAGGGCCTGCTGCACCGCCTCGACGAGCGGCAGGCCGGTGCGGGCGCGCACGTCGTCGATCAGGTGCACGAGCGCCTCGGTGTCGGTCTCGCTCTGAAAGACGACGCCCTTGCGCGTGAGCTGCTCGCGGATGGCGGCGTAGTTCTCGATGATGCCGTTGTGCACGAGCGCGAAGTCACCGGCGGTGTTGCAGTGCGGGTGCGCGTTCTTGTCGCTCGGGAAGCCGTGCGTGGCCCAGCGCGTATGCCCGATGCCGAGCGTGCCGGCGATGGGGTTGCGCTCGATGTCGCCGGCAAGCTCCTTGACCTTCCCCTTTTGCTTGCGCACGGTAAGCTTGTCGCCGCTCACGAGGGCGACGCCCGCCGAGTCGTAGCCCCGGTACTCCAGGCGCTGAAGGCCGTTCATCAAAATGGCATCGGCCTGCCGATGCCCGATATACCCAACGATTCCACACATGTATCGATTCCTCTCAAGGCGCAGTGCACGGTTCACCGGTCCGCCCCTGCCCGAGGCGGCGGCTGCGATGGCCTATAATAGCGACGGCCGGCCGCCGGAAACGCAACCTTTGGCCTACGATTCGGCGGCGCTCAGTCGGGGGCGGCAAAGCCGGCATCGACAGGCTGCGGCGGGGCGACGGTGCGGCCGATGGCCTCGGCGATGAGGCGCACCTGGCGCATCAGGTCGGTGAACTGGTCGAAGAAGAGCGACTGCGGGCCGTCGCTGCGGGCCTGCTCGGGGTCGGGGTGGATCTCGACCATGAGGCCGTCGGCGCCGGCGGCGACGGCGGCGCGGGCCATCGGCGTCACCTTGTTGCGGATGCCGGTGCCGTGGCTCGGATCGACAAAGATCGGCAGGTGGCTGCGCGACTGCACGACGGTCGCCGATGATCGGCAGATGCGAGAGTTTCTTCACGACCGGGATCGCCGAGATGTCCAGTGTGTTGCGCGTGTACGTCTCGAACGTCCGGATGCCGCGCTCGCACAGGATGACGCCCGCGTTGCCCTGCGACATAATGTACTCGGCGCTCATCAGCCATTCCTCGATGGTGGCCGAGAGGCCGCGCTTGAGGAA
>CBDTTW010000011.1:0-33665 GCA_965363675.1 uncultured Rhodothermaceae bacterium
GGGTCATCGCGCTCGACCGCGAAGGCAACCTCGCCATGCCGTTCAACACGCCCGGCATGCACCGCGCCTACGCGACCCCCGAGGGCAAGGCCGTCGTCGCCATTTTTCGCGATTAGCGGCGCCCTGTATTCTGGACGCTCGGAACGCCGCGACCTTCTCCCGAGGGGAGGGGCGCCGCGCCTCGCAACCTGCGTGTTATCCGGCACTTGGATCGTGCAGGCGCCGGGCCGGGCGGCGCCTGCGGCAGGACCGGCGCCGTATTTGGACGGTACGCGGTCAAACGGCATCCCCTGAACCTCCTGACGGATCTGCTCATGAAACGTGCGCTCCAGGCCTCCATCTTCCTTCTTTTCGCCGCCTTCTTCGGCGGATGCAGCGACACCTACGGTCCCGACGAGCCGCGCCGGGCCGGGGTGCACTCCTTCGAGTTCCAGTTCAATGCCGCCGACGCCTCGCTCGACGCCTCCGGCCTCGTGGCCTCGGCGCAGTACGACGCGCCGAGCATCACCCGGTCGGTCGTGGACCACGGCGCCGTACTGGTCTACTTCCGCAAGTTCGACACCTGGACGGCCATGCCCTACACCTACGGCGTCGAGTCGCCGACGCAGCCCGCCGTCGATTACACGCTCACGCTCGGCTACGCCTTCGAGCGCAACTTCCTCGAAGTGTTCTACGAGTCGTCCACGGCCGAGGTCAACCCCCGCGCGCAGCCGAGCTACCGGATCAAGGTCGTCGTCATCGACGAGCTGGGCCACGGCAAGCGGCCCATCGACCTGCGGAACTACGAAGAAGTAAAAGCCTACTACGGCCTGACGGACTGAGCGCAGCGTACCTTGGGGCGGCCCCCTTTTCCCTGCCCGCCCTATGCCCTCCGCCCCCCGCCTCGTCGTCACGCACCCCGGAACGGCCCACTTCGACGAGTGGGCCGCCTCGGCGTTGGCGCTGGCCCGGTTCGAGGGGCTCGCGGTCGAACGGCGCGAGCCCCGGCCCGAAGAGCTTGCCGATGCGTCGGTCGTCGTCGTGGACGTGGGCGGCAGGTTCGAGCCCGAGTTTGCCAACTTCGACCACCACCACGACCTGGCGTTGCCGGCGGCCTTTGTGCTCGTGGCCGACTGGCTCGGGCTGGATCTGGCCCCGGCGGCGTGGGCGGACTACAAAAGCAGGCGCGATGTCTACGGGGCGGACCGCGCCGCCGCCTCCGTGGGCATGGCGGCCCCGGTGCGCGCGCTCGACAGCCCCATCGAGGGCTTCGTGCTGCGCGCGTTCGGCGCGATGGACCGCGTGGCCCCCGGAGCGTGGATGCACGCGCTGATGCGCGGCTGGGCGCTGGACCTGATGGGGTACCTCGGCAACGTAGAGGGCGTCGAAAGCCGGGTCGCAGCCGAGCGCTTCGTGCGCGCGCGGGCGCGCCTGCTCAGCGTTCGGGGGGAAGCGGTGCTGGAGTTCCGGGAGGAACTCACCCCGGCGCGCCGGAGCGCCCTGGGCCGGCTGGCCGCCGAGCACGGCGCCTCTGCAACCATCACGACCGATGTGCGCTCGGGGAGGGCGGCCCTTTACCGGTCCGGCGAGCAGGAGCCCTGGGACTTCACGCGCCTGGAAGGCCGCGCGGCCTTCGCCCACAAGGGCGGCTTCCTGGCGGTGCTTCACGAGGGCGACGACCCGCTGGAGGCCCTGGAGGCCGCCTTCACGGGGGGCGAAGGCCGCGCGTGCCGCGCCGACAAACGTGGGCGCTCAAACCCAATGTATCGGCGATCTTGAAGGGTGTAGGTCCTGCGGCAGTCGGGCCGGAAGGGGCGTTCGGGGGTGGGCAAATGGAACTTATCGGTGGCCCTGTAGGGTTCTGAGCAGATAGGCCCGTTCGGCCAGGCGCGCGCGCGTACTCGGCGGCATCGGGCGGAACCTCGTGCTCCGAGGCGAGCGCGCGTAAACGTCAACGTCGGTATGCCGCCTGTGTGGAATTTTCGGAAATCGTGGCCCCTGCCTCTGCTGGCGCTGAGCCTGCTCTTCGCGGCGGCAGGCTGCGACCGGCTCGTGCGGGGCCAGCGCACCCCCGAGGGTTATGAGTTCCGGCCGGGCAGCCCTCGCGGCTCCGGCAAGTTCTACATGGGCCGCGAGATCGCGCGCACCATCGACCACACGGGCGCGATGTGGCTCGAACGGCCCTCGCGCGAGGCCGAAGAGCTTCCGGGGCGCCTCGTGCAGGTGTTGGGGCTACGGCCCACCGACATCGTGGCCGACCTGGGCGCCGGCACAGGCTACTTTACCTTTCGCATTGCCCCGCAGACGCCCCAGGGCAAGGTCTACGCCGTCGATATCGACGCCGGGATGCTGGACTTCATCCGCGCCCGCGCCGACTCGCTCGGCCTGGCCAACGTGACGCCCGTACGCGGCTCCGAGAAGTCGCCCAACCTGCCGCCGGGCGAGATCGACCTGGCCCTCATCGTGGACGCCTACCACGAGTTCAGCTATCCTTACGAGATGATGCAGAGCGTACGGGAGGCCCTGCGGCCGGGCGGGCGCGTCGTGCTGGTAGAGTACCGCGCCGAGGACGCCACGATCCCGATCCACACGCTGCACCGCATGTCCGAGGAGCAGGCGCGCCGGGAGCTGGTGCGGGCGGGCTTCACGTGGGAGCGGACGCTGCGCGTGCTCCCGCAGCAGCACATCATCATTTTCACCAAGCCGTAGGGCGCGCGCGCGCGTGGAGCCCGTAGAATACCCCATCGACGGCGTGCTGGATCTGCACACGTTCCGGCCGGGCGACATCGGCGGGCTGATCCCTGAGTACCTGGAAGCGTGCCGCGCCCGAGGCATGCTTCAGGCGCGCATCATCCACGGCAAAGGCAGCGGCGCGCTCCGTGAGGGCGTGCACGCGCTGCTGGCGCGCCTGCCCTACGTGCGGCATTTCGCGCTCGCCGGCCCGGGCGGCGGGTGGGGCGCTACGCTCGTGGACCTGGAGCCGCCGCCGTAAGCTCGGCCGCTTACTTCAGCCGGACGACGCGGCGCAGCTCCACGTCGAAGACGAGCGTGGCGTTGGGCGGAATCACCCACGCTCCCGAGGCGTCGCGGATGCCGCGCGCGCCGTAGCCGAGTTCCGGCGGAATGGTCAGCCGCCGCAGCCCGCCGACCCGCTGCCCCGGAATGCCCTGCACCCACCCGTCGATGACGCTCATCGGGCGCAGCAGCAAACCCGCCGCGCCTTCGTCGAACACGCTCCCCGACTCGGTCCAGCCTTTGTAGTGCACGTAGATCGAGTCGCCGACTTGCGCCGCCTCGCCCTCGCCCACGCGCAAATCCTGGATGCTCACCTCGGGGGCCTCCGCCGAGTCGCACCCGACGAGCGCCGCCGGGGCCGCCAGGGCCAGCGCGAGGGCTATCATGATTGTCCGTACCACTGCGCTACCATCGTAAAGTTAACAAACGCCTGCGCGTGTGCGCCTCAGCGCCACGCGCGCGCAGGCGAGGCGGGTATATGCGCGCCCGGGGCTTTTGTTCTGGCGCCGGCTTCCCGGCGCGCCGAATTACACGGCGCCGAAGCGCGCCCATTCCAGATCCTCGCGGCGTATCCGGATCTCGCCGTCGGCCTCCAGGAAGCGCTCGGCGCTGTCGGGCGGGAAGCGGATCAGGTCGAGCGGCGCCGTGCGGGGCGCGGCCTCGGCCACGGCCTGGAGCGCCGTGTGGAACGGGCGCAGAGGGGCGGCCCACTTGGCGAAGGCGAAGTGCGTGTGCGGCAGGCGCGCCGCCGTGCGCTCGAGCTTTTCGAGGCTGACCTTGCCCGCCTCCCCCCAGAAGCGCGGCCGGCCGTGCGCGTCGAGGGCCGTCACGTCGGGCTTGTAGCGGTGGCCGATGGGGACCTCGACGCGCAGATCCGGATAGTCCGGCAGGTAAAGCGCCCACAGAAAAGCCTTCATCAGCACGTGCTCGATGCTTTCCACCGGCTTCTTGACGAGCACCAGGCGCTTGCCTTCCGCCCGAAACGAGAGCTTGCGCCGCAGCGCCAAATCGGTCCCTTTGCCCATACGCCTGCCGGTGATACGTGTGCTCGGGGGGTAAACGAAAAGTCGCCGCTCCGGATTCGGAGCGGCGACTTTTGCAGGCGTCGGGCGCGCGGGTCGTTACGCGGCGCTCTCGATGCGCTTGAGGTCCTCGATGCCCGAGCGGACGGCCTCGGCCGAGCTGGCGAGCAGCGTTTTCTCGTCGTCGGTCAGCTCCACCTCGATCACTTCCTCGACGCCGTTGCGGCCCAGGCGCGCCGGCGCGCCGATGAACAGGTCGTTCAGGCCGAACTGGCCGTTGAGCATGACGGCGCAGGGCAGCACGCGGTTCGAGTCCTTGACGATGGCTTCGGCCATTTCAGCGGCCGCCGCGCCGGGGGCGTACCAAGCCGAGGTGCCCATCAGCTTGACGATTTCGCCGCCGCCGAACTTCGTGCGCTCGACGATCTCGTTGATGCGCTCGGAAGGCAGCAGCGTCGTGAGCGGCAGGCCGCCGACGTAGGTGAAGCGCGGCAGCGGCACCATCGTGTCGCCGTGGCCGCCCATGAGCAGCGCCTGGATGTCGCGCACCGAAACGCCCAGCTCCATCGCGATGAAGGCGCGGTAGCGCGCCGTGTCGAGCACGCCGGCCATGCCCATCACGCGTTGCGCCGGGAAGCCGCTGGCTTCGTAGGCGACGTACGTCATGATGTCGAGCGGGTTCGAGACGACGATGAGGATGGCATTCGGGCTGTGCTTGGCGAACTGCTCGGTCACCGAGCGCACGATCTGCGCGTTCTTGAGCAGCAGGTCGTCGCGGCTCATGCCCGGCTTGCGCGCGAGGCCCGCCGTGATGACGCAGATGTCCGAGTCGGCCGTGTCTTCGTAGTTGTTCGTCCCCTTGACGCGGGTGTCGTAGAGGTTGATCGGACCCGCCTGGGCCATGTCCAGCGCCTTGCCCTGCGGGAGGCCTTCCACGATGTCGATGAGCACCACATCGTTGACGATATCCTTGCGGGCGACGTTCTCCGCAACGGTGGCGCCAACGTTACCTGCTCCGATGACGGTAAGCTTCATTATGTCTCCTCGGTGGGTTTAATTTAGCGATGCGTATACCCGGCGGCGTGGTCGAGCGGGCCTGTGCGGGTCGAGGGCAAAATACAATACCCGGCCGAAAAACTCACCTTTCCCGGCGCCTGCCCCCCCGGGCCGCCCCGACCGGGGGCGGCGCGCTAAGCGCTTTTTTGACGGGTCTGCTTTTTATGAGGCAATTATTCATTATCCGCCACGGCGTCGCTGAGGACGCGGCGCCCAGCGGCGCCGACCGCGACCGTGCGCTCACCGAGCGGGGCCTGTCGAAGCTGCGCGCCCAGGTCGCCGGGCTGGCCCGCCTGGCGATGCGCCCCGACGTGCTCTTCACGAGCCCTTACGCGCGGGCGCAGCAGACGGCGGCCCTACTGGCCCCCGCCTGGGACCTCGCCGCAGAGACGGACGAAGCCCTCGCCCCCGGCGCCTCCCTCGCGGACGTGCGCGAACTGGCCGCGCGCTGCAAGGAGCGCTCTTTCGCTATCGTGGGCCACCAGCCCGATCTCGGCGTCCTCCTGGAGGAGCTGACGGGCGCCAGGGTGCGCTTTCGCAAGGGCGCCGTCGCCGTGGTGGACGTGGCCCGCTGGAGCGCCGGCGGCGGCGCGCTGCGGGCGTTCTACGATCCGGACGAGATGATCCTGCTGGCAGGCGAAAAGCCCGTATAAACATCTCATTAAGAATGCCGGCAGCGCGCGGCGCGGGCAAGGAGGGGTCAAACGTTTTTCGCCAGGCGGAGTAGCACAGGATTACAGGCCGTGCTGAAGCGCGGCGCGCCTTCTTCCCACGCGATTCCTTACCGTCATGGTTGCTTCCTGCGCCCTGCGCTTGCGGCGCGCCCTCGGGCTGGCGCTGCTCCTCCTCATAATGCTCGGCGGCCCGGCGGCCTCGGCGCAGCAAGCCGGCCGCAGCGCGGCCAAACCGAAGAACGTCATCCTGTTCATCTCGGATGGGTGCGGCCCGGCTTCGTTCACGATGGCGCGCGACTACCTGCGGCTCACGAACCCGGGGGCGCGGCTGGCGCTCGACGAGCTGCTCGTGGGCAACGCCGCCACGCACTCCACCAACAGCCGCATTACCGACTCGGCGGCCGGGGCGACGGCCTACGCGGCGGGCGTCAAGACGTATAACGGCGCGATCTCGGTGGACGACGACCGGCGGCCCGTCCCGACGGTGCTCGAAGCGGCCGAGGCGGCGGGCCTCGCCACCGGCCTCGTCGCAACGTGCCGCATCACGCATGCCACGCCGGCGGCGTTCGCGGCGCATGTGCCCAGCCGCAACATGGAGGCCGAGATTGCGGCCCAGATGGCGCGCCAGGGCATCGACGTGATCCTCGGCGGCGGCCGCGCGTTCTTCCTGCCCCAGGCCGCCGGGGGGGCGCGCGCCGACTCGCTGGACGTGCTCGCCGACTTGCGCCGCCGCGGCGTCACGGTCTTCGACGACCCCGCCGCACTCGGCGCGGCCAAGGCGCCGCTCGTGGGGCTGATGGCCCCCGACCATTTGCGCTACGAGATCGACCGGCCCGGCAGCGGGCAGCCGAGCCTGGCCGAGATGACGCGCCGCGCGCTCGAACTGCTCTCGAAGCAGTCGGAAAAGGGTTTCTTCGTCATGATCGAGGGCAGCCGCATCGACCATGCCGCACACGGCAACGACCCGGCGGCGCACCTCTTCGACCTCCTCGCCTACGACGCCGCGGTGGCCGAGGCGCTCGATTTTGCGCGCAAGGACGGCCAGACGCTCATCGTGTCTACGTCCGACCACGAGACGGGCGGCCTGACGCTCGGGCGCAAAGCCTCCGGCGACGGCGCCTACTCCTGGGATCCGAGCGTGCTCGGCAAGGTGAAGGCTTCGCGCGATGTCCTGGGCCGCGAACTGCACGCCGACCCCGCCGCCGCCCCGGCTACGTTTGCGCGCCTGGCCGGCATCGACAGCCTCTCGGCCGCCGACACGGAACTGCTGCGCACCGCCGTGGCAGCCGGCGAGGGCGCCGCCGGAGCCGCCGCCGTGGACATCATCTCCCGCCGCGCCTCCGTCGGCTGGACCACGGGCGGCCATACCGCCGTGGACGTGCCCCTGTTCGCCTTCGGCCCCGGCCGCGAGCGCTTCATCGGGCACTACGATAACACCTACGTCGGCAAAACCATCGCCGAACTTCTGGGTTTGAAGCTGGACCTGGCCCGCCGGTGACATCGCATCCGGCAGCGGGCGGCAGGGGCGCCAGATTGGTTTCTGCTTCATGAATGTCCGAGATGCCGTGTTCGTCGTGACGGACACCGAAACGACGGGGGCGACGAGCGCGACGGACCGCCTCATCGAGATCGCCGCCGTCAAGGTGCAGGGCGGGCGCATCCTCAGCTCGTTCTCCCGGCTCATCAACCCGCGCCGGTCGGTGCCGCGCTTCATCACCGAGCTGACCGGCATCTCGACGGCGATGGTCTTCGACCAGCCGGGCGCCGAGGAGGCGCTGCCCGAATACCTCGACTTCCTCGGCGACGGGGTGTTCGTGGCCCACAACATGGCCTTCGATCACAACTTCATCGGCGCCGAGCTGGAGCGCCTCGGGCGGCCGAGGCTCAAGGGGCCGGGGTTGTGCACGCTCCGGCTGGCGCGGCGGCTGCTGCCGGGCCTGCGCTCGAAGGGCCTGACGAGCCTGGCCGACTTCTACGGCCTCACGTTCAAACACCGCCACCGCGCTCTCGGCGACGCCGAGGTGACGGCCGAGGTGCTGCTGCGCTTCCTCGCGCGCATCGAGTTCGAGCACGGCGTCGAGCGCCTGGAAGACCTCTTGACCTACCAGTTCCGGCGCTACAGCGAGCCGCGCCAGGCGCCGCGCCATTTGCAGTACATCCGCGAAAACATCCTCGGGCGGTTGCCCAACCGGCCGGGCGTGTACTTCATGCTCGACGCCAAGGGCGTCATCCTGTACATCGGCAAGGCGAAAAGCCTACGCGACCGGGTGCGCAGCTACTTCTCGGGCATCGAGGGCCATGCCCCCCGCACGCGCAAGCTGCTGGAGGTGGTGCGCGACGTGCGCTGGACGGAAACGGGCTCCGAGCTGAACGCCCTTCTGCTCGAATCGCGGCTTATCAAGGAGCAGCAGCCGGCTTTCAACCGGGCGCTGCGCCGCTACCGCAACCGGCCGTTCATCCGGCTCGACACGTCGGAGGCGTTCCCGCGCGTCTCGGCGGCGTCGGTGCTCAAGGACGACGGCGCCGAGTACTTCGGACCGGTCGGGGGCACGGCATGGGCCGAGCAGCTCGTCGAGATCATCAACCGGTTCTACGGGCTGCGCGAGTGCACCGACGACGTGTTCGAGCGCGCCTCGCAGTGCGTCTACGCGTCGATGGGGCGGTGCGGAGCGCCGTGCGGAGGCGGCGAGGGAGCCGATGCCTACCCGGAGGAGGTGCAGCGCGTGCGCCGGTTCCTGCGCGGCGAGGACCGCTCGGTGCTGCCGCAGATCGAAGCCGCTATGCGGGCGGCTGCGCAGCGCCTCGACTTCGAGCAGGCGGCGCTCTACCGCAACTGGCTTCAACGCCTCGAACGGCTGCTCTCGCGGCAGCGGCGCATCGCCGGGTCCGTCCTGGAGCACAACGCCGCCATTGCGTTGCCGGGCGTGGCCGACGGCAGCGCGCAGGTGTTCCTGGTGCGCTTCGGGCGGCCGGCGCACACGCTCCACCTGGGCGCTTCGCCGACGCCGGAGGAGATCGGCGCGCTGCGGGCGGCGGTGGCCCAGCACTTCGACCCGGCCGCGCCTGCCCCGAGCCGCTACTTCAAGGCCGAGGTCGAGGAAATACGGCTGCTCGCCCACTGGATGTACGTCTACCGCGACAAGACGCAGCACGTCCACTGGCGGCCCGATATGCCGCCGGAGGCGTTCGTCGCAGCGATTCTGCGCAGCGCCGCCGATCCGCTCGTCGAGGACGCCGCCGAGGTGTAGGGCCCCCTAGCCGAGCGCGCGCAGCAGCCGCTCGAAGTCGGCCGGAGCGAGCTTGCCCGCCTGCACGAGCGCCGCGAGCGCCGCTTCGACGGCCCCGGCGTCGGTGGCCGTCGAAGCGGCCGCCTGCATCTCCTCGTCGGCTCCCCGGAGGAGCGCTTCGTGCAGGAAGCGCGCTACGTAGTCCGCCGCGGCGGGGCGCCCCGAGAAGTCGATCTTCAGCGTGATGGTGGCGCGGGCCTGGTTTACGTCGATGTAGACCTTCTGCCCGCCGAGCAGCTTCTTGCGCGCCTCGACGCGCACGAGGTGCGCGTAGGGGATGGTCTGCGGCGCCTCCAGGTCGGTGTTCTGAAAAACGAAGCGGTCCGCCAGGAACAGCGCCCCGTCGCGGGCAGTCCCGATGAGCGTGGCGTCGTAGAGAGCGATCACGTCGCCGGGCGCGACGCCGGGGGCATAGTCCGCGAGGGCGGCGCGCAACTTGCCCTCCGGGATGTGCGGCGCCGTATAGAGCCCGAGGTTGGGCGCGTTGGGGATCAGTTCGAGGATGAGATCCTTCATGAGGCCCCTCAGGGGATGGCCGCGGCCACCGGCGCGAGCGCAGGGAAGTACGAGCCGGTCAGCTCGTAGAGGCCCGGCAGCAGCCCGAGCACGAGCAGCAGCACGGCGCACAGCACCAGGGCGCCGGCGGCGAGGCCGGGCGCCGGCGGCGGCGGTCCTTGCGAAGCCGCCGCGCCCTCCGGCGCGGGCCGCATCCAGAACGTCCAGAGGATGCGCAGGTAGTACCCGGCCGAAACGGCGCTTGCCAGCACGCCCACCACGACGAGCCACGAAAGCCCGGCGTCGATGGCGGGGGCGAAGACCGCCACCTTGCCGAAGAAGCCCGCCAGAGGCGGAAAGCCGGTCAGGCTGAACATGAACATGCCCATCAGCACGCCGAGCAGCGGCCGGCGGTAGCCCACGCCCGCCAGCGATTCGAGCGTCTGGGCGCTTCCTTCCTGGCCGTCCCATTCGAGCATCGCAATCACCCCGAAGGCGCCGATGTTCATGACCGAGTACACGAGCAGGTAGATGAGCGCGCCCGCATACCCCTCCGGGGTGCCGGCGGCCAGGCCCACCAGCACATAGCCCGCGTGCGCAATCGACGAGTAGGCCAGCATGCGCTTTACGTTGGTCTGTACGAGCGCAATCACGTTGCCCACCACCATCGTGACGACGGCCACCACGGCCAGCATCAGCCCCCACCGCTCCAGCGGGAAGGCGTAGTAGAGCACGAGGATCAGGCTGCTGAAGGCCGACCCCTTCGACGCCGTGGACATGAAGCCGGTGATCGTCGTCGGGGCGCCCTGGTACACGTCGGGGGTCCACATGTGGAACGGCACGGCGCTGACCTTGAACAGGAAGCCGATGAGCAGCAAGCCCGCCCCGGCCCAGAACAGCGCGGTGCTGCCCGTAGCGACGAGGCCCGCCGCCATATCCGGCAGGTACATCGTGCCCGTGGCGCCGTAGAGCAGGGCGATGCCGTAGAGGAAGAAGCCCGTTGAGAAGGCGCCCAGCAGGAAGTACTTGAGCGCGCTTTCCGGGCCGCCCTGGCTCTCGCGCACGAGCCCGGCCAGGATGTAGAGCGAGATCGACATGGTCTCCAGCCCGACGAAGATGGACACCAGGTTGTTGGCCGTGCCGAGCAGCATCATGCCGGCGGCGGCGAACAGCAGGAGCGCATACACCTCCGCGAACTCGTGGCGAATCCGGCGGAAATACGGCTCCGAGAGCACCACCGTCAGCAGCGTCGCCGTCAGGATGATCAGGTTGACGAAGGCCGCAAAGCCTCCCGTGCGCACCATGCCGAAAAAGGCCGTGCCGGGCGCGGCGCTCAGGTGCAGCGCCTCCCAGACTACGCCCCCGGCGAGCGCCGCCGCCGCAAGCCACGGGATGCCCGGCGCGTTGCGCCGAAAGGCGTCCCAGACGATGATGATCAGACCGGCGCCGGTCGCCAGCGCCATGCTGAGGACCGTCAGAAGGTCGGCTCCGAGGGAGTCGTATGCGTGCGTCAAGTCCATAGGAGGGGGCGCGGATGAACCGGCGGCAGGGGCGTTAGCGAAGCGGGGCCTCGGCCGTGGGGGCCGCCGACGACGCCACGGAGGCTTTCTGCTGCACGGTTTCGAGAATGAAGGCGGCCGCGCGGTCGCTCTTTTGCAGGAACGCGTTCGGCGCGAAGCCCAGCCAGATCATGAACACGGCCAGCGGAATCATCAGGCCGATCTCGCGGGCGCTCATGTCGGCCAGCGTGCGGTTGGCCTCGTGGCGGATCGGCCCGAAAAAGACGCGGTACAGCATCCAGAGCAGATACACCGCCGCCAGGATGACCCCGAGCGTGGCGAGCGCGACCAGCAGCGGCCGCCCCAGCACGACGCTCTTGAAGGAGCCGAGCAGGATCAGGAACTCGCCCACGAAGCCGTTGAGGCCCGGCAGGCCCGCCGAGGCCAGCACCGAGAGCACCATGAAGAACGTCAGCACGGGCGCCACCGCCGCGATGCCGCCGTAGTCGCTCATGAGGCGCGTGTGGCGGCGCTCGTAGAGCATGCCTACCAGGAGGAACAGCGCCCCCGTCGAAAGGCCGTGGTTGACCATCTGGATCATCGCGCCCTGGAGCGCCTCCTGCGTGAAGGCGAAGATGCCCAGCACCACGAAGCCGAGGTGGCTGACCGAGCTGTAGGCTACGAGCTTCTTGGCGTCGGTCTGCACGCGCGAGATGAGCGCGCCGTAGATGATGCCGATGACCGCCAGAATGGCGAACAGCACTGAGTAGCGCTGCGCCGCCTCCGGGAAGAGCGGCAGGCAGAAGCGCACCAGCCCGTAGGTGCCCATCTTGAGCAGCACGCCGGCCAGCACCACCGAGCCGCCCGTCGGGGCCTCGACGTGGGCATCCGGCAGCCAGGTATGCAGCGGAAACAGCGGCACCTTGATGGCAAAGGCCAGCGCGAACAGGAAGAACATCCACGTCTGGTCGGCGGCCGGCACGTCGTAGGCGATCAGCTTGTACCAGTCCGACGTGAAGACGCCGCCGTTGACGGCGTCGCCGGCGGTGAAGCCGAGGTAGAGCAGCGCCACCAGCATCAGCAGCGAGCCGGCCAGCGTGTAGACGACAAACTTGACGGCGGCGTAGATGCGGCGCTCGCCGCCCCAGATGCCGATGATGAAGAACATCGGGATCAGCGTCAGCTCAAAGAACACGTAGAAGAGCAGCAAATCGTAGGACGTGAAGACGCCCGTCACGCCCGTCTGAAGAATCAGCAGCAAGGCGTAGTAGCCTTTTTCGTAGCGGTGGATGTAGTTCCACGAGGCCAGCACGACGATAGGCCCGAGCAGCGTCGTGAGCATGACGAGCAGCAGGCTCAGGCCGTCCACGCCGACGTGGTACTTGATGTCGGCGCGGTCGGGCATCCAGGCCAGCAAGTCGGCGAACTGCGGGCTGCCGGGGTCGGCCGCCGGGTCGAAGCCGAAGTAAAGCAGCAGCGAGAGGGCAAACGTGGCCGAGGTCGCCAGCAGCGCCGCCCACCGCACCGCGTTCTTGCCCGGCAGCGCCATGACCGCGAGCGCGCCGAGCAGCGGCAGGAAGATGATGAGGGAGGTAAGAGGCATAAAGGGCCAGGCGAGCAAAGTTGCGCAGGAGGAAGGGCAGGGGAGCGGTTATCCGGCGTAGAGCATCAGCCCGAGCACGGCGATGACGCCGAGCACGAGCGCGAGCGCGTAGTGCTGCACCACGCCCGACTGCGCCAGGCGCATCCTGCCGCCGAGCGCGCGCGCCAGCCGCCCGGCCCCGTTGACGGCGCCGTCCACGAAGTGCTGATCGAACGGGAAAAGCCCCTTCGCCGCCGTGTTGAGGATGGGCTTCACGATGGCGCGGTCATAGGCTTCGTCCCAGTAGAACTTGTTTACCCCGAGCCGGTAGAGGCCGCCCAGCGCTTGGCGCAGGCGGGCGTCGGCCTCCAGCCCGAGGCGCACGTAGCGGTAATACGCCGCCAGCACGCCCGCCACCGCGATCACGGCGCCCAGCAGCAGCAGGCCCAGTTCGATGAGCAGGAAGCCCTCGCCGTGCTCGGCCAGGGCCGGCTCGGCCACCGGGCCCCCGTAGGGCGCGCCCAGCCAGTGGTGGATCCAGTTCCACTCGCCGTGGTGGATGACGGCCGGGATGCCGAGCAAACCGCCGAACACCGCAAGCGTGGCGAGCACGTAGAGCGGGATGGTCATCGTAGCCGGCGACTCGTGCGGGTGCACGCGGTCGGCGGCGGGCCAGCGCGGCTTGCCCAGGAACGTGAGCACATAGCAGCGGGTCATGTAGAAGGCCGTCAGGAAGGCCGTGAACAGGCCCACGCCCCACACGAACCAGGCGTAGGCGTGGCCGTCGTACCCGTACTCGAAGGCGCGGAACAGGATCTCGTCTTTCGAGATGAAGCCGGCCAGCGGCGGGATGCCCGCGATGGCGAGCGTCGAGAGGAAAAACGTGATGTTGGTGGCCGGCATGAAGCGCGCCAGGCCGCCCATGGTGCGCATGTCCTGCGGGTCGAACGGCTCGGCGGCGGGGTGGGCGTGCGGCGGCTTGCCGTCGGCCAGCCCGAGCGCGTCGGGCTCGTCGGCATGCGCCGGAATGAGGCCCTCGTGCGCCAGCTCGTGCTCGACGTGGTGCATCGCGTGGATGACGCTGCCCGAGCCGAGGAACAGGCAGGCCTTGAAAAAGGCGTGCGTGACCACGTGGAAGATGGCGACGAAAAACGCTCCGACGCCCGCGGCCATAAACATGAAGCCGAGCTGCGACACCGTCGAGTATGCCAGCACCTTCTTGATGTCGTTCTGCGTCATCGCGATGACGGCGGCCATGAGAGCCGTCAGGGCGGCCACGAGGCCGATGACCGTCATCATGGCGGGGGCGCTCAGCACGAGCGGCGAGAGGCGCGCCAGCAGGTAGAGGCCGCTCGTGACCATCGTGGCGGCGTGGATGAGCGCCGAGACGGGCGTCGGGCCGGCCATGGCGTCGGGAAGCCACACGAACAGCGGGATCTGCGCGCTCTTGCCCGTCGCCCCGATGAACAGCAGCCCCACGATCCAGTTGCGCGTCGCCTCGGGCAGATCGGGGGCGCCGGAGAGCACCACGTCGAAGTCCAGGCTGCCCAGCTCGCGGAAAAGCATGAACATCGCCACGAGAAAAGCAAAGTCGCCGATGCGGTTGACGATGAACGCCTTGTTGGCCGCCTCGCTGTTTTTGAGCTGCTTGTACCAGAAGCCGATCAGCAGGTACGAGCACAGCCCCACGCCTTCCCACCCGAGAAAGAGCACGACCAGGTTATCGCCGAGCACAAGGTTGAGCATGGCGAAGATGAACAGGTTCAGGTAGGCGAAAAACCGCCAGTACCCGCCGTCGCCGTGCATGTACCCCATCGAGTACAGGTGAATCAGCGCCCCGACGCCGGTGATGACGAGCGTCATGACGAGGGACAGCTCGTCGATGCGGTAGGCGAAGTGCAGGTCGAGGTCGCCGGCCTGCATCCAGCCGGCAATCTGCGCGACGACTGGCTCGCCGCCGTAGCCGACGAAGGCCAGCACGGTCAGCAGAAACGAGGCCGTCACGGTGAGCGTGCCTACCACGCCTGCGATAGGCTCGCGCCGCAGGGCGGGCGCGAACAGCCCGAGCACGCCGTTGAACAGCGCTCCGGCGAGCGGCAGCCCCAGTATGAGCAGGATCATCAGGTCGGTAGTCATATAACGTCAGGCCGTCTGCCGGAAATGCCGCGATGCTAGTGTCGGAACAGGTGGATCTGCGAAATGTCCACGGTGAGCTTTTGCCGGAAGATGGCGATCACGATGGCGAGCCCGACGGCGGCCTCGGCGGCGGCCACCGACATCACGAAGAACACGAGGATCTGCCCCGAGGGGTCGTTCATGAACTGGCTGAAGGCCACGAGCGTCACGTTGACGGCGTTGAGCATCAGCTCGACCGACATCAGCACGATGATGACGTTGCGGCGCACGAGCACCCCCAGCACGCCGATGACGAACAGTACGGCGCTCAGCGCGAGGTACCAGGAGAGGGCAGTATCCATAGGTTCGGAGAAGCCGGGCGGCCGGCGGGGAGGGTCAGGTAAGCGTGCGTTTCGCCAGCAGCACGGCGCCCACCGTCGCGACGAGCAGCAGAATGCCGATCATCTCCAGCGGCAACGCGTAGCGCGTGAACAGTTCGACGGCCAGCGTCGAGGCGGCGCCGTTGCGCGCCACGTCGGCCAGGGGCACGACCTCCGGGGCCACGCCCAGCCCGAGCGCCACCGCGTAGACGAGCTGAGCCATCAGGGCCATGCCGAGCACGAACGCCGTCGCCGGCTTCCAGTCGAGATGCTGCGCCTTGGGCATGGTCGTCAGGTTGAGCAGCATGATGACGAACAAAAACAGCACCATGATCGCCCCGGCGTACACCATCACCTGCACCACGGCGATGAACTGCGCGTTGAGCGTCAGGTAGATGCCCGCGATGCAGAACAGGTTGAGGATCAGCCAGAGCGCGCTCGTGACGGGGTTGCGCGAGATGAGCATCCCGAGCGCCGCAGCCACCGCTACGACCGCCAGGAAAAAGAAAAGGAGGGGGGCGAACATGAGGGGACGAGGATGGCTCGAAGAAGCATGCCGCCGGCATAGCGCCCAACTGCACAGCGGGCAAAGTTAGCCAAAGAAGGCCCTCACTTCAAGGAAAGTGCATACAATAGCCGGGTAAAGAAGCCGTTTCCGGCAGGCCCGCCCCCCAGGCGCGCCGAAGGCTCGCCGCGCGTGCGCAGCGAGCCTTCAGCCGAGCCGGGGCGCGGCTTACCGGAGCGCCGAGAGCCGCTCCAGGTCCATTTTGCCCAGCGCCGCCTTGATCGCCTCGGGGCGCACGCCCTCGCCGCGCGCCGTCACGATGAAGCGCTGCCCCACGGCGACCGATACCTCGGCCTGGTCCGGCGCGCCCGCGCCGCCCTTGGTGAACATCTCGCGCGCCGGGTAGGCGCCCATCTTGAACGTGCGCTCGTAGCCTTCGTCGGACTCGTTGTCCACCTGGAGGCCGAGCCAGCTATACCCGAGCGCGTTGAGCCCCGAGAGGCTGCCCATGTCGGTGATCTCCAGGGTCAAGATCTGGTCGCCGCCGCCGTACCGGCCGCTGGCGGTCGCCATCGTGATGCCGAGCGCCGAGGTCTTCTCGGACTGCGACCCGGCCAGATCCAGCCCGGCGAACGCAGCGGGCAGCATCCCTTTGAGCGCCGCGTGGTCGGCGATGAGGGCCTCGGCAGGCGGCGCCAGGGCGATGAGTTTGTCCAGATCGACGGCCTCGACGGCCGCGCGCACCGCGTCCATGCCGCCCTCGGCGCTGCGCGCCGAGACGGCGAAACGGTCCCCGACGAGCACCTGCATCTCGGCCGCGCCGCCGCGCTGCGCCTTCTCGTAGGCGGGCATGTCCTTGTACCTGGTCGTGCGCTCGTAGCCGTTGTCGTCCTCGCGGTCCACCTCGGCCGAGAGCCAGGCGTAGCCCAAGGCCGAGAGACTCTTGAGCGTGCCTAGATCGACGATGGTTAGCTCCAGCTCGCTGTTTTTGCCGTAGCGGCCGGTGGCTTGCGACGTGCGGATGCCGAGGGCGCCGGAGCGCTCGCCCGTGGCCTCGGTGCGCGCCCGCGCGCCGACGCGCTCGGGCAGCATCGCGCGCAGCGTGCGGAAGTCCACGACGCCCGCGCCGCCGCCTTCGGCGGAGCCTGCCCCGCCGCCCCCGGAGGGGTATGCGGCATCGAGCGCGTCGGCGGTTTTCTCGGCGGCAGCGTCCTCGGCCTTTTGGGCCGCCGCGTCTCCGGCCCCCTCGACGGCTCCTTGCGTCGCCTTGGCGGCCTGCTTCTTGATCGCCTTGCGCACGTTGATCTGGGCGGCGGCTTCCGGAGGCGCCGTGAGGAGGACGCCTGCGGTGAGCGCCAGGAGGAGGCACGCGGGGAAGAACTTGTGTAGCATGGGCGTAGCGGGTAATTGGGAAGGCGGGCGCAAAGAACAAAGCCACGCTACGGCCGCGGCGCCTTGCTGTTACATTAATAATAAAAAATCCGTTTGACTTTTGCTGCGGGCAACCATGCGCCGAAGCCGGCGCCTGCCGAAAGGACGGTAGTTTCAAGGCGGTTACAATCTGGGCGCGCGCCGCCGGGGGTTTCCGGAAAGAGATATGTTTGACGTAAGTCCTTTGTATTATGTGCGATAGGGCGGCGTCTTCTTGCCGGGCATATATGCCGCGCCGGTAGCGCGCCCCAAAACAAAACGCCGCTACGCGCTGTTACTGCCACGCCCCCGGCCGGACGGCGCGCGGGCGGCTCACCCCTTAACCCTCAGGCAACGGCCATGGCCCACGAACTTCCGCAACTTCCCTACCCGTACGAAGCGCTCGAACCCCATATCGACGCCCAGACGATGCAGATTCACCATACGAAGCATCACCAGGCGTACGTCAACAACCTGAACGCGGCGCTTGAAGGCCACGCCGACTTGCAGCAGAAGCCCCTGGAGGAGCTGCTGCGCGGCATCGACAGCGTGCCGGAGGACATCCGGACGGCGGTGCGCAACAACGGCGGCGGCCACGCCAACCACAGCCTTTTCTGGACGACGCTTTCGGCCCAGGGCGGCGGCGCGCCGCAGGGCGCCCTCGCCGAGCAGATCAACAGCCGTTTCGGCTCGTTCGACGCCTTTAAGGAGAAGTTCTCCTCCGAGGCCGCCAAGCGTTTCGGCAGCGGCTGGGCGTGGCTCGTGCGCAAGTCCGGCGGCGAGATCGACGTGTACAGCCTGCCCAACCAGGACAGCCCGCTCATGCAGGGCGACACGCCGCTGCTCGGGCTGGACGTGTGGGAGCACGCCTACTACCTCAAGTACCAGAACCGCCGCCCGGATTACGTGGGCGCGTGGTGGAACGTGGTAGACTGGCAGCGGGTGAACGCGCTTTACGAAGCAGGGCGGTAGGCTCCGGAGGCCGGTTTTTACGCAAGGGGCGTCGCGCCGGCCTGCCGCCGGAGCGGCGCCCCTTGCCGCGACCGCGCGGCAAACCTTCGGGCGCAGGCGCGGTTAAACCTTGTCGTTATAGTCCAACCGTGTACTAACAAGCAAGATGGATACTACGGAAAAGACCCTTCAGCTCGACGGCATGAGCTGTGGGCACTGCGTGGCGGCGGTCCGCAAAACGCTGGAGCATGCGGGCGTCACGGTCAAGGAGGTGGAAATCGGTTCGGCGCGCATCGCCTATGACCCTGCCGCCGTGCGTCTGGAGGCGGTGACGGCGGCCCTCGAAGAAGAGGGTTACCCGGCCCGCGTGGCGGAATGAAGCCTCCCGAAGCGCCGGCTCCCGAAGCCTGCCCGCTGCCGGAGCCGCCCGAGGCGAAGGCCGCCGCTGCGGAAGCCGTCGCCGCAAGCCCGGCGCACACGCTTACGCTGGGCATCGGGGGGATGACGTGCGCGGCCTGCGTCGGGCGCGTCGAGCGGGCGCTGCGTAAGGCGCCGGGCGTGTCGGCGGCCGGCGTGAACCTCGCCTCGGAGCGGGCCACGCTCGCTACGGACGGCTCGCCGGAGGCGCTCGCGGCGGCCCTGGAGGCGGTGCGCGGGGCGGGCTACGACGTGCGCACGGCCGAGGCGCGCTTCGGCGTCGTCGGCATGACGTGCGCGGCCTGCAGCGGGCGCATCGAAAAGGCGCTGGCGCGGCGGCCGGGCGTGCTGGAGGCGCGCGTCAACCTGGCTACGGAAGCGGCCTACGTGCGCTACCTGCCCGAGATGACCGGCCCGGAGGCGCTCTTCGAGGCCGTGCGCGGGGCGGGCTATGAGGTGGTCGTAGAGGCTTCGGAAGAAGCCGCCGTGGACGCCGCCGACGCCGCGCGGGCCGAGGAGGCGCGCCGGAGCCGCCGCCGGGTGCTGCTGGCCGTCGGGCTGACGGCGCCGCTGCTGCTGCTGGAAATGGGGCCGATGCTCATCCCCGGCCTCCACGAAGCGCTCATGAGCCTCGCGCCCGTGCAGACGCTGCGCCTCGTGATGTTCGCCCTGGCGACGCTGGTGCAGTTCGGCCCCGGCCGCAAGTTCTACCGCAACGGCTGGCTCGCGGCGCGGCAGGGCTCCCCGGACATGAATACGCTCGTGGCCCTCGGCACGAGCGCCGCCTACGGTTACTCGCTCGTGGCGACGTTTGCGCCGGGGTTGCTGCCGCCGGACGCCAACCATGTGTATTACGAGGCGGCGGCGGTTATCATCACGCTGGTGCTGCTCGGCAAGCACCTGGAGCAGCGCGCCCGCAGCAAGACCAACGCCTCGATGAAGGCGTTGCTGGGGCTGCGCCCCGCCACGGCGCGCCTCGTGCGGGCAGACGGCGCCGAGGTGGAGATTCCCGTAGCGCAGGCGGCCGCCGGCGACCTCCTGCGCGTGCGCCCGGGCGAGCGCCTGCCGGTCGATGGCGTCGTGGTCGAGGGCGGCTCTTACGTGGACGAGTCGATGCTGACGGGCGAGCCGGAGCCGGTGCGCCGCGAACCCGGCGACGAGGTGACCGGCGGCTCCATCAACGGCGCCGGCAGCTTCGACTTCCGGGCGACGCGCGTGGGCGGGCAGACCGTGCTGGCGCAGATCATCCGCATCGTCGAGGCGGCGCAGGCCTCGCGCCCGCCGATCCAGGCGTTCGCCGACCGCGTGGTGGCGGTGTTCGTGCCGGTCGTGCTGGGCATCGCGGCGCTCACGTTCGGCGTGTGGCTGCTTTTCGGCCCCGAGCCGGCGCTGCCTCTGGCCCTCGTGAGCGCCGTGTCGGTGCTCATCATCGCGTGCCCCTGCGCCATGGGCTTGGCGACGCCCACTTCCATTATGGTCGGCAGCGGACAGGCGGCGTTGCAGGGGGTGCTGTTCCGTACGGGCGAGAGCCTGCAAGCGCTCGCCGAGGTCGGTGTGGTGGTGTTCGACAAAACCGGCACGCTCACGGAGGGCCGCCCGACGCTCGCAGACCTGGCGACGGCCGAGGGCGTCTCGGAGGAGCAGGCCCTGGCGTGGCTGGCGGGCGTAGAGGCGCGCTCGGAGCATCCGATTGCGGCGGCCCTGCTGGAGGCGGCGAGGCGGCGCGGCATCGAGCCGCCGGAGGCGACGGGCTTTGAGGCGGCGCCGGGCTTCGGGGTGACCGCTGCGGTCGGCGGCGTGCGCGTGGCCGCCGGCGCGCCGCGCTACATGCAGCGCCTGGGCGTGCACGATGCGCGGCTGGAGGCTGCCGCCGAGGCGTTCGCCCGGAAGGGCGCCACCCCGGTGCTGCTGGCGGCGGACGGGCGGCTCGCGGCGGCCCTGGGCGTACGCGACCTGCCGAAGCCCGGCGCCGCCGAGGTCGTGGCGCTGCTGCGGCGCGGCGGCATCGGCGCGGCCATGCTCACGGGCGACAATGCCGCCGCCGCCCGCGCCGTGGCGGCCGAGCTGGGCATCGACGAGGTGCACGCCGACATGCTGCCCGGCGGCAAGGCCGAGGTCATCGCCGCGATGCAGGCCGGAGGGCGGCGCGTCGCCTTCGTCGGCGACGGCATCAACGACGCCCCGGCGCTGGCGCAGGCCGACGTGGGCCTTGCCATCGGCGCAGGCACGGACGTGGCCGTCGAGACGGCCGACGTGGTGCTGATGTCGGCTGATTTGCACGCCCTCGAGCGGGCGGTGCGGTGGTCCCGCGCCATCTTGCGCAACATCAAGCAGAACCTGTTCTGGGCGCTGTTCTACAACACGGCCCTCATCCCCGTGGCCGCCGGAGCGCTCTACCCGTGGACGGGCGCGCTCCTCTCGCCGATGCTGGCGGCAGGCGCCATGGGGCTTTCCAGCCTGTTCGTGCTCGGCAACGCCATGCGCCTGCGCGCCGGCGCGTAACACAAGCGTTAGACGCCGATCTGCCGGCGGGCTGCGGCGCGGCGTAAATTGCCGGGCGCCGCCTTTCCACCGCCGCCCTACGCCGCATGGCCGACCTGATCCCGCCTCCTCCCGAATACGCGCCCGGCTCTTTCCTGGCCGGGGAGGCCGAGAAGCGCGCCGGCCTCAAGCGCATGCGTATCGCCGCGACCTCGCTGCTGGGCCTGGCGGCCGTCGTGTTTCTGTTTGCGCACTTCCAGGAAGGCTTCTACTGGGGCCTGCTGGAGTCCGTCGCCGAGGCGTCGATGGTGGGGGCGCTCGCCGACTGGTTTGCCGTGACGGCCATGTTTCGGCGCCCGCTCGGCCTGCCGATTCCGCATACGGCCATCATCCCGCACAACAAGCAGCGCATCGGGCGCTCGCTGGGCGGCTTCGTGCAGCGCCATTTCCTGACGCCCGAGCTGATCCGCGCCGAAGTCGCCAAGATCGACGCCGCCGGGTACGTCGCAGACTGGCTGTTCAACCCCGAGAACACCGCCCGCATCACCCAGGCCGTCATCGACAACGCCCCGCTCGTCATCGACCGGCTCAACGACGAGCGCATCCGCAGCTTCGTGCACGAGAACATCACGTCGCGCGCGGCCGAGGCCGACCTGGGGCCGCTGCAACGGCGCATCATCGCCGTCGTCATCCGGGAGGGCAATCCGGAGCGCTTCGGGGACCTGATCCTCGCAAAGGCGAGCGACTTCCTCGAAAAGAACGAGCGCAGCATCATCCAGGCCATCGAGAGCCAGGTCCCGTACTGGGCGCGCATCATCGGCCTAATCGAGCTAGCGATGGGGCGCGTGCGGAGCGTGCTGGCCGAGGTGGCCGCCGACCCGCGCCACCCGCTCCGGCGGCAGTTGGTTTCGGCGGTCATCCGGGCGCTGCGCGCGCAGCAAAACTCGCCCGAGGGCAGCGAGTGGATCAACGACCTCAAGCGCCGCGTGCTGAGCCACCCGGAGACGCAGACGACCATCGGCGACCTGTGGTCGCGGCTGCTGGCCGCCCTGCGCGCCGACGTGTCCGCCGAGGATTCCGTCATCCGAAGCCAGATTCAGCGCGCCGCTACGACCCTGGGGACCGAGATGCGCCGCGACCGGGCCTTCCAGGACGCCGTCAACGGTTTGTTCCGCGACGCCGTGGTGACGCTGGCGGCCACGCAAGGCCCCAAGTTCGTGCAGCTCGTCGAAAACCGCATCAGCGCCTGGAGCGACGCCGACGTGATCGACCGGATCGAGGTGAACGTAGGGCGTGACTTGCAATTCATCCGCATCAACGGCACCCTCGTCGGGGGCTTGGTCGGCGGGCTGCTGTACCTGTTCGTGCGCCTTTTCTAACGGTTTAGCAGCGCCAAATGTGAAAAAGCTAACCTCGTGCTCAGCCATTCGTACCCCCTGATTACGCCATAGGCGCATTGCAAGGAACGTAGGTCTCGTTACACTTTTACCACGGGACCCCATTACGTTTCTGCGCCATGTCCGCTATCGCCGCCCTCCTACGTCCGCAGCCTGCCGCGCAGGCGCAGCGCTCCCTCGGGGGGATGCTGGCGGCGATGCATGGCCGCTGCCGCGACGGCGCCGCAGTGTGGGCCTCGGAAGGGGTGGGCCTCGGGCATGGGGCGCTCCACACAACCCCTGAGGACGCCGGAGCCGGTCAACCGCTCGAAAACGGCGCGGCCGGGCTGGTCGTTGCGGCGGACGCGCGCATCGACAACCGCGACGAGCTGATCCGGGCGCTTGGCAGAGCGCACCGGCTCACGCACGCCTCGCCGGACGCCGCGCTGATCCTGGCCGCCTATGCCGAGTGGGGCGAGGCGTGCCCGGAACGCCTCCTTGGCGACTTCGCCTTCGTCGTCTGGGACGCGCCGCGCCGCCGCCTGTTCTGCGCCCGCGACCATCTCGGCATCCGCCCGTTCTACTACCACCACCGGCGCGGCTTCTTTGTCGCCGCCTCCGAGATCAAGGGGTTGCATGCCCTGCCGGAGGTTCCCCGCGCCGTCAGCGCCCTGCGCGTAGCCGACTTCATCACGCGCGAGAGCTTCGACGCCGAAACGTCGTTCTACGAAGGCGTCCTGCGGCTGCCCCCGGCGCACAGCCTGACCCTCGGCGCGGAGGGCGCGCCCCGTCTGCGCCGCTACTGGGCCTTCGACGGCGCGTCGGAACTGCGCCTCGACAGCGACCGGGCCTACGAGGAGGCGTTTCTGGAGCACTTCACCGAGGCCGTGCGCTGCCGCCTGCGCGCCGCCGCCCCCGTGGGCGTCATGGTCAGCGGCGGGCTCGACTCGTCGTCGGTGGCGTGCGTAGCCCGCGATTTGCTCGGCGCGCGCGCCCGGCTGCCGCTGAGCACCTTCACGGCCACGTTCCCCGGCCTGACCGGCGAGGACCGCCGCCGCGCCGACGAGTCGGAATACCAGCAGGCGCTCGATGCCCAGGGCGGCTTCCGGATGCATTACGTGCCCCTCTCCGACCTGAGCCCCCTGGCCTATACGCCCCACGTGCTGGGCGCGCTCGACCAGCCCGGCTTCATGGGCAATCCCTACCTGACGTGCGCCGCGTTCGAGGCCGCCGAGGGGCAGGGCATCGGCGTGATGCTCGACGGTTGCGAAGGCGACTCGGCGGTGTCGCACGGCTACGGGCGCCTCGGCGAGCTGACCATGGCCGGGGCCTGGCCTACGCTTCAGTACGAGTTGCAGCAGCTTGCCGTCCGCAACGGCAGCGACGAGCGGCGCCTGTTTCTGCGCTACGCGGCCCCCCTGGCGGCGCGGCGCGCGGCGCGCAACCCCCTCGGGTTTGCCCTCCGGGACGCCGCCGCGCTCGGGCGCATCCTGGGCGAGCCGGCCGCGCGCATCCTCTGGCGCGAGAGCCTCAAGCCGGCGCTCCGGCGCCTGCGGGGCGGCGCGGCTTCGGCGGCAGAGGCCGTATGGCCGGGCTTCCGCATCCTCAACCCCGACCTGCTCGAAAGCAGCGGGTATCAGGAGCGCTACGACGCGCACCGCCGGCAGTACCTGGCCGCCGACTTCACCGAGCGCAACGTGCACTGGGCCAACCTGCACCTCGGGGCGGGCCTCGTCTCGGTCGTCGAGGAGGAGGTCAACAGCCTGGCCTCGGCCGCCGGGCTCGAAGTGCGCCACCCGTTCTACGACATCCGGCTCATGAGCTTTTGCCTCTCGCTGCCGGCCGACCAAAAGCTCCGCGACGGCTGGACGCGCTCGATCCTGCGCCGCTCGATGGCGGGCATCCTGCCGCCGACGATCCAGTGGCGCCCCGGCAAAGGCGACCTCAGCCCCGACTCGGCCGCCAAGCTCTTCACGATGGAGGCCGACCGCATCGGGGCGCTCTTCGCCGAGGACGCCGACCTCCTGGCGCCGTACTTCGACATGAAGCGGCTGCGCGCCGCCGTCGAGGCGCGGGATTACATGAAAACCAGCGTCGCGCTCACCCTCGCGGCGTGGCTGCGCGCCGTGCAGGCGGCCGCCGGCGAAGCGCAGCCGGCCGCCGGGGCGGAGCGCTCCGCAACCGTATCATCCCCGATTATCCACTCATCACACATCGCCATGAAAAACACCTATCAAGCCCCCACCCTCGCGCCCTACGGTCCCATCGAGGCCCTGACGGGCACCTGGCCCCCGCGCAACGGCGGAAATTGCAGCCCCGGCGACAACATCGACCTCGGTCTCATCAAGGACAAGAACCTGTCCTTCAACTACGATAGCCGCTACTTTTTTGCGTGCACGGACCTGGGCCGGCCGAACGACCCGACGGGGCAGATCAGCTAATCCCGTCGACGCGTAAAAGGAGGGAGGGCCGCCGCCGACGGCACGAGAATTGCCCGTCGTACGGCGGCCCCTTGCCTTTTTACGGCTCTTGCCTCAACGCACGTTACGCATGCACCGATACCAAGCCTACGGCCTGCGCGTAGACTCCGACCTGGAGATTCCCGAACTCGCCCCTGCGCCCGCCGGGGCCGGCCCCGCCGACGTGACGATACGCGCCGGGTCGGGCGTGTGGCTTACGGAGGACCCGGCTTCCAAGCCCAACATCTACATCATGGGCGACGAAGAGGAGCTGCTGTGCCACTGGCAGTACTTCGGGCAGTTCCTCATTCGGCGGCGCTCGGAGATCCTGTACCAGCCCGCCCCCGGCAAACCCTCCTCCGAGCTGCGGGCGCCGCTGCTCGGGGTCGTGTTCGGCGTGCTGCTGCATCTGCGCGGCCTGTTTACCCTCCACGCCGGCGCCGTACGCATCGACGGGCGCGCAGTGGCCTTCATCGGGCAGAAGGGCGCGGGCAAGTCCACGACGACGGCTGCGCTGCACTACGCCGGCTGTCCCATCGTGACGGACGACGTGCTGGCGGTCAGCTTCGCAGAGGGCAAAGCCCTGGCGCATCCGGCGTTTCCGTGCGCCAAGGTGCTTCCGAATGCGCTCGAAGCCTTGGGCGTCCACCCCGACTCGCTCGAACGCATCCATCCCGACATCGAGAAGCGCGTCATCCGTGCGCACGACACCTTCGAGCACGAGCCTTTGCCTCTCGACCGCATCTACGTGCTGGAGTACGGCCCGTCGCTCCGGGAAGAGCGCCTCGCCCCGACGGCGGCTTTCCTCGAACTGCTGCGGCACTCGTACGCGCAGCGTTTCCTCGGCACGCCCAGCGGCGGCGCGCGCCACTTCGAGCAGTGCAAGGCGCTCGTGGCGCAGACGCCCCTGTACCGCCTCGTCCGGCCGCGCGCGCTCTCCGAACTGCGGGATTTCGCGCAGTTCATCGCCGAGGGCGTACGGCAAGGCGCAGCGGTGTAGCGGGGCCGGTATTCACGAAGTTTTCGGCGCGCGCCGTCGGCGGCGCATAGCAGAAGTCGTGGCGGCGCCGTTACATAGGGGTATGCAGCGCCCGCCGCCGGTGGAAAAGCGGTTTCGAGCGGGACTTACCCAAGGCAACCCTGGAGGCGCCATGACCACGCATCTGAAAAAGTTGGTGTACGCCCTCGCCCTCGTCGTCCTGGCGTGCGCGCCGGGCGCCGCGCAGGCGCAAGGCCGGCAGGGCGGCATGCCCAGCCGCGAGCAAATGATCGCCCGGACTATGGAGCGTATGACCGAAGCGCTCACGCTCACGCCGGAGCAGGTCGCGCAGATTCAGCCCATCGTCGAGGACTTCACGGACCAGCGCATGGAAATGTTCGCGGAGTTGCAGGGGCAGGGGCCGGAAATGCGCCAGACCATGCGACCCGTCATGCAGAAGATGACGGACAAGATGAACGCCAAGATCGAGCCGCTCCTGACCCCGGAGCAGGCGGCGAAGTACAAGGAGATGCAGGAGCAGCAGCGCAAGCGCGCCGAGCAGAGCGGACGCGGATTCTAGCGGCGGGCGCTTTGCCCATGCAAAAGCCCCGCGACCGTATGCGCCGGTCGCGGGGCTTTTAGGCGTCGGCGGGGGGCGCTACTCCCATTCCTCTACGTCGCCCTCCTCGTAGTCGTCTTCATCCTCGTCGTCGTCATCTTCCCAGTAGATGGAGTCGTCGTCCTCTTCGTAGTCGTCGTCGCCCATGGCGCTTCTCCGGTTAGGATGATCGGGTCAGGCCGGCGGCGGGCCGGCCGCGAGGCGTCGCAGGGGGGAAGATAGGCAGGCCGGAGCAAAGGAGCGCCCGGCGGCGGGAACGGGAAGCGGCGCCCAAAGAAAAAACCCCTCCGGAGCCTTCCGGAGGGGTTTTTCGGGTGGAGCTAAGGAGATTCGAACTCCTGGCCTCTTGAATGCCATTCAAGCGCTCTACCAGCTGAGCTATAGCCCCATACTGCGGTTCGCCGGCGCGCGGCGCGCAAGGATTCCTATGATACACACGAATCGCAGGGCTGTCAATCTTTCTGCGGACGCCGGGTTTTTCTTACACGGGGTATTCACATATCTTATCGCCGCCGGAAGCACGCAGGGCCTTTCGGCGCGCCTTTTCCTCTTAAACCGCTGACCCATGTCGAATCCGCTGAACGAGCCGGTGCACGTTTTCAAGTTCGGGGGCACCTCCGTCGCCACCGCCGAGCGCATCCAGAAAGTTGTGGAACTGGTGCAGCAGGAGCCGCGGCATGTGCGCCGCGTGGTGGTGGCCTCGGCCCTCGGCGGGGTGACCGACCAGCTCATCAAATGCATCAACGAGGCGCTGGCGCGCACCGGCGAGCACCGGACGCTGCTGGAGCAGATTCAGGAGCGGCACGAAGAGGCCCTGCAAAAGCTGACGCCCGAGAAAAGCCAGGAGCCGCTGCGGGCGCAGCTCACGGCGCGCTGGCGCGAACTCGGCGAGCTGCTCGAAGGCGTCTACCTGCTGCGCGAATGCACCCCGCGCACCCGCGACGCCATCATCGGCATGGGCGAGCGCGTCTCGGCGCCCATGGTGGCGGCCGCCTTCTGCGCCGCCGGCGAGCAAGCCGAGGCCGTCGATGCGACCGAGTTCATCCGCACCGACGCCTCGTTCGGCGAGGCCAACGTGCTCTTCGACGAGACCAATCAGCTTATCCGGCAGTACTTCGCCGACCGCCCGGATCTGCGCCTGGCGGTCGTCACGGGCTTCATCGCCTCGACGGATCGCGGCGTCGTTACGACGCTGGGGCGCTCCGGCAGCGACTACACGGCCACCATCATCGCCGGGGCGCTCAACGCCGAGCGCGTCATCATCTGGACCGACGTGGACGGCGTGCTCTCGGCCGACCCGCGCGTGGTGCCCGAGGCGTACTCGCTGCCGCGCCTGAGCTACCGCGAGGCCGCCGAACTGGCCTACTTTGGGGCCAAGGTGCTGCACCCGCGCACCATGAAGCCGCTCCAGGAGCGCGAGATCCCGCTGCTCATCAAGAACACGCTCAACCCGAAGGCCCACGGCACGCTCATCACCGTCGATACCGGCTCGGCCGAAGGGCGCGTCAAGGCGATCACGACCATCCGGGGCGTCTCCGTCGTCATCCTCGAAGGCAAGGGCATGATCGGCGTGCCCGGCATCTCGGCGCGCGTGTTCGGGGCGCTGGCCGCCGTCGGCATCAACGTGCTCATGATCTCGCAGGCATCGAGCGAGCAGAGCATCTGCATCATCGTCCGCGAGGAGGACGCCGAGCGCTCGGTGGGCCTCATCCGCAAAGAGTTCGAGCTGGAGCTGACGCGCGGCGACGTGAGCAGCGTCGGCTACGACAACGACTGCGCCGTCATCTCGGCCGTCGGCGACCACATCTTCCTACGCCCCGGCCTGGCCGGCAAGATGTTCACCACGCTCGGGCGCAACGGCATCAACGTGCTCGCCATCGCCCAGGGGGCTTCGGAAACCAACATCAGCGCCGTCATCTGGGACTCGGACATCCGCCAGGCCGTCAAGGCGCTGCACGAGGCGTTCGCCCTGGCCCGCGAGCGCGCCCACCTGTTCCTGATGGGCACCGGGGTCATCGGCTCGCGGCTGCTGCGCATGCTCGGCGACCAGGCCGCCGTCATCCGCGACACCATGAACCTCAACCTCCAGCTCGTCGGCATCGCCAATACGCGCCGGATGGTCTGGGACGTGGAGGGCGTGCCCTACGCCGACGCCATGAGCCGCCTGGACGCTTCGGAAGGCCCTGAAAACCTGGACACCATCATCCAGCACCTCGTGCAAAGCCGCCTCGAACGCCTCATCCTGATCGACGCGACGGCCTCGGATGATGTGGCGCTGCGCTACCCGGAGCTGCTGGAGCACAGCATCGCCGTCGTGACGCCCAACAAGCGCGCCAACACGCAAGGCAATGCCCTCTACGAGCGCCTGCAACGCACCTCGCGCCGCAACCAGGTGCCCTACCTCTACGAGACGACCGTAGGGGCCGGGCTGCCGGTCATCTCGACGCTGCGCGACCTGATCCGCTCGGGCGACAAGGTCCAGCGCATCGAAGGGGCGCTCTCCGGCACGCTCGGCTTCATCTTCAATATGCTGGCCGCGGGCGAGCCGTTTTCGGCCGCTGTGCGCAAGGCCCGCGAGGAAGGATACACCGAGCCGGACCCCCGCGACGACCTCAAGGGCGAGGACGTGGCGCGCAAGCTCTTGATCCTGGCCCGCGAAAACGGCCTGCCCGTCGAGCGGACGAACGTGGGCGTCGAGTCGCTCGTGCCGCTGCACCTGCTCGACGTGCCGGTCGAGGAGTTCCTGGCGCGCCTGGAAGAGGCCGACGACGAGTGGGAGCGCCGCCGCCGGGAAGCCGCCGACGAGGGCAAGCGCCTGCACTACATCAGCGTCATCGAGGACGGCCGCCTCAGCGTGCGCGTGCGCGCCATCGGCGAGGACTCGCCGTTCTGGAGCCTGCGCCGCAACGACAACATGGTCGTCTACACCACCGAGCGCTACCACGCCAACCCGCTCGTGGTGCAGGGGCCGGGCGCCGGCCCCGAAGTGACGGCGGCGGGCATCCTCGCCGATGTCATCAAGGCGGCCGAACTGGTGGCGTAACCCCGACAAGCTATGCGCATTGCCCTTGTAGGCGCCGGCCAGATGGGCCGCGCCGTCGAGCAGGTCGCCCGCGAGCGCGGCCACGAGGTCGCCGCCCGCTTCGACGAATACCAGCCGCTGCCCGAGGCCGCCGCGCCCGATCTGGGCGGGGCCGACGTAGCCATCGACTTCACGGCGCCCGGCGCGGCCGTGGGCAACATCCGCAAGTACTGCCGGTGGGGGCTGCCCGCCGTCGTCGGCACGACGGGCTGGTACGAGCGCCTGGACGAAGTGCGGGGCCTCGTCGCGGAGGCGGGCGCTGCGCTGCTCTACGCGCCGAACTTCTCCGTAGGCGTCCAGATCCTCGTGCGGGCGCTGGCCGCCGTGGCCCCGCTGCTCGACGCCTTCCCCGAGTACGACCTGGGCGTGCACGAGTGGCACCACGTGCGCAAGGTGGACAGCCCGAGCGGCACGGCGCTGCAACTGGCCGGGGCGCTGCTCGGCGGCGTCGGGCGCAAAACGCGCCTCGAAACCGAGACGCAGCACGGCCGCATCGCTCCCGAGGCGCTGCACGTCACGTCGTCGCGCGTGGGCGAGGTCATCGGCCGCCACATCGTCACGCTCGACAGCGCCTTCGATGCGCTCGAGCTCAAGCACGAGGCCAAGGGCCGCACGGGCTTCGCCTTCGGAGCCGTCCGCGCCGCCGAGTGGCTGCCGGGCAAAACCGGCCTCTTTACGCTCGACGATGTTTTGGAAGAAATGCTGGCCGGCCCCTCGGCTTCGCCCCGAGACCCGTTATCTTGACCCGAACGCACCCTCCCAACCCGCCGCTCCTCATGGAAACTCCGTACCTGTTCACCGGCGTCGCCCCTGCGCTCGTCACTCCGTTCGACGCCCACGGCGGCGTGGACGAGGCGGGCATGCGCGCCCTGATCGACTGGCAGATCTCCTGCGGCGTCGAGGCGCTCGTGATCCTGGGCACCACCGGCGAGAATGCCACCGTCTGGCCCGAGGAGCGGCGGCGCATCGTGGCGCTGGCCGTCGAGCAGACGGCCGGGCGCGTGCCGGTCATCATCGGCGCGGGCAACAACTCCACCAGCGAGAGCATCGTCTTCTCGCGCGAGGCCGCCGAGGCGGGCGCCGACGGGCTGCTGATCGTGGCGCCATACTACAACAAGCCCACGCAGGCCGGCTTCCGGGCGCACGTCGCCGCCATCGCCGACGCCACGGACTGCCCGATCATCCTGTACAACGTGCCGGGCCGTACGGCCCTCAACATTAAGGCCGAAACGACGCTCCGGATCGCCGAGGAAGTCCCTTCGGTGCGCGGCGTCAAGGAAGCCTCGGCCGACCTGGCGCAAATCTCCGACATCCTCAAGCACCGCCCCGAGCGCCTGGCCGTCTACTCCGGCGACGACGAGTTTACGCTGCCCCTGGTGCTCCTGGGGGCGCAGGGCGTCATCTCGGTCATCGCCAATGCGCTTCCCGGCCGCTTCTCGGACATGGTGCGCAAGGCCCTCGCCGGCGACTACGACGGGGCGCGGGAGGCGCATTTCGAGATGCTGGAAGCCATGCGCGCCTGCTTCTACGAGACCAACCCCATCCCGATCAAGACGATGCTCGGGGCCATGGGCAGGATCAACGACCACATGCGTCTGCCGCTCTCGGCCATCGAGCCCGCCAACCGCAAGCGCGTGCTCGCCGCCTTCGCCGCGCTCACCTGAGCCGGCCTACCGGTTCGAGAAAATGGCGGCCAGCAGCCCCACGAAGGCCGTGTACACCGACGAGCCGATCCACAGGGCGGCGACCAGGTACATGCTGCGCGCGCCGGACTGCAACGCCAGAAACGTCACGAAAAGCCCGTTGTGCAGCAGGGCGATGACGAGGCTGCCGAGGAACGCCTGCTGCGGCATGATCACGAGCGTCTCGCGCTCGTTGGCCGGGAACAGGCCCACCAGAAAGCCGACGATGGTTTTGATGAACATGTGGATGCCCCACGTGCCGTAAAGCGCATCCATGAGCACGCCGAGCCCGAAGCCGGTCATCGCGCCGAACTTCTTGCCGTAGCGCAGGCCCGTCCAGGCGACGTACAGGATGACGGCGTCGGGGAAGGCCCCCCACATCCGCAGACGCCCCAGCACGAGCCATTGCACGCCAACGATGACAAGGGCGACGACGACTCTGCGAAAGATAGAGGGCATGGGGGCGAAGGGCGCGAGAAAAAGATCCGCCGGAAAATAGGTACGAAAACAAGAGCCGCGCCGGGCCGTATGCCAAAATTACGTAAGGCGTGAAGGCCGCCTACGGCGCGGCCGGCGGCGCCGTGAAGGTGTTCACGATGGCGTCGATCTTGTACGTGATGGCGTGCGAAGAAGCCGTGTAGTTGTTCGCCATGACGGCAAAGGCCACCGGCCGGCCGTCCGCGAGGCGCGCATAGCCCGCCAGCGAGCGCACGAAGTCCAGCGACCCCGTCTTGGCGTAGATCGGCAGCCCCGAGAGGCGTCCCCCCATGGTCGTGTGGTATTCCCCGGCGCGCGCGATAGAGGTTAGGAAGGCGGCGCGGTGCGGCCCCTGGTGCATGTAGGTCAGGAGCCGGACCATCGTTTCGGGCGTCACGTAGTTCTTGCGCGAAAGCCCCGAGCCGTCGCGGATGGAAACGGCCCCGACGTTGGCTCCGGCCTTGCCGAGCAGTTGCTTCAGGCGCGCCTCGCCGCCGGCGGCCGAGCCGCCGTAGGCGATCGTGCGGAAAAGCTGCTCGGCGTAGAAGTTGTTGCTCTCCTTGTTCGTGATGGCGATGATCTGCTGTAGGGGCGGCGACACCTCGACGAAAAGCGGCTCCAGGCGGTCGTAAACAGGTTTTTGGTCCAGCAGATCCACGTCGTGCAGCGTCGCCTTGACGGCGAGGCCCGCCTGGCGCAGGCTGGAGGCGAAGCTCTCCAGGGCGAAGGCCGTTGGGTTGACGACGGGGATGGCGAGCGAGGCGTTGTAGGAGCGGGGCACGGTGCCGCGTACGACGATCTTCTCGTTGACCATGTCGCGCTGCACCTCGACGGCTGATCCGCGCGTGCGAGCGGCCGTCATGGCGCCGTTGCGAATCTCGGCGAAGCCCTCCGGCACGGTCGAAAGGGTAGGGGGGGCGCCGGGGGCTCCGGAGGTCACGCGCAGCTCGACCACGTTGTCGCGGTAGGCCAGGCCGCCGGCGGCCACCCCGAGCAGGCGGCTGGCCTGGTTCGAGAGGTAGTCGATGTCCCACCCCTCGGCGAAGCGCACGTTGTCGAAGGCGTCGTCGTCGCCGATGATGCGGCCCTCGAAGCCCGTAATGCCCATCGCCTTGAGTTCGGCCGCCCAGCGGCGCAGCGGGTCGGCGCCGCCGATCTCGATGCTGCCGAACGTCGGGTCGCCGGAGCCTTTGAGGATGAGGTCGCCGCGCAGGACGCCGCGCTCCAGGCGCCCGTCGAAGTAGAGCACGGTTTTATAGCGGTAGTCCGGCCCGAGCGCCTCCAGGGCGGCGGCCGTCGTGAGAATCTTCTGCGTCGAGGCAGGCAGGAAGGCCTTGCCGCCGTTGTACTCGAACAGCATCTGCCCGCTCGTGAGGTCCATCACGGCGACGCCCCAGTGGGCGGTGTTGGCGTCGGCCTGAATCACGCCGGCGACTCCGGCGAACGGATCGGCCGGGCGGCTCGCCGTGACGGCGACGAGCAGCAGGGCGCCGAGGGCCATGCAAACGGGCAGCAGGGCGGCGCGGCGCTTCGAGCGGAAAAAGAGCATTACATCGGGCATTGCAGCAGCACGGGTTGGAGCTTGCGGCCGCGCGGCGTGCAGGCGGCCGGAGGGGGTTGGGTAAAGGAACGCCTGATGGAGGACGCTCCTCCGGGCAAAAGTCGCGGAACCTTGTTATTATGGGTTCAGTTTCCGCCAACGTTACATGCCGGCGCGCCGTTGCGCCGGTTTCTCCTGTTCGCCCGTTGATTTATGGCTAAGCAAATCCAGCCGCGCCGCCGCGCCCGCCCTGCGGCCCGTTCGAGCGCGCTCGTCTTTACCCGCAAGAACTACCTGCTGCTGGCCCTGAGCGTGGGCGTGGTGCTGGCGGGGTACCTGCTGATGGCCGTCGAGGGCGAAGTGGACGGCGTGATCTCGCTGTACGTGTCGCCGCTGCTGCTCCTGGCGGGGTATCTCGGCGTCATCGGGGCGATCATGCACCGCTCGGCTCCGGCGCCGCAGCCCGCTTGAACTTTACTCGTAGAGCAGGTAGCGGGCGCGCCGCTCCCGGAACGCCTGCACCTCAGGCTGCCAGGCCGCGATGATGGCGGCGGGGGCCTGGCCGGCGCGGATCATCTCCAGC
>CBDTTW010000012.1:0-33311 GCA_965363675.1 uncultured Rhodothermaceae bacterium
CTACCGCGACATGGTGCGCCAGGGCGCCCCCGCCGATACGGCGCTGGCCCGGCTGGGCGCCGACCCGGCGTTTCTGGACTCGCTGCGGTCGGCCTACGACCGCCTGGAGGTGGGGTTCATCGCCATCGACCCGCGCACGAGCCACATCAAGGCATGGGTGGGTGGCCGCGACTTCCGCTACGACGAGTACGACCACGTCAGCCTGGCCAAGCGGCAGCCGGGCTCGACGTTCAAGCCGTTCGTGTACGCGGCGGCGCTGGAAAACGGCTACTCGCCCTACAGCGTCGTGAGCGACGCCTTCGTCAACTACGTAGACCCGCAGACGGGGCAGCGCTGGAACCCGAAGAACTTCGGCGGCTCCTCGGGGGGCTACGTCTCGCTGCGCAACGGCCTGGCGTTCTCGAAGAACACCGTCACGGCGCGGCTCATCACCGACATCGGGGCGGACAAGGTGGTGTCGGTGGCGCGGCGAGCGGGCATCGACAGCCGTTTGCAAGCCGTGCCGTCGCTGGGGCTGGGCACGAGCGAGGTGTCGCTGAAGGAGCTGGCCGAGGCGTACACGGCCTTCGGCAGCCTCGGGCAGAACCGCGAGCCCCTTTTCATCACCCGCATCGAGGACCGCGAGGGCAACGTGATCGCGCGGTTCGGGAGCCGCCTGCGCAAGGCCATGGAGCCGCACATCGCCTACGCCGTGCTGGACATGATGCGCGGCGTGGTGGAGTACGGCACGGGCGTGCGGCTGCGCACGCTCTTCGGGGCGCAAGGCGACCTGGCGGGCAAGACCGGCACCACGCAGAACGCCGCCGACGGCTGGTTCATGCTGCTGCACCCCACCCTGACGATGGGCGCGTGGGTAGGCTTCAACAACCCGGCCGTCACGTTCCGCAGCGTGTACTGGGGCCAGGGGGCCCATACGGCGCTGCACGTCGTCGGGGAGTTCTACCGCGAGGTGCGGCGCAGCAAAAGCGAAGCGCTCGACCCCTCGGCCACGTTTGCGGCGGCGCCCAACTACCGGTGGGGCTACCGCGCCGCCGCCGACCCCGACACGCTCACGCGGCGCGAGCGCGAGGAGAACAACCTGGGCGAGATCCTGGAGCGCATCCGCGAGAGCCGGGGCGAGGCTGCGGACCAGGAGGAGCCTGCCGAGGCCCCGGCCGCGCCTGCCCCGGCCCCGAGTGAGCCGCAGCCCTAGGGGCGCGGCTCACTCGGGCAAGTCGATCTGCGCGCGTTGCAGGCGGCCGCTGTAGTCTACGTAGACGGTTTTGGTCTCGGAATAAAAGTCGAAGACGGCCCAGCCGCCTTCGCGGTGGCCGTTGCCGGTCTGCTTGACGCCGCCGAAAGGCATGTGCGCCTCGGCGCCGATGGTGGGGCCGTTGATGTAGGTGATGCCCGCCTCCAGGTCGTGCAGGGCGCGGAAGGCGGTGCGCACGTCGCGGGTGTAGATGCTGGAGGAGAGTCCGAAGCGGCAGTCGTTGGCGACGCGCACCGCCTCGTCGTAGCCGCCGACGCGCAGCACCGAGAGCACCGGGCCGAAGATCTCCTCCCGGGCGATGCGCATCTCCGGCCGCACCTCCGTAAAGATGGTGGGCCGAAAGAAGTGGCCGTGTTCGAGGCGCGGGTCGTCTGGCGGGGCCTCGCCGCCGAGCGCCAGCGCGGCGCCTTCCTCGACGCCGAGGCGCACGTAGGAAGCGACCTTCTCGCGGGCGGCCGCGTTGATGAGCGGCCCGACCTCCGTGCCCTCGGCGCGGCCGTCGCCGAGCCGGAGCGCGCCCGCCGCCGGCGCGAGCATCTCCAGGAACGCGTCGTGGATGCGCTCGTGCAGGATGAGGCGGCTGGCGGCGGTGCAGCGCTGCCCCGTCGTGCCGAAGGCCCCCCAAAGCACGCCTTGCAGCGCCAGGTCCAGGTCGGCGTCGTCGAGGATGATAATGGGGTTCTTGCCGCCCATTTCCAGCGAGCAGCGCTTGTGCAGGCGGGCGCAGGCCGCCCCGATCTCGGCCCCGGTCTCGGTGGAGCCGGTGAACGAGACCGCCGCCACGTCCGGGTGGCCCACGAGCGCCGCGCCCGTCTCGCCGCCGCCCTGCACCAGGTTGACGACCCCGCCCGGGAAGCCGGCGTCCTCCATCACCTGGACGAGGAGGGCCCCCGAGTGCGGCGCATCCTCGCTGGGCTTGAACACGACCGTGTTGCCGCAGGCGAGGGCGGGAAACATCTTCCAGGTGGGCACGGCCACCGGGAAGTTCCACGCCGAGATGAGCGCGCACACGCCGAGCGGCCGCCGGATCGTCATGTTGAACTTGTCGGCCAGCTCGCTCGGCACGGTGCGTCCGAAGAGGCGGCGCGTCTCGGAGGCGGCGTAGTAGGCCGTGTCGATGGCCTCCTGCACGTCGCCGCGCGTTTCGGTGAGAGGCTTGCCCATCTCGCGCGTCATGGCGTCGGCCAGGTCGTTTTTGCGCTCGGTGAGCAAGTCGCCGACGCGCTTGAGGAGCAGGCCGCGCTGCGGGGCGGGCATGGCGCGCCAGGCAGGGCCCGCCCCGGCGGCCGCCGCGACGGCTGCGGCCGCGTCCTCGGCGCTGGAGGCGGGGAAGCGGCCGATCAGGTCGCGCGTGTCGGCGGGGTTGCGGTTCTCGAAGTCGGCTCCGGAGAGGGGGGGCAGCCAGCGGCCGCCGATGAAGTTGAGGTTGAGCAGCATGACGCGCGCCGGGTGTGCGGCCGGCGCCGCCTGAAGGCCGGCGCCGGGCGTGGGTGAGGGGCGAAGCCCACGGCAGGCGGAGTGTGCGGGCCGGGGCGGTTCAAGATAGGCCGCCGGCGGGGCCGGCTCAAGGCAAACGGAAGGGCGCGGCGCCGGGATCTGAGTAACCTTCCCGTCTGTTAGAACAGGCGGCGCAGGCCCTATATTGCAGGATCTTTTTCAACGGTTATCCCCCATGCAGACGCTCGTACCGGACATCGGCAGCCGCGTTTCCCGGCGGCTCCAGGCCATTCCTCCCAGCGGCATCCGGCGCTTCTTCGAGATCGCGGCAACGATGAACGACGTGATTTCACTCGGCATCGGCGAGCCGGACTTTGCCACCCCGGACGCGGCCATCGAGGCGGCCGTGGCTTCGCTGCGCGCGGGCGAGACGGGCTACACGGCCAACGCGGGTCTCTTGGCGCTGCGCGAGGCGATTGCGGCCGAACTCGAACGCCTCTACGGGGTGCAGTACGATCCGCAGCACGAGATCCTCGTGACGGTCGGCGTCAGCGAGGGCATGCTGGCGACGATGCTGGCCCTGCTCGACCCCGGCGACGAGATCCTGATTCCCGAGCCGTGCTTCGTCTCGTACGGTCCCACGGCCGAGTTTGCCGGGGCAAAGGTGGTCTACGTGCCGACGCGCGTCGAGAACGACTTTCAGGTGACGGCCGAGGAGATCGAGCGCCGCATCACCCCCCGCACGAAGGCGCTGTTCCTGGGCTACCCGAACAACCCGACGGGCGCCGTGCTGCGCCGCGAAACCCTGGAGGCCATCGCGGAGGTGGTCATCCGGCGCGATCTGCTGGTCATCTCGGACGAGATCTACGACCGCCTCATCTACGGCGAGGCGCAGGCGCGCGGGCACGTATGCCTGCCTTCCATCGAGGGGCTGCGCGAGCGGACGGTGCTGCTGGGCGGCTTCTCGAAGAGCTACGCCATGACGGGCTGGCGCATCGGCTATGCGTGCGCGCCCCGGCCGATCCTCAAGGCCATGTACAAGGCGCACCAGTACGCCATCATGAGCGCCCCGACCATGTCGCAGGCGGCGGCCGTGGCGGCGCTGGCCGAGTGCCAGGACGACGTGGAGCGCATGCGCCGCTCGTACGACGAGCGCCGCCGCCTGCTCGTGGACGGGCTGCGCGCGGCGGGCCTGCCGACGTTCGAGCCGGAGGGGGCGTTCTACTGCTTCCCCGACATCCGCTCGACGGGGCTCACGTCGGAGGCGTTCGCGCAGGGGCTGCTCCAGGAGGAGCGCGTGGCGTGTGTGCCGGGCGACGCCTTCGGGCCGAGCGGCGCGGGGTACCTGCGCTGCTGCTACGCCACGGCCCTGGAAGATTTGCAGGAGGCCGTGACGCGCATCGGGCGCTACACGGCCCGGCTGCGCCAGGCGCAGGGCTGAGCCATGCCCCTTGCGCCGCGCCGCGCCGTGCTGCACGCCGCCCTTGCGGCGGCGCTTTCGCTGCTGCTGCACGCGGCGCTCGGGTGGGCGTGGACGCTTGCCGCCGGTTTCGCGGGCGCGTGCAATGCGCGGCGCTCCGTGGGGGCTTCGGCGCTGGGCGTGGGGGCAGGCTGGGCGCTGGCGATGCTGTACCAATGGGCCGCCGCCCCGGCCGAGTTTCTGCGCGCCGTAGGCCTGGTGGGCGCCCTGGCCGGCGGCGCGCCGGCGGCGGTGCTGCTGCTCGTCCCGGCGCTTGGGGCGGCCCTCGGGCTGCTCGGCGGGCTTTGCGGCCGCGCCGCCTACGATGCCTTCGCGCGCCGCCCGCAGGCGGCCCCGGCGGCGGGCTGACGCTTGGCCATTTCAGACCAACCCAAACAGAGTGAATACGCCTCATGATCGACCTTCAGGAAGTCCGCAGCCTTGTAGAGCGTGTGCACACGCTCGGGAGGTATCTTTGACATCGAAACTCACCAGCAAACCATCGCCGCGCTGAGCGAAAAGCGCATGGATCCGGAGTTCTGGAACCGCCCCGACGAAGCCCGCGACGCCGAAAAGCAACTGGCCGCCGAGCAGCAGT
The DNA here is from genome assembly GCA_965363675.1 of uncultured Rhodothermaceae bacterium. Classification (GTDB taxonomy): domain Bacteria; phylum Bacteroidota; class Rhodothermia; order Rhodothermales; family DASSAV01; genus CBDTTW01. Next base: position 4,747 of record CBDTTW010000012.1, read on the forward strand.
GGGTCGAGGCCTGGGATGCGCTGCGCCGCCGCTCGGAGGACCTCGAAACGCTCGTGCTCATGCACGAGGAGGAGGGCGAAGGCTCGGGGCTGGAGGCCGACATCGCCGCCGAAGCCGAGGCGCTGCGCAAGGGCCTCGACGCGCTGGAGATGCGCAGCATGCTCTCCGGGCCGGACGATGCGCGCAACGCCATCCTCGTGATTCATCCGGGCGCGGGGGGCACCGAAAGCCAGGACTGGGCCGACATGCTGCTCCGGATGTACACCCGCTGGGGCGAGCGCAACGGCTACGACGTGCGCATGCTCGAATACCAGCCGGGCGAGGGGGCGGGCATCAAAAGCGCGAGCCTGCACATCGCAGGCGACTTTGCCTACGGCTACCTGCAATCCGAGACAGGCGTGCACCGCCTCGTGCGGATCTCGCCCTTCGACTCCAACGGGCGGCGGCACACCTCCTTCACGAGCGTGTTCGTCTACCCGGAGATCGACGACTCCATCGAGGTCGACATCAAGCCGGACCAACTCGAACTCCAGACGTTCCGCTCGGGCGGCAAGGGCGGGCAGAACGTGAACAAGGTCGAGACGGGCGCGCGCCTCATCTGGACGGGCGCGCTCAGCAACGGCGAGGCCGCGCGCGTGGTGGCCGAGTGCACCGAGGAGCGCAGCCAGCTTCAGAACCGCGAGCGCGCCATGACGATGCTCAAGAGCCGCATCTACCAGCTCGAACGCGAAATTCAGGAAGCCGCCAAAAGCGAGATCGAAGGCAAGAAAAAGAAAATCGAGTGGGGCAGCCAGATCCGCTCGTACGTGTTCCAGCCGTACACGATGGTCAACGACCACCGCACCGAAACGAAGGTCACGGACATCCACGCCGTCATGGACGGCGACCTGGAGCCGTTCATCAACGCGTACCTTTTGCAACAGGCGGGGGCAGGCTGAACCGGCAGAGGCCCTCCAAGACGACAGCCACGGATTCATGAGCGAACGGCTAAGCTTCGACTTCATCGTGCTCGGCAGCGGGGTGGCCGGCCTGACGTACGCGCTGCGCGTGGCCGAGCACGGCAGCGTAGCGATCATCACGAAAAAGGCCAGCGTCGAGTCCAACACGAACTACGCCCAGGGCGGCATCGCCGCCGTAATGGACCGCCACGATTCCGTCGAGAGCCACGTGCGCGATACGCTCGTGGCCGGGGCGGGGCTGTGCGTCGAGGAGATCGTCGAGATCGTGGTGCGCGAGGGCCCCGACCGCATCCGCGAGCTGATCGAGCTGGGCGCGGCCTTCACGCGCGAGCACGACCAGTCGCTGCACCTCGGCCGCGAGGGCGGGCACTCGGCCAACCGCATCGTGCACGCCGCCGACACCACGGGCCGCGAGGTCGAGCGGGCGCTGCTGGCGCAGGTGCAGGCGCACCCCAACATTCAGGTGTTCGAGTACCACTACGCGCTCGACCTGATCACGCAGCACCACCTGGGCGAGCACGTCTCGCGCATGCGCACCGACATCGCGTGCTACGGGGCCTACGTGCTCGACGAGCAGACGGGGCAGATCAAGACGTTCCTCTCGAAGGTCGTCATGCTCTCCACCGGAGGCTCGGGGCAGGTGTACCTGCACACCACCAACCCTTCCATCGCCACCGGCGACGGCGTGGCGATGGCCTACCGGGCCAAGGCGCGCGTGGCGAACATGGAGTTCATCCAGTTTCACCCGACCTCGCTTTACCACCCGGAGGCGCGCTCCTTCCTGATCTCCGAGGCGGTGCGCGGAGCAGGCGGGCTGCTCTACAACATCGCCGGCGAGCGCTTCATGCCCCGCTACGACGAGCGCGGCGAGCTGGCCCCCCGCGACATCGTGGCCCGCGCCATCGACGACCAGCTCAAGCAAAGCGGCGACCCGTACGTGCTGCTCGACATCTCGCACCGGCCCGCCGACGAAGTGCTGGAGCACTTTCCGCACATCCACGCCACCTGTCTCAAGTTCGGCATCGACATCACGAGGCAGCCCATCCCCGTGGTGCCGGCGGCGCACTACCAGTGCGGCGGCGTGCTCACCGATGCCGTTGCGCGCACGAGCGTCCACGGGCTGTTCGCCTCGGGGGAGGTGGCCTGCACGGGCCTGCACGGCGCCAACCGTCTGGCCAGCAACTCGCTGCTCGAAGCGCTCGTGTTTTCGGAGCGCGCCTATGCGCCCTCGGTGCGCTACGCCGAAGAAGCTGCCTTCAACCCCGAGGCCCCCGACTGGGACGACTCGGGGACCGAGCATCCGGCCGAGTGGGTGCTCGTCTCGCACAACCGCGAGGAGCTGCGCCGCGTCATGTCGGACTATGTCGGCATCGTGCGTTCGAGTCTGCGCCTGGAGCGCGCCGCGCGCCGCACGCACCTGCTGCACGAAGAAACCGAGGACTTCTACAAGCGCTCGCGCGTCTCGACGGGGCTGTGCGAGCTGCGCAACCTGATCGCCGTAGCCTACCTGATCGTGCGCAGCGCACAGATGCGGCGCGAGAGCCGGGGCCTGCACTACATGCTCGACTACCCGGAGCCCGTCGAGCGCGAGAAGCGGCCTACGCTCGTGTAGGCCGGCGCGGGCTGCGGGCGGGGCGCGTAAATGCAGCAAACGCCGGGATCTAACGGCGCGCGTAGGCGTCATAGATTCGGTTTGCGAGCCGCCCCGCCGGTGCGTATATTAGAGGCATGGAATAGGGGGCGGCTGCGCCCCTTTTTTCTTGCTACGGCGTTTTTCGGGCTGTAGGTTTTACGGAGCAATGGAGCCCGCAGGGCCTGTCGCCCCCTCCGAATGTGGAGTGGGCTTTTTTTACAACGATAGATTCCAAATGGTGGACGACGCAACACCGACGGCGCACGAAGACCGGATGCGGGAACGCGAAGGCCGGGTGCGGAAAATGGTGGAAGCCATCATCGGCGAGGGGCCGCTGTACCTGGTCGATCTGGAAATCAAGGGGCGCTCGGGGGCCTACATCGTCACGGTGTTCGTGGAGAGCGACGAGGCGCTGGACGCCTCCCAACTGGCGCGGCTGAGCCGGGAGCTGGGCTTTGCGCTGGAGACGGAAGAGGTTTTCGACGGCAAGTATTCGCTGAACGTGTCCACGCCGGGCATCGAGCGGCCGCTGGGTTCGCCGCGCCAGTACCGGAAAAACATCGGCAGAACGCTGCGGGTGACGCTCGCGGCCTCGGAGGAAGGCCCCCGGCCGCCGGTGGAAGGCACGCTGGCCGAGGTGCGAGAGCACGGCATTCGCGTCGAGACGCACAAGGGAGCGCAGGACCTCCCGTTTGAAGACATAGAAAAGGCGCAGGTAAAGTTGCCCTGGTAATTGCGGGCGGCTTCCGGCGGAAGCATATTCGATTACGACCATGCATAGCACGAACCTCGTTTCCTCATTTGCAGAAATCGCCCGGGAGAAAGAAATCGACCGGGATACGCTGCAAATGATTCTGGAGGATGTCTTTCGCGCCATGATCCGCAAGCGGTACGGCGCCGACGAATCGTTTGAAATCATCTTCAACCCGGACCACGGCGACATTCAGATTCTGCACATCCGGACCGTCGTGCCCGACATGGACGTAGAGGACCCGGTGACGCAGATCGAGCGCCGGGACGCCCTCAAGATCGACGACAGTTTCGATATCGACGACGAGGTGGCCAGCGAAGTCAGCATCGCGGACTTCGGGCGCCGCGCCGTGCTTACCGCGCGCCAGACGTTCAGCCAGCGGATCCGCGACCTGGAGAAAGAGAACGTCGTCAAGGCGTACCAGGAGCAGCTCGGCGAAATCGTCGTCGGCGAGATCTACCAGATCCGCAAGCGCGAGGTGCTCGTGATCCATAACAAGGTGGAACTGATGCTGCCGCGCGAAGAGCAGATCATCAAGGACCGGTACCGCAAGGGCGACATGCTCCGCGCCGTAGTGAAGGAGGTGCGCCGCGATGTGGGCGGCAACCCGCAGGTCATCATCAGCCGCACCGACGAGGAGTTCATGGAGCGGCTCTTCGAGCTGGAAGTGCCCGAGATTTACGACGGCATCGTGGAGGTGCGCAAGATCGTCCGCGAGCCGGGCGACCGGGCCAAGGTGGCCGTCATCAGCAACGACGACCGCATCGACCCGGTGGGCGCGTGCGTGGGCATCAAGGGCGTGCGCATCCACGCGGTGGTGCGCGAGCTGGGCAACGAGAACATCGACGTGCTGGAGTGGTCGGATGACCCGTACGAGCTTATCAAGCGCGCGCTCTCGCCCTCGAAGCCGCTGCGCGTGACGATCAACGACGAACTCAGGCCGCCGCGCGCCAAGGTGATCGTGCGCGCCGACGAGGTGTCGCAGGCCATCGGGCGCGGAGGCATCAACATCCGGCTGGCGACGCAGCTCACCGGCTACGAGATCGACGTGTACCGCGAAATCGCCGCGGATGAAGAAGATATCGAAATAGGTGAGTTCTCGGACGAGCTGGAGCCGGAAACGGTGCAGCGCTTGCGCGATATTGGCTGCGACTCGGCCAAGGTGGTGCTGGAGCTTTCGGCGGAGGAGCTGGCCCGCCGTTCGGGGCTGCCCGTCGAGACGGCGCGGCGTGTGCTCGGGATCATCCGGACCGAGTTCGAGGACGAGGAAGAGGAAGAGCTGGAAGGTTGACGGAGGCGGCGGGCGGCCCTGGTGGGTCGCCGGTTCCGAGGCTCCGATTGTACATACGTTAAGGGTTTCGCATGACGAAAGAAGGCGCCATTTTTAAAAAGGTCAGGTTGTTCAAGGTCTCGCGCGAGCTGAACCTCAGCCTGGAGACGGTGGTAGACCACCTCAAGTCGAAGGGGTACGCAGGCGCCATAGAAGGCGCCGGGCCCAACGCTTCGATTGTGGATGAGGATGCGTACTACTCGCTGCTCGAAGCCTTCGCGGCAGACAAGGCAGCGGCATCGCGCCTGAAGGAGAAGCGCGCCCAGATGGAGGTCGAGGCTGCGGAAACAGTCCTGCCGCCCGTCGAGGAGCCGCCGACGCCGGTCATGGAGGACATGGTCTCGCACGTGACCGAGACGCAACAGGCCGAGCCGACGGTCGAGCCGCCCGCCGAGGAACCTCCGGCCGCCCCCGCGCTGCCGGAGCCGGAAGCGGCCCCGGAAACCTTTGGTTCGGACGGCGCCGACGCTCCGGCCGCCGAGGCTTTGCCCACGCCGGATGAGACGCCCGCGCCGGAGGCCGCCGCCCCGGAGGCTGCCCCCGCCCTCGCCCCCGAGGCCGTCGCCGCTGCGCCGGAGACGCCCGAAGCGCCTCCCGAGCCGCAGCCGGCCGCCGAGACGCCGGAGGCCGCCGCCCCGGATGCGCCCGCGCCGGACGCCCCCGTAGCAGAGACCCCGCCCGAGGCGCAGACCCCCGCCCCCGAGACGGCCCCGGAAGCCGCCATGGCCGACGCCGTCGCCGCGCCGGAAGCCGCCGTGACGGACGCCGTGGCGTCCGAGACCACGCTGGAGGCGCCCACCGAGGAAGAAGTGCTCACGGCCGACCGCTACAAACTGGCCGGCACCAAGGTCGTCGGCAAGATCGACCTGAACACGCTCGACGACAGCGCCGCCAAGAAGAAAAAGCGCAAGCGCAAGCGCAAAGGCGACGAGACCGACAAGCCGGCCGCCGAGGAGGCGCCGCGCCCTGCCGTCGTCAGGCCGGCCGCTCCCAGCGCCGCCGACGCCGCCGGCAAAAAGAAAAAGCGCAAGCGCGGCCCCTCGGTGGACGAGGCGGACGTGCAGGCCACCATGTCCGAGACGCTCCGCGAGCTGGAGCAGGGCGTCGGCCGCACCCGCCAGCGCCGCCGCAAGCAGCGCCGCGACGAGCGCGCCGCCGTCCGCGAACGCGAACGCGAGCACGAACGCGAGCAGGAGCAGGTGCTCCGCGTGACGGAGTTCATCTCGACGGGCGAGCTGGCGAACCTGCTCGGCGTCTCTGTGACCGAGATCATCAGCACGCTGTTCAAGTCAGGGCTGATGGTCTCGATCAACCAGCGCCTGGACGCCGACACGATCTCGTTCGTGGCCGATGAGTTCGGGCACGAGGTGGAGTTCATCACGGACTTCGAGGAAGAAGACCTGGTCGATGAGCAGGACGCCCCCGAGGACCTGGAGCACCGCGCCCCCATCGTGACCGTAATGGGCCACGTAGACCACGGCAAAACGTCGCTGCTGGACCATATCCGCCGCGCCAACGTGGTCGCGGGCGAGGCCGGCGGCATCACGCAGCACATCGGCGCCTACCGCGTCGCGCTGCCGGACGGGCGGCAGATCACGTTCCTGGACACGCCGGGCCACGAAGCCTTTACGGCCATGCGCGCTCGCGGCGCCCAGGTGACGGACATCGTCATCCTGGTGGTGGCCGCCGACGACGCGGTGATGCCGCAGACCATCGAGGCCATCAACCACGCCCGCGCGGCCGAAGTGCCTATCGTGGTGGCGATCAACAAGGTGGACAAGCCCAGCGCCAACACGCAGCGCGTGATGCAGCAGCTCGCCGATCAGAACGTGCTCGTAGAGCAGTACGGCGGCAAGGTGCAGTGCAGCCTCGTCTCGGCCAAAGCCGGCTCGGGCGTGGACGAACTGCTGGAGAAGGTGTTGCTGGAGGCGGAGATCAAGGAGCTGACGGGCAACCCGAGCCGCATGGCCTCGGGCGTCGTGATCGAGAGCCGCCTGGAGAAGGGGCGCGGCAACGTGGCGACGGTGCTGGTGCAAAACGGCACCCTGCGCGTCGGCGACACGTTCATCGCAGGCATCTACGCCGGGCGCGTGCGCGCCATGTTCGACGAGCGCGACAAGCGCATCGACGAGGTCGGCCCCGGCCAGCCGGCCATGGTGCTCGGCTTCGGCGGCGCCCCGGAAGTCGGCGACAAGCTCGTGGTGCTCAAGGACGAGCGCGAGGCGCGCGAAATCGCGCAGCGCCGCCAGCAGATCCACCGCGAACAGACGCTGCGCCAGCGCAAGCACATCACGCTCGACGAGATCGGGCGGCGCCTGGCTCTGGGCGACTTCCGCGAGCTGAACCTGATCATCAAGGCCGACGTGGGCGGCTCGGTCGAGGCCATGGCCGACGCCCTGCTCAAGCTCTCGACGGCCGAGGTGGCCGTCAACATCATCCACAGCGGCGTCGGGGCGATCACCGAGAGCGACGTGATGCTGGCCTCCGCCTCGGACGCCATCATCATCGGCTTCCAGGTGCGGCCCATCCCGAGCGCGCGGGCGCTTGCCGAACGCGAGGAAATCGACATCCGGCTGTACTCGATCATCTACAAGGCCATCGAAGACGTGCACGACGCGCTCGAAGGGCTGCTCAGCCCCGAGGAGTCGGAGCGCATCATCGGGACGGCCGAGGTGCGCAACACCTTCCGCGTGCCGAAGGCGGGCACGGTGGCCGGCTGCTATATCATCGAGGGCCGCATCCATCGCAACGACCGGGTGCGTCTGATCCGCGACGGGGTGGTGATCTTCTCCGGGCACATCTCCTCGCTCAAGCGCTTCAAGGACGACGTGCGCGAGGTCGCCGGCGGCTACGAGTGCGGCATTTCCATCGAGAACTTCAACGACATCAAGGTGAGCGACCAGATCGAATCCTTCGAGATCGTCGAGACGAAGCGCAAACTGGAGGTCAGCCCCCGCTAGCGGCCCCTCCCGCCGGGCGCGGCCGTCGCTCCCGGCGAGGCTGCGGCGCGGGGCGCCTCTGCCCACAACGCTATGAGTATTCGGACGGAACGGGTCGCCAAGCTCGTGCAACGCGAGGTTGCGGACCTGCTGAACACAGAGTTCCTGCAACAGGTGCAGCCTATGGTCACGGTGACCGAGGTGCGCGTGACCAAGGACCTCTCGGTGGCCTACATCAACGTGAGCATCCTGGCCGAGCAGGTCGCGCAGCGCCAGGCGGCCTTCAAACACCTCGAAGAGCTGACGCCGCAGGTGCGGGGCGCGCTTGGGGCGCGCATCCGGCATCAGGTGCGCATCATCCCGGAACTGCGCTTCTTCCTGGACGAGTCGCTGGAGAAGTCGCAGCGCATGGAAGACCTGTTCGACAAGATCCGGGCCGAACGCTCCCGGCGGGAGCCGGAGGGCGAGTAGCCTGCGATGACGCCGCTCCGCATAGCCACGCTGGCTCAGGAAACGCCCCTGCTCATCCGGCCCGATCTGCCGCAGCCGGAGGCGCCGGGCGTGCTGCCCATCGATAAGCCCGGCGGCTGGAGCTCGTTCGACATCATCCGCAAGCTCCGGCGCATGCTTGGCCTGCGCAAGATCGGGCACGCCGGCACGCTCGACCCGATGGCGACCGGCCTGGTCATCTGCCTGCTCGGTCCGGCCACGCGCCTGGCGGACTACTACATGGCCGAGACCAAGCGCTACACGGGCGTCCTTCGCCTGGGCGCCGTCACGCCTTCCTACGACGCCGAGACCGAGGTCACGGCGACGGCCGAATGGGCGCACCTGACCCCGGCCGACCTCGACCGCGCGCGCGCCGCGCTGACGGGGCCGCAGCAGCAAACGCCTCCGATGTACTCGGCCGTCAAGATCGGCGGCGAGCGGCTCTACAAGAAAGCGCGGCGCGGCGAGGAGATCGAGCGCCCGGCGCGGGCCGTCGTCATCGAGCGTTTCGAGCTGGGGGCGCCCGTGGGCCCCGACGTGCCCTTCCGCGTGGTGTGCTCCAAGGGTACGTACATCCGGAGCCTGGCCCACGATTTCGGCGCCCTCTTGGGCTGCGGCGCGCACCTGGCGGCGCTCCGGCGCACGCACATCGGCGCGGTCGGCGTCGAGGCGGCCTGGACGCTGCCGGACCTGGAGGCGGCGCTGGCGGCGCAACGCCTGCCGCCGGGGGCCCCCGCATGATCCACCGGCTGGAAGACTTGCCCCCCGCGCCGCCGCCTGAAGGCGCCGTCGTCACGGTGGGCGCCTTCGACGGCGTCCATGTGGGCCACCGCAAAATCCTGGAGACGGTGCGCGTCGCCGCTGCCCACACGGGGGCGCGCTCGGTGCTGCTCACGTTCCACCCGCATCCGCGCGAGGTCCTGTTCCGCGAGGAGGCCCCCTTGCTGACGACGCCCGAGGAGCGCGCCGCCCTGGCCGCTGCGCTCGGCATCGACGCGGTGGTGCTGCTGGCCTTCACGCGCGAAGTAGCCGCGCAGACGGCCGAGGCGTTCGTGGACGAGGTGCTGCGCGGGCGCCTGGGCCTGAAAACGCTCGTGGTAGGCCACGACCACGCCTTCGGCGCGAACCGCAGCGGCAACCTGGAGACGTTTCGGCGCTTGGGCGCGGCCCGAGGCTTCGCCGTCGAGCGTGTGGAAGCGGCGCTCTACGAGGGCGAGCCGGTTTCGTCGTCGCGGGTGCGGCGGGCGCTTCAGGCGGGCGCCGTCGCGGAAGCTGCGGCGATGCTCGGGCGTCCGTACACGCTGGCCGGGCGCATCGTCGAGGGCGAGCGCCGGGGCCGCGTCCTCGGCTTCCCGACGGCCAATCTCCAGCCCGAGCCTGCCGCGCGGCTTACGCCTGCCCCCGGCGTCTACGCCGTGGAGTGCGCCTGGCCCGGCGGCCGCCGCTGGGGCATGATGAACATCGGCTACCGGCCTACCTTCGACGGGCGCACGCTCAGCCGGGAGGCGCACCTGTTCGACTTCGACGGCGACTTGTACGGCGCGCCGTTCACGGCCGCCTTCCACGCGCGCATCCGCAGCGAAGAGCGTTTCGCCTCGGTCGAGGCCCTCACGGCCCAACTCCGCCGCGACCGCGAGGTTTGTATCTCCCTGGCGAGTTCCTTATCTTGACCTCCTTGCAGAAGGCTACAGAAAGGCTGTAGCGGAAGGCGTCCCCCTTCTTCTTTAGCATGGTATAATCTAAAGAGGATCCACGTAGATGATCTCTCAGGAAGACAAGCAGGATCTCGTTTCTCAGTTTGGCAAGACCGACAAGGATACCGGAGCCCCCGAAGTTCAGATCGCCATTTTCTCGCGCCGGATCAACGAGCTTACCGAGCACCTCAAGAAGCATCCCAAAGACCATTCGACCCGTCGCGGGTTGTTGCAACTCGTGGGCAAGCGCCGCCGCCTGCTCAACTACCTTACGGACCGTGATATCGAGCGCTACCGCGCCGTCATCAAGGAACTCAACATCCGTAAGTAGCGGCTGGTTTTACCGTTCAGAGCGGCGCTCCGGGTTTCGGCGCGCCGCTTTCCACGTCGGCTCAGAGCGCCGCGTCGCGGCGGCCGATCTGTGGCAGCAGGCTCATCCCGAGCCCCCGCTACACCTTGTTTGTGTGCGTAGACGAAAAGAAAAAGCGTAAAAGCAATGGAAGCAACGAACATGCCTCAGGCAAAAATCGTCAACATTGAGTTTGCCCCGGGGCAATTCATTGAAATCGAGACCGGGCGCCTGGCCAAGCAGGCCGGCGGCGCCGTCGTCGTGCGGCAGGGCGACACGATGGTGCTCTGCACGGCCGTCGTCTCGAACAGCGTCAAGGAAGGGCAGTCCTTCTTTCCGCTCACGGTGGACTACCGCGAAAAGTTCGCGGCCGGCGGCAAGATTCCCGGCGGCTTCATCAAGCGGGAAGGCCGTTCGACGGACAAGGAAGTCATCTCCTCGCGCCTCGTTGACCGGGCCATCCGGCCGCTCTTCCCGAACGGCTTCTTCCACGAAGTGCAGATCATCCTCTACGTGCTCTCGGCCGACGAGCGCTACGACGCGGACGTGCTGGCCGGCGTGGGCGCCTCGGCGGCGCTCTGCATGACGGGCGCGCCGTTCCAGGGCCCCATCGCCGAAGTGCGCGTAGGCCGCATCGGCGGCGAATTCGTCGTCAACCCGGACATGAAGGAGCTCAAGCAGGGCGACTTCAACCTCGTGCTGGGCGGCACCGAGGAGGCCATCGTGATGGTGGAAGGCGAGATGAACGAAGTCTCGGAGGAGGAGATGGTCGAGGCGCTCGAAGTGGGGCACCAGGCCATCCGCAAGCTGTGCGCGGGCCAGCGCGACCTCTTCGAGCAGGTGGGCGCTCCGCAGCCGATGCAGTACACGTCGGTGGCCGTGCCGGGCGAGCTGGTCGAGAAGGTGCGCGGCCTCATCGGCGAGCGCATGACGGCGCTCATCGGGCAGAGCTACGTGAAGCAGGATCTTTACGCCGGCGTCGATGAGCTGGCGAAGCTGGCCGCCGACACCCTTCTGGGCGCCAACGACCCGGAACTGGGCGTCGTGCGGGCCGCGGCCACCCCCGAGGGCTACACCGAGCGCCACATCAAGTCGGCGGTGTCGCAGGTCGAGCAGGAGCTGATGCGCGAAATGATCCTCTCGCAGGGCCGCCGCCTCGACGGGCGCGGGCTGCGGGACATCCGGCCGATCTGGTGCCAGACGGGCTATCTGCCCCGTGTGCACGGCTCGGCCATCTTCACGCGCGGCGAGACGCAGGTCATCGCCTCGGTCACGCTGGGCACCTCGCGCGACGTGCAGTCGGTGGACCAGATCTTCGAGACGAAGGACAAGCGGTTCTTCCTGCACTACGACTTCCCGCCGTTCAGCACCGGCGAGACGAAGATGCTGCGCGGCGCCAGCCGCCGCGAGATCGGCCACGGCTACCTGGCCGAGCGGGCCCTCTCGCGCGTGCTGCCTGCGGAGGAGGAGTTCCCCTACGTGATCCGCCTCAACGGCGACGTGCTGGAGTCCAACGGCTCCTCGTCCATGGCGACGGTGTGCTCGGGGACGCTGGCCCTCATGGATGCCGGCGTGCCGATCAAGAAGCCGGTGGCGGGCATCGCCATGGGCCTCATCACCGACGGCCAGCGTACGGCGGTGCTCAGCGACATCCTGGGCACGGAAGATCACCTGGGCGATATGGACTTCAAGGTAACCGGCACCCGCGACGGTATAACGGCCTGTCAGATGGACAACAAAGTAGGCGGACTCTCGCGCGAGGTGCTCACGCAGGCGCTGCACCAGGCGCGCGAAGGCCGCGAGCACATCCTGGGCATCATGCTGCAAACCCTTGCCGAGCCGCGCACGGAGCTTTCGCCGTACGCGCCGCGCCTGACGCAGATCACGATTGAGCCGGAGTTCATCGGCCCGATCATCGGCCCCGGCGGCAAGAACATCCAGGCGTTGCAGCGCGAGACGAACACGACCATCGTCATCGAGGAGAAGGAGGGCCTCGGGTGGGTCACGATTGCGGCCACCAACATGGACGATGCCAACGCGGCGCTGGCGCGCATCAAGGGCATCTCGTCGCGGCCCGAGGTCGGGACGAACTACGAGGGCGTGGTGAAGAACATCCAGCCCTTCGGCGCCATCATCGAGATCATGCCCGGCAAGGAAGGGCTGCTGCACGTCTCCGAACTCGACTACAAATACGTCGAGAAGGTGGAGGACTACCTCAACATCGGCGACACCGTGCAGGTGCAGCTCATCGACGTGCGCGACGACGGCAAGCTGCGCCTGAGCCGCAAGCCGTTCCTCGAAAAGCCGGAAGGCTACGTCGAGGAGGAGCCGCGTCCGCGCCGTGAAGGCGGCGGCGACCGGCGCGGCGGCGGCGGCTATCGCGGCGGGCGCGACGGCGGCGACCGGCGCGGCGGCGGCGGTGGGCGCAACGGCGACAGCCGCGGCGGCCGGCGCTAAAGCCCCGCAAGGCGGCCCCCCGAAACAACCGGCAAGTGCAGGCGAGGGCTGCCGGGTGCGCGCGAACAGGCGCGCCCCGCGCAGCCCTCGCCCTGCTGTTGCCGGGGGCGGCAACCCCCAACCCATAGGCGCCGCGGCCGCGTTCGGCTGCGGGAGGTTAGGACTGTTGGAGCAAGTAGAAAAAAGTGTGCTGCCGAACGGCGTGCGCGTGCTTACGGAGCATGTGCCGTCGGTGCGTTCAATCTCGCTGGGCATCTACGTGGCAACGGGCAGCCGCGACGAGGCGGCCGAGGAAAGCGGCCTGAGCCATTTCATCGAGCACATGGTGTTCAAAGGCACCCGCAAGCGCCGGATGCACCACATCGCGCAGCGCATGGAGTCGGTGGGCGGCTACCTGAACGCTTTCACGACGAAGGAGTGCACCTGCTACTACACGCGCGCCCTCGACGAGCACCTGGCGCGCGGACTCGACACGGTGGCCGACCTGGTGACGGGGCCGGTGTTCCCGGAGAAGGAGATCGAGAAGGAAAAGGATGTCGTCCTCGAAGAGATGAAGATGTACGAGGACGCCCCCGAGGAGCTGATTTTCGACCGCTTCGAGGCCGCCTTGTTTCCGGAGCATCCGATGGGGCGGCCCATCGTAGGCTTCCCCGAGACGGTGCGCGCCTTCGACCGGGAGGCGGTGGTGGGCTACCTGCAAAAAGCCTACGCCCCCGACCGGCTCGTGCTCTCGGCGGCGGGCCACGTAAAGCACCGCGACGTGCTGCGCCTGGCCGAGCGCGCCCTCGGCGCGGCCGCGCCCTCGGCGGCGGTTTTGCCGCCGCGCGAGCCGCCGCGCCGCTACGCGCCCACCGAGCAGACCGAGCAGCGCCCGATCCAGCAGGCCCACCTGGTGCTGGGGCGGCGCGGCTACGACGTGCGGCATGAGCGCCGCAGCGCGCTCTCGCTGCTGAACACGCTGCTCGGCGGCGGCATGTCCTCGCGGCTCAACCAGAACATCCGCGAGCGCTACGGCTTCTGCTACAACGTCTACTCGTTCGCCAACATGCACTCCGACTCGGGCGACTTCGGCGTGTACATGGGCACGGATGCGGGCAAGGTGGGGCGCGCCCGCGCGCTCATCCTGCGCGAGCTGGACCGCCTGGCGCAGGAGCCCGTTTCGGCGCGCGCCCTGGAGCAGGCCAAAAGCCAGGTCAAGGGGGCCATGCTCTTCGGGCTGGAGAGCATGAGCAACCGCATGATGCGCCTGGGGCGGCAGGAGTTGCAACTGGGCCGCTTCTACTCGATGGACGACGCCATGGCGGAGATCCAGCAGATCACGGCCGACGACGTGCTCGCGGTGGCGCAGGACCTCTTCCAGCCCGACACGTTTTCCACCTACGTGCTGACGCCGTAACTTGGGCCGCACAGGGGCCGCCGCCCGGCGCGCCGGAGAAGGGAATGTTCCAGGTTCATCTGCAAGCCTTTGAAGGACCGCTCGACCTGCTGCTGTTTTTCATCCGCCGCGACGAGCTGGACATCCACGACATCCCGATTGCGCGCATCACGGATGAGTTCCTGACTTACGTCCGCTTTCTGGAGGAGATCGACCTGGACGGCGCCGCCGACTTCATCTACCTGGCGGCCGTGCTCATCAGCATCAAGGCGCGGATGCTGCTGCCGGCGGCCCCGGCGGAGGATGACGAGGAGCCGGTAGACCCGCGCCGCGAGCTGGTCGAGCGCTTGCTGGAGTACGTACGCTACAAGGAGGCCGCCGGCGAGCTGGCCGCGCGCTTCGAGCAGCGCGCCGCCTGCTGGGTGCGCGGCGCGCGCGACGAGGCCGAGGCGCCGCCGCCGAGCTACGGCGCCTCGGTGTTCGAGCTGGTCTCGGCGCTGCGCCGGGTGCTGCGCGCGGCTCCGGAGCCGGCCTTGCATACCGTCGTGCGGGCCGAGTATACCATCGAGGGGCAGCAGCGCTGGCTTCTGGAGCAGTTGCGCGCCGAGGGGCGCCGGCTTTTTACGAGCCTCACGGCGGGCCGCGCCAAACATTTTATCATTGCTACGTTCCTGGGTCTGCTCGAACTGGCCCGGGAGGGCGCCTTGGGCATCGCGCTCGACCGCGCGCGCGGCGACTTCTGGGTGGAACTGCGCGCCGACGGCGCCAAACCGGTAGACCAAACCTATGGAAGCGGCGCAGCCCTTTCCGCATGAAGCCGCAGACGCCGCCGAGCAGACGGCGGCCGAGCAGACGGCGGCCGTTGAGGCGCTGCTGTTCGCCGCGGAGCGTCCGCTGGCGGCGGCCGAGATCGCAGGCATTCTGGCGGCCGTGAGCGGCGCCGAGGTGACGGCGCCCGACGCCGAGGCGCTCGTGCGCCGCCTCGACGCGCGCCTTGCGGCCGGGGGGCATGCGCTCCGCGTGCACCGGTGGGCGGGAGGCTACCGTCTCGCCGCCGGCCCGCAGTGGGCCCCGTACGCGGCGGCGCTGCGGGGCGCCGAGCAGCGCAAGCGCCTCACACGCACCCTCCTCGAAACGCTCGCCGTGGTGGCCTACCGCCAGCCCGTCACGAAGCCGGAGATCGACTTCATCCGCGGCGTCGATTCGGACTACGCGCTCGGGCGGCTCCTGGAACTGGGCCTCGCCGATGTCGTCGGGCGCAGCGAGGGGCTGGGCAAGCCGCTCCAGTACGGCACGACGCCGGTGTTCCTGGAGCAGTTCGGACTGGGCGACCTCGCCGATCTGCCTTCGCTCCGCGACATCGAGGAAATCCTGGGCGACCCGCTTTTCAGCAAGGAACGCGCGCGCCTGCTCTCGCTCCAGGGCCTCGGCGCCGACGACGCGCCGGACCCAGACGAGGGCGACGCCCTGCCGCTGCCGGAGGAACCGCCCCGGAGCACCCCCCCCGACGCCGACCAACGAGAGGAATAGACGTATGCCCGACGAACGCAAAAAAAGCGGCGCGCCGCCGCGCCGCCGCGCCGGCGGCCCGCCCGGACCGCCGCGCCGCCCATCCCCCGCGCCCGCCCCGCCCGAAACTCCCGCCGAGGGCGTGCGCATCAACCGGTACATTTCGCAGGCGGGCGTGTGCTCGCGGCGCAAGGCCGACGCGCTGATCGCCCAGGGCCGCGTCAAGCTCAACGGCGTCGTCGTGGCCGAGCCGGGCGCGCGCGTGCACCGCGAGGATGCCGTCGAGGTGAACGGCGTCGTGCTGAGCCGCAAGCCGCTCGAATACATCCTGCTCAACAAGCCCGAGGACACCATCACGACGCGCAGCGACGAAAACGGGCGGCGTATCGTGTTCGACCTGCTGGACTTGCCCGACGAGGAAAAGGCGGCCTTGTACCCGGTGGGCCGCCTGGACCGCAACACCGTCGGGGCGCTCCTGCTGACGAACGACGGCGACCTGGCGCACCGGCTGATGCACCCGAGCTTCGGCGTCGAGAAGGTCTACCGCGTGCGCGTCTCGGCGCCGGTGAAGATGCGCGACCTGGAGCAGCTCGTCAAGGGCGTCGAGCTGGAGGACGGGCCCGCGTTTGCGGACTATGCGAACTACGTCGATGCCGATGCGCAAAACGAGGTGCTCGTGCTGCTGCACGAAGGAAAGAACCGCCAGGTGCGCCGCATGATGGAAGCATTGAACTACGAAGTGGAGTATCTTGAACGGGTCAGCTACGCGGGCCTGACCACGAAAGGCATCCGTCGGGGCAAGTGGCGCCGCCTCACCCCCGGCGAAGTCAAGCGCCTGCGCAAGATGGCAAAGCTGCGCGGCTAACCCGGGCTCGGGCGCCCCTCCTCCAGGATTACAAACGAACCAGAGAAGGCATGTTCTCCTCGAATAACAACGGGTTTGCGAAGATTCGCGGCGAAGGGCTGACCTACGACGACGTGCTGATCGTGCCGGCCTACTCGACGGTGATGCCGCGCGAGGCCGACACCTCGACCGCGCTTACGGCGCGCATCCGGCTCAACATCCCGTTCGTCTCGGCGGCCATGGACACCGTAACCGAGGCCGACATGGCGATTGCCATGGCGCGCGAGGGCGGCGTCGGGGTGCTGCACAAGAACATGACCATCGAGCGGCAAGCCGCCGAGGTGCGGCGCGTCAAGCGCTCCGAGAGCGGCATGATCCTCGACCCGATCACGCTGCGCGCGGAGGACACCGTCGCGGACGCGCGGGTGCAGATGTCGCGCTATGCCATCGGCGGCATCCCTATCGTAGACGAGCAGCGCCGCCTCATCGGCATCGTCACGAACCGCGATTTGCGCTTTCAGGAGGACGGCGCGGCGCGCCTGAGCACGCTCATGACCTCGAAGGGGCTGATTACGGCGCCTATGGGCACCACGCTCGACGAGGCCGAGGTGCTGTTGCAACAGCACAAGATCGAGAAGCTGCCCGTCGTGGACGGCGAAGGCTTCTTGCGGGGGCTGATTACGTTCAAGGACATCCAGAAGCGCCTCAAGCACCCCAACGCCTGCAAGGACCAGCACGGCCGCCTGCGCGTGGGCGCCGCCGTGGGCGTTACGGGCGACGCGGAGGAGCGCGTGGCCGCCCTGTACGAGGCGGGCGTGGACTTCATCACCATCGACACGGCGCACGGCCACCAGCAGGGCGTGCTTTCGACGGTGGGCCGCATCAAAGCCAAAGTCGGCGACCTCGACGTGATCGCGGGCAACGTCGCCACGGCCGAGGGCACGCTGGCGCTCATCGACGCCGGCGCGAACGCCGTCAAGGTAGGCATCGGCCCCGGTTCCATCTGCACCACGCGCGTGGTGGCGGGCGTGGGCGTGCCGCAGCTTACCGCCGTCATGGAGTGCGTCGCCGCCGCCCGGCCGCGCGGCGTGCCGATCATCGCCGACGGCGGCATCAAGCAGACCGGCGACATTCCGAAGGCGCTGGTGGCCGGCGCCGACGCCGTAATGGTGGGCGGGCTCTTCGCGCGCGTCGAGGAAAGCCCGGGCGAGACCATTCTGTACGAAGGGCGCAAGTACAAGTCCTACCGGGGCATGGGCTCCGTCGGGGCGATGCAGGCCGGCAGCAAGGACCGGTACTTCCAGGACGTAGAGGACGACCTGAAGAAGCTGGTCCCGGAGGGCATCGAGGGGCGGGTGCCCTATGGCGGCACGCTCTCGGAGGTGGTTTACCAGATGGTAGGCGGCTTGCGCTCGGCGATGGGCTACTGCGGCTGCGGCACCGTAGCCGCCTTGTACGAGCGGGCGCAGTTCATCCGAGTGACCGACTCGGGCATCCGCGAGAGCCACCCGCACGACGTGGTCATCACGCGCGAGGCCCCGAACTACAGCACCGGACGCTAACCCCGCCTGCCATGTCCGCACGCCTTCGCGCCCTGCGGGAGCTTGCCGCGCGCCACGGCGCCGATGCCGTCCTGCTCTCGGCGATGCCCGATATCCGGTGGGCGTGCGGCTTCACCGGCTCGAACGGGTTGCTGTTCGTGGCGCGCGAGGACGCCGTGTTCGTCTCGGACGGGCGCTACGCCGAGCAGGCTCGCCGCGAGGTGGTCGGCGCCGAAGTCGCCACGCCGGGCTACGACCTCATCGGCTTTCTGGCCGCGCACGCGCCGGCGAAGGCGTCGGCGGTGATCGTGATGCAGGCGGACCATCTGACCTTTGCGCAGTACGAGGAGTACGCCGCGCGCCTGGAGCCGGCGCGCCCGGCCCCCGTGGCGGGCCTGCTCCGCACGCTCGTCGCGCGCAAGGAGGCCGCCGAGGTGGCGCTGATCCGGGCGGCGCAGCGCATCACGGAGGCCGTCTTCGAGGAAACGCTGGCCTTGCTGCGGCCCGGCCTCACCGAGCGCGAAGTCGCCGCTGAGATCGTCTACCGCCATTTGCGGCGGGGCGGCGAAGGCATGTCTTTCGATCCCATTGTCGCCTCGGGGCCGAACGCGGCCTTGCCGCACGCCCGCCCGACCGACCGCGCGCTGGCGGCGGGCGATATGGTGGTGCTGGATTTCGGCTGCACGGTGGGCGGCTACGCCTCCGACATGACGCGTACGGTGGCCGTCGGAGAGCCGGGCGCCCTGGCGCGGCGCGTCTACGCGACCGTGCTGGAGGCGCAGGAGCAGGCGCTGGAGGCGGCGCGCGCCGGCATGACCGCCGGGGCGCTCGACGCGGCGGCGCGCGGCGTGATCGAGCGGGCCGGATGGGGACCGCAGTTCAGCCACAGCCTCGGGCACGGCGTGGGCCTTCAGATCCACGAGTGGCCGCGCGTGGGCAAGGACGCCGAGGAGATCCTCCCCGAGGGCGCCGTCGTCACCATCGAGCCGGGCATCTACCTGGCGGGCCAGACGGGCGTGCGCATCGAGGACATGGTGTGGCTGCACGCGGACGGGTGCGAGCGCCTGACGGCCGCGCCCAAAGCGCTGGTGGTGGTGTAGCATGGGCGGGCCGGAGGGGCAGGGCCTGCGCCGGGTGCTCGTGTTTGCGTACTACTACCCCCCGATGGGCCTGAGCGGCGTGCAGCGCGTGGCCAAGTTCACCCGTTACCTGCCCCTGTACGGCTGGCAGCCCACCGTGATTACGGCCGCTACGGACGGCTACTTCGCCTACGACGAGACGCTGCTGCGCGAGGTGCTGGAGGCGGGCGTCGAGGTCGAGGCCGTCCGGACGCTCGATCCGACGCGCCTGCGCCGCGCCTCGGGGGGGGCGGCGCTGCCGCCCGAAGGCCGCCGCCGCCGCCTGGCGCGCCTGAGCCAGTGGCTGCTCGCGCCGGACAACAAGATCGGCTGGCTGCCCTTCGCCCTCCGCCGCGCCGACGAGCTGCTCGCCCGGCGCCCCTACGACGCCGTATTCGCCTCGGCGCCGCCTTACACGGCGCTCCTGGCGGGGGCCTCCGTGAGCCGCCGCCGGCGCCTGCCGCTCGTCGTGGACTTCCGCGACGACTGGGTGGGCAACCCGCGCCACCTCTACCCGACGCCGCTGCACCGCGCCGCGCACCTGCGCATGGAGCGCGCCGTGCTCCGACGCGCCTATGCCGCCACGGCCATCAACCCGGTCATCTGCGCGCAGCTTGCCGCCCGGCACGCGGGCCTGGTGCGGCCGGAGGCGTTGCGCGTGCTGCCGCAGGGCTACGACGCCGACGACTTCACGGGGCCGCCCGCGCCGCGCACGCCCGGCGCGCTCCGGCTCGTCTACAGCGGCATCTTCTACGATGCGCAGACGCCGGACGTGCTGTTCGAGGCGGCGGCGCGCCTGCTCGAACGGCGCCCGGCGCTGCGCCCGGCGCTCGAACTGGTGTTCGTGGGGTTGCTGCCCGAGCCCTCGAAAGCGCTGGCCCGGCGCCTCGGCCTGGAGGCGAACGTGCGCGACCTCGGGTACCGGCCGCACCGCGAGGCCGTAGCGGTCGTGCGCTCGGCGGACGTGCTCTGGATGACGGTGGGCCGCCGCCCCGGCGCCGAGAGCATCACGACGAGCAAGCTGTACGAGTATTTCGGCGCGCGGCTGCCCATCCTCGGGCTCGTCCCGGAGGGCGACGCCCGCCGCGCGCTCGTGGACTACGGCGCCTCGTTTCTGGCCGAGCCGGACGACGTGGGGGGCATTGCGGACTGCCTGGAGCGCATCGCCGGCGCGTGGCGCGAGGGCCGCCTGCCCGCGCCCGAGGCAGGGTTCGCGGAGCGCTTCGAGCGGCGCGCCCTCACCGGGCGCCTGGCGGCGCTGCTGGACGAGGCCGCCGCGCACGGGAAATAAATCTTGCTCCCCGAAGGGGCGGCGCGCTGCGCCTGCCCGGGTTTATATCCGATATTGAACCGGAACGCACAGGCTCGAAACGGCGGCGAGGTTATGGACTACTCAGCAGATACCCTGGCAATCTCGGCGCCGAGCACCGAGGAGAGCGTCGAGGCGGTGGTAGCCGCGGCGCAGGCGTGGGCCGAGGCGCACGCCCTTGAGGACGAAGCCGCCTACCGGTTCGTGCTGCTGGCCTCGGAGGCCGTGACCAACGCCATTATACACGGCAACCGCAACGACCCCTCCAAAACCGTCCGTTTCAGCGCCGCCCTCAAGGGCGACCGGCTCGAAATGACCATCGAGGACGAGGGCGAGGGCTTCGAGTGGAGCCGCGCGCCTGACCCGTTGGCGCCGGAGAACCTGCTGCTGGACCACGGGCGCGGCATGTTTCTGCTGCACACCATGGCCGAGTCGGTGGCCTACGAGGAGGGCGGGCGCCGCCTGCGCATCGGGATCTCGCTTCAGGGGCCGAGCGCGACGGCGGCGAGCTGATCCGGGTCGGCCTCGGCCGCGTCGAGCCAGGTATACTCCGGAAAGCGCCGGTGCCAGGTGAGTTGCCGCTTGGCATAGCGCCGCGTGTTCATCTGGATGCGGCGCACGAGTTCGGCGCGGTCGAAGGCGCCGCGCAGGTGCGCAAACGTCTCGCGGTAGCCGATGGTCTGGAGCGCGTTGAGCGACTCAGGGTAGCCTGCCGCCCGTATGCCCTCGACTTCCGCGATGAGTCCCCGGTCGATCATCTCCACGACGCGCCGGTTGATGCGCTCGTAAAGGCGGCTGCGCTCCAGGGCGAGCACGACCGTGGCGAAGCGCCCGGCGGGGGGGTGGGGCGCGCCCGGGCGGAAGCTGGAGAGCGGCCGCCCGGTGGCGTGGTAGACCTCCAGGGCGCGCACCACCCGCTGCGTGTTGGCCGGGGGAGTGGCCGCCGCCAGCGCCGGATCGACGCGCTCAAGCTCGGCGTAAAGCGCCGGCAGCCCTTCGCGCCCCAGGCGCTCCATGAGGCCGGCGCGCACCTGGGCAGGGGCTTCCGGAATGTCGGCGAGGCCGTATTGCAACGCGTGCAGGTACAGCGTCGAGCCGCCCACGACGAGCGCCCGGCCGCCCCGCGCGTGGATCGCGGCGATGCGCGCGGCGGCGGCCCGGGCAAACATGCCCGCCGAGAACGGCGCGTCCAGGTCCAGTTCGTCGATGAAGTGGTGGCGCACGCCGCCCTGCTCGGCCTCGGAAGGCTTGGCCGCGCCGATGGTAAGCTGCCGGTAGATTTGCCGGCTGTCGGCGGAGAGGATCTCGGCGCCGATGCGGCGGGCTACGGCCACGCCGAGGGCGGTTTTGCCGGCCGCCGTAGGGCCGGCGAGGATGAGTACGCGGGGCGTCGTCGTCACGCAGAGAGCGGGAGGGTTGGGGTTGCGTAATCTAAGGCAGCGGCGGACGTTGGCCTCCGGAAAGGCTTCTGCCTATATTGACCGGATAACCGAAGAGCGGCCGAAGGCGCCGCTCGGGAAAATACCGCAGTGTAACGACCGAGGGTCCGGCCATGGAGCGTATAGACGATATCGACGTGCAAATCATCAACCTGCTGCAAAAAAACGGCAGGATGAAGCGCAACAAGATCGCCGAGGAGGTAGGGCTGTCGCTGCCTTCCGTCAGCGACCGCATGCGCAAGCTGGAAGATCGCGGGGTGATCACGGGCTACCACGCCGTCGTAAACCCGAAGCGCTTGCACGTAGACATCATGGCCTACATCCGCGTGACCGTGGACGGCGCCGACAACTACCAAAAGTTCCTCGACCGGGCGATGGCGCTGGACTCGATCCAGGAAGTGCACCTCGTGACCGGCGAGGGTTCGCATGTGCTCAAGGTGCGCACCAAGAATACCACCTCGCTGGAGCGGCTGCTGCTTCAGATCCAGTCGTGGCCGGGGGTGCACGGCACCAGCACCAGCATCGTGCTGAGTTCGTACAAGGAAACCCTGAACGTGGCCGTGGCCCCCACCGACATTGCGCAGCTCGACGAGGAGCCGTCGTAGCGGCGCCTCTCCATGCCCCCCCGGAGGCTATGCACCTCATCGACATTTCGCGGCCGCTGCATCCGCAAACCGCCGTCTGGCCGGGCGACGAGCCGTATGCGCGGCGCTGGACGGCGCGCATGGAGCAAGGCGAGCTGGCCAACGTCGGCGCCGTGACGCTCAGCACGCACACCGGCGCGCACGCCGACGCCCCGCTGCACGTGGCCGAGGAGGGGCGCGCCGTCGAGGCGCTGCCGCTGGCGGCTTTCCTCGGGCCGGTGCACCTCCTGGACGCCCACGAGGCGGACGTGCTGCGCCCCGAGGACGCCGCCGGCGTCGATTTCGAGCGGACGCCGCGCGTGCTGTTCAAGGCCCGCCGCCGCCCGGACGACGAAACCGTATGGACGGGCGCCTTCGCCGCGTTCTCGGTCGCGCTGATCGAATGGCTGGCGGCGCGTGGGGTCGTGCTCGTCGGCACGGACGCCCCGTCGGTCGATCCGTTGGAAAGCATGAGCCTCGCGGCGCACCACGCCCTGGCGCGCTGCGGCATCGTGCACCTCGAAAACCTGGATCTGCGCGCCGCGCCGCCCGGCGCCTACGACCTGGTGGCGCTGCCGCTGCCGCTCGTCGGCATGGACGCCTCGCCGGTGCGGGCCGTTCTCGTGGCCCGCTAGCCGAGTGTTACCATAACGTGACCCGGCCCCGATAAACCCCCCGTCCGTTCGCGCATAGGATATCTACGCGGGGGCTTTCCCCCTTTTTTCCTTCACTCAGGACGGCGACTATGGATCAATTCAATAAAGAACAACTCCGCGAACTTGCGCAGAAAGAAGAGGCGTGCTGCGTCTCGCTTTTCATGCCCACCAACCACGTCGAGTCGGAGTTTGCGCAGAATCCGATACGCTTCAAGAACCTGCTGCGGACGGCGCGCACCGTGCTGAAGGAACAGAACCTGCGCGACGCCGAGATCGAGCAGATCCTGGCCCCGGCGACGGCGCTCGTCGAGAACGGGCCGTACTGGCGCACCGTAAGTCAGGGGCTGGCGCTGTTCCTGACGCCGGACTACACGCGCATCTACCGGCTGCCGGCGCCGTTCGACGAACTCGTCGTGACGGGGCGGCGCTTCCACCTGAAGCCGCTGTTTCCGCTGCTGGCCGCCAACAAGCGCTTCTACGTGCTGGCGATCAGCAAGAACGACGTGCGGCTGCTGCTCGGCAGCGAGCACACGATGTCGCAGATTCAAAGCTCGTCTCTTCCGAAGAGCATTCAGGAAGCGCTCTGGTACGACGACGATGACGAAGCCCGCACGCGCTTCCAGGCGGGCACGCGCTTCCAGGCCGCGCAGACGGCCGGCGGCGGGTCGCGCGGCTCGCAGTTCGGGGCGCACGGCAGCTCGCAGGAGGATCAGTATTCGCAGCCGCATCAGGAGCTGGTGCGTTTCTTCCAGGAGATCGACCGGGGCCTCGTCGAGACCATCGGGGAGGACAACCAGACGCCGCTGCTGCTGGCAGGCGTCGAGCACTACCTGCCCATCTACCGCGAAGCCAACACCTACCCGCGCCTCATCGAGGACGCCATCGTAGCGGGCAGCCCCGACGGCTCGGCCGTGAACGTGCTGCACGGCAAGGCGTGGCAAATCATGGAGCCGATGTTTCAGGCGGCCGAGCAGAAAACCCTGGACGGCTTCGCGGCGACCTACCACTCGAACGCCGGCAAGGCGTCCGACGATGTGCGCGAGATCATTCCGGCGGCCTACTTCGGGCGCGTCGATACGCTGCTCGTGACGGTGGGGCGGCACCAGTGGGGCCTCTACGACCCCGAGGCCAACCGCGTCGAGCTGCGCGAGACGCAGGCCCCCGGCGATCACGACCTGCTCAACCTGGCGGCCATCCACACGTACCTGAACGGCGGCGCCGTTTACGCTTTGCCGCCGGACCGGATGCCGGTGGGGGGGGCCGTGGCGGCTACGTTCCGGTTCCCCGCGCCGGTCACGGCCGAGGTGCAGTAGCTCCGGCATGGTGGGCGCAACGCCCCGGCCCACGCGGCCGGGGCGTTTTGTTTGGGGCAAGCCCCGGCTTTCCGCAGGGCGGCGTATCTTAGCCGTGACCGGAAGTCTCCGGCGATGCTGAGCCGCAGCCCCGATTTCCTCGTATGAGAACGCACATCAAGCTGCCGTGGATCGTGCTCGTCGCGTCGCTGCTGCTGACGGCGACGGCGACGTGGATGGTGGCCGACAGCGTGCGCGTGCGCGAGGACGAGCGCCTGGAGCATGCCGCGCAGTCCATGCTGGACCGCATCGACACGCGCATGGCGACCTACATGACCATGCTGCGCGGCGGCGCGGCGCTGTTCGCCACCGACGACTCGGTGACGCAGCGGGAGTTCTACCAGTATGCCAAAAATCTCGGCATCCGGCAGTTCTACCCCGGCATCCAGGGCATCGGATACTCGCACCGGCTCGGGGCGAACCAGGCCGCGCCGCTCCAACGGCAGTTGCGGGCTTCGGGCATGCCGCAGTTCCGCTACTGGCCTGACTCGACGGCGCGGGACCTGCACGCCATCCTGTTCCTGGAGCCCTTAGACCAGCGCAACCAGGCGGCCATCGGCTTCAACATGTTCTCCGAGCCGGTGCGCCGCGCCGCTATGGAGCGGGCCCGCGACACCGGTTTGCCGTCCATGTCGGGCAAGGTGGAGCTGGTGCAGGAGATCAGCGGGCCGAAGCAGGCGGGCTTTCTGGTGTACGTGCCGGTGTATCACCGTCCGGTGGACCTGACGACGGCGCAGCGCCGCATGGCGCTCCAGGGATTTGTCTACGCGCCGTTCCGCGCAGACGATTTACTGGAAGGCATCTTCAACCGCGAGGACCGCCCGGACGTGGCTTACCGCATCTACGACGGCGCCAAGGCGATTCCTGAAAAGCTGCTGCACGACTCGGCCAAGGCGGGCATCACGGCGGCGCGGGGGGCCGCCTACGACCACGAGGTACGGCTTGCCATCGGCGGGCAGGTCTGGACGGTGAGCTATGCCCCCACCGAGTCGTTCGACTCCGCTTCGCGCTTCAGCCTCGCGCCTGCCATCCTGATCAGCGGGCTGCTGCTGAGCGTGCTGCTGTTTTACTTCAGCCGGTCGCAACTGCGCACCGAGGAAACCAAACGCGCCCGCGCCGAGCAGCTCGCGGCCGAGGCCCGCGAGCGCGAGGTGCGCCTCTACGCCGCCGAGCTGGAAAACACCAACCGCGAGCTGCGCGACTTTGCCAACATCGCTTCGCACGACTTGCAGGAGCCGCTGCGCAAAATATCCGTCTTCTCGGACCTCGTGCTTTCGGAATACAGCCCTCGCCTGGACGAAGAAGGGCGTTCCTACCTCGTGGGGATGCAGCGAGCGGCCCTGCGGATGTCGCAACTCATCAAGGATCTGCTGGCCTTCTCGAACCTGGACAGCCGGCACGTCGAGCTGGTCAAGCTGAACGCCGTCGTGCGCGAGGCGGCGGAGCAGATGCTGCTTGAGGAGCCCGCCCCGGCGCCCGCGTGGGACGTGCAGGACCTGCCCACCATCGAGGCCGACGCCGAGCTGCTGGTGCAGCTTTTCAAGCACCTGTTCGGCAACGCCGTCAAGTTTCGGCGGCCCGAGGAGCCGCCGCGCATCGCCGTGCAGGGCCGCATCGACTGGAGCATGGTGCGCAGCCCGGCCGACATTCCGGTGTGCCAGATCGAGGTGGCCGACAACGGCATCGGCTTCGACGAGCGCTTCGCGGAGCGCATCTTCACGCCGTTCCAGCGGCTGCACGCGCAGCAGAACTACCCCGGCACCGGCATGGGCCTGGCGATTTGCCGCCGCATCGTCGAGCGGCACCGGGGCAGCATTACGGCGCGCAGCGCGCCCGGCGAGGGCAGCACGTTTATTATCCGGCTGCCCGTGCGCCGGGCTACGCTGCACCCCCTGGGCGGCGGGGACCTCGCGCGGGCGCGCGCCGAGTGGAGCGCCGACGGCGTGCGCGTGCCGGCGGCCGGTCCGGCCGACTAGAAGTCGGTGTTCGGCTCGGCGAGGTCGAGTTCCTGGATCCAGATGTTGCGGTAGCGCACGTCGTGGCCCTCGGCCTGGAGCTTGATGCCCCCCGGCGCGTCCGTGATGCCCTTGCCGTCGTCGTTGCCGCCGTCGATGCCGGAGTTAGGGCCGCCCCACACCTGGTTGATCTTCTGGTTCTCGTGCACCTTGACGCCGTTGAAGTAGAGGGTCGCCATGGCCGGCTCGGTGCGTTGCCCGTTCTCGAAACGCGCGGCCCGGAACACCACGTCGTAGGCGTTCCACTTGCCGACTCCACGGTAGACGTGGTAGGGGGAGGGCGATTCGTTGATGAAGGCCCCCATGCCGTGCGACGTGGAGTCGCCGTCGAAGATCTGGATTTCGTAGCGGTTTTGCAGGTAGACGCCGCTGTTGCCGCCGGGGGCCGTGATCAGGTACTCGACGTGCAGCCGGAAGTCGCGAAATTCTTTCTTCGTGACGATGTCGGCGGCGCCGTAGATGCCGCCGTCGGCGGCCGGGTCGTAGGTGCGCAGAGCGGGGCCGCCATCGACCGGGTCATCGACGATATCCCACTTGATCGGCAAGGCCGAGGCGAAGCGGGGCCCTTCCCAGTACGTCCAGTTTTCGTCGAGCGATTCGCGCGAGCCGTCGAACAGGACGGTGGCGCCGGAGGGCGGCGCAATGCCGAGGCCCGCCTGGGCGGCTTCGGGGGCCTCGGGCGTCTCGGGCGTTTCCTTGGTGGGGGCGGCGCAGCCGGCGAGCAGGGCGGCGATCAGGCAGAGGGCAAGGTGCGGGCGAAGTCTCATGGGGAGCATGGAAATTAGTTCGTGGGAGCGATAAGGTATACGCCGCCTCGAACAAGCGCAACCGCTTCCACCATCGCAGCGGCGCCTGCTGCGGAATCCCTTCGCCCCGCCGGTCGTATGCTATCTCGCGCCTTGCTCTCAGACCCCCCGGCCATGCAAAAAACGACGTTCGCCATCACGAAAATGGACTGCCCCACCGAGGAGCAGCTTATTCGCAACCGCTTGCGGTCGTTCGAGGGCATCGGAGCGCTCTCCTTCGATCTGATGCAGCGCGAACTGACGGTGGCGCACGAGCCCGGCCGCGAGGCGGCGCTTCTGGAGGCGCTCGCAGGCATCGGCATGGACCCGGTGCTGCGCGCCGAGGGCGCGCCGCCCGCCCCGGAGGCGCGCGCCTCTTGGGCGCGCGCGTGGCTGCCGCTGGCGGCCTCAGGCGTGCTGGCCGCCGCCGCCGAGGCGCTCGCGTGGACCTCCAGCGAGGAAGGCTCGGCGGTGGTGGCGGCGCTGGCCGTGGCCGCGCTCGCGCTCGGCGGGCGCGAGATGCTGCTGAAGGGGTGGCGCGCCCTGCGCACCTTTACGCTGAACATCAACTTTCTGATGACTCTTGCCGTGGCCGGGGCTGTGGCGCTCGGCGAGTGGCCCGAGGCCGCCATGGTGACCTTTCTGTTCGCCCTTGCCGAGAAAATCGAAGGCTACTCGCTGGACCGGGCGCGCACGGCCATTCGGAGCCTGATGGCGCTCGCTCCCGAGTCTGCGCTGGTCGAGACGGGAAGCGGGTGGGCGCTGCGCCCCGCCGCCGACGTGCGCGAGGGCGACCGCGTGCGGGTGCGCCCCGGCGACCGCCTGCCGGTCGATGGGGTGGTGTACGCGGGCGCCTCTACGGTCAACGAGGCGCCGCTTACGGGCGAGTCGGCGCCGGTGGCAAAGCGCGCCGGCGACCGTGTGCTGGCCGGCACGATCAACGGCCGGGGCGTGCTCGACTTCGAGGTTACGGCCGACGGGCGGCGCTCGACGCTGGCGCGCGTCGTGGAGGCGGTGAAGCAGGCGCAGGCGCAAAAGGCCCCGACGCAGCGCTTCGTGGACGTGTTTGCGCGCTACTACACGCCGGCCGTCGTGGCGGCGGCGCTGCTCGTGGCGGTGGGGCCGCCCCTGGCGGGGCTGGGCCCCTGGAGCGTATGGGTGTATAAGGCGCTCGTGCTGCTCGTAATCGCTTGCCCCTGCGCGCTCGTCATCTCGACGCCGGTGACCGTCGTGAGCGGGCTGGCCTCGGCGGCGCGACGCGGCATCCTCGTCAAGGGGGGACGCTACCTGGAGGCGGGCGCCGCCCTGAAGGCGATTGCCTTTGACAAGACGGGCACGCTTACGCATGGGGCGCCCGTCGTGACCGACATCGTCCCCCTAGCGGCGGGCGTCGGAGCC
>CBDTTW010000013.1:0-32086 GCA_965363675.1 uncultured Rhodothermaceae bacterium
CGCCGAGTCGCCCTCGACCAGGAACAGCTCGCTCTCGGCGGGGTCCTTCGAGGCGCAGTCGGCGAGCTTGCCGGGCAAACCGCCGCCCGAGAAGGCGCCTTTGCGCTGCACCAGCTCGCGCGCCTTGCGGGCCGCCGCGCGCGCCTGCGCCGCCAGCACCACCTTATCCACGATGCGGCGCGCCTCGCGCGGGTGGTCTTCGAGCCACTGCCCGAACCGCTCGTTGATGAGCGACTCGACGAGCCCCTGCACCTCCGAGTTGCCCAGCTTGGTCTTGGTCTGCCCCTCGAACTGCGGCTCGGCGACCTTCACCGAGAGCACCGCCGTCAGGCCCTCCCGGAAGTCCTCGCCCGAAAAGTCCAGCTTGGCGTTCTTGAGCAGGTTGTTGCGCTCGGCGTACAGCTTCAGCGAGCGCGTCAGGCCGCGCCGGAACCCCGAGACGTGCGTGCCGCCTTCGTGCGTGTTGATGTTGTTCACGAAGGAAAGCACGTTCTCCGAATAGCCGTCGTTGTACCGAAGCGCCAGCTCCATCGGCACCTCGGCCTCCTCGTCGGCGATGTAGATGATGTCCTCCAGGATCGGCGTGCGCGCCTCGTCGAGGTAGGCCACGAACTCGCTGATACCGCCCTCGAAGTGGTACTCCTCGCGGCGCAAAGCCTCGTCCTCTTCGCGGCGGTCTTCGAGCACGATGTACACCTGGCGGTTGAGGTAGGCCAGCTCGCGCAGGCGCTCCGAGAGCGTGTCGAAGCGGTACTCCGACGCCTGGAAGATCGAGAGGTCCGGCCAGAACTGCACCGTCGTGCCGGTCGGCTCGTCCGGCTCCAGGTCGCGCAGGCGCGCCACGGGGGCCACGGGCTTG
Organism: uncultured Rhodothermaceae bacterium; assembly: GCA_965363675.1. GTDB lineage: Bacteria > Bacteroidota > Rhodothermia > Rhodothermales > DASSAV01 > CBDTTW01. The sequence goes on from CBDTTW010000013.1 coordinate 860, forward strand.
CCGCAGGCGTACTCCTGCCGCCACTCGGCGCCGTCGCGCCGCACCGTCGCCACGAGGCGGCTCGACAGGGCGTTGACGCACGAGACGCCCACGCCGTGCAGCCCGCCCGACACCTTGTACGTGTTCTTGTCGAACTTGCCGCCCGCATGCAGGGTCGTCATGACGACTTCGAGCGCCGAGCGCTTTTCCTGCGGGTGCAAGTCCACCGGGATGCCGCGCCCGTCGTCGACGACGGTTACCGAGCCGTCTTCGTGGATCGACACGTCGATCCGGGAACAGTAGCCGGCCAGGGCTTCGTCGATGGAGTTATCGACCACCTCGTAGACCAGGTGGTGCAGCCCACGGATGCCGATGTCGCCGATGTACATGGCGGGGCGCTTGCGGACGGCGTCCAGCCCTTCGAGAACCTGGATGCTGGAGGCGCCGTAGCCGTTCGTGGCGACGGCGGGGGCCTGGGGATCGCTCATGGGCTCCTGAGAAGCGCCTGGCCCGAGGGGGGTTGCGCGCGTGGTAAACGGGAGGAACTGTAACGGAAGTTTAACGCCTGCCGACGGGGCATGTTCTATTCGGGCGCGGCCAAGATACGAAATGCGCCCTGCGGCGGTCGGCGCTCATCCGCGCGCGGCAGGCCCTGCCGCGCGCACGAAGGCGCGCAGCCGTTGCAGCAGGGCGGAGCCGGCCGCCGTGAGCAGGCCGGGGTCGGCGCCCTCGGCCAGGGCGAACCCGTGCAGGGTGCGCACTTCCTCCAGCAGATCCGGGCCGGCGGCCGGGTACAGGCTGAGCAGGCGCTGATGCACGCCGTGCAGGAGCGCCGCCAGGCGGCCCGCCGAAAACGCCGCGTCGGCGGCGGCCGTCATGGCGGCGGCCCCGTCCGCGCCGAGGCGGGCGCGGCGCACCTCGGCCAGGGCGCGGTGCACGAGCACCTCTTCCAGGTCGGCGGCGGCGCCCTCCAAAAAGGCGAACGCCTCGGCCGGCGGCTGCACGGCGGCCGGGTCGCGGCCCGCCTTGCGCTCGCGGTAGCCGTGCGTCCAGTCGAGGGCCGCCGCGAGCGTCGCCATCAGCGCCGCCGCATGGAGCGCGCGCGCCTCGTCGGGGGCCGGCAGGGCCGAGCTGCTTTCGTCGGAATGCCGCATACGCGGGGGGTCAGGGTAGATTGAGGAGCAACAAAAAGGGGCCTGCCGGAGGCCCCTTCTCGAAACGTCTGCCGCAAGGCGCGGCGGGGTCAGACCTCCAGGTAGCGCATGAACTCCTGGATGCGGTGCATCAAGTCCTCCTCGTCTTCGGTTTCGCCGAAGGAGGCGACCACCTTGTACTCGTAGTGCTCCAGCATGTGCCGGATGCGCGTCGCGTCCACGACGTTCAGTTTGAGCGTCACGCGGATCACCCCGTCGGCCGACTGCGGAAACTCGGACGCGATAGAGAGGATCTTAACGTCGTTCTGCTCGATAGTGTGCACCAGGCGCGCCAGCGAGTAGTCGCGCGGCTGCACCTCCAGGGCGAGGATGGCGCCCGATTCCTGCGTCGAGAGCATCCGCGCGAACTGGTCGAAGATGTCGTGCCGCCGCACTAGACCCACGTAGCGCCCCGCGTCGTCGGCGATGGGCAGCACCGTCAGGTCGTGCTGCACCATGCTTTTCGTGATGTCGAAAACGTGCAGATCCGGCCCGGCGCTCACCGGGCGCGCGCTCACGAGCAACCCCAGCTCCACCTCGGGGCTGAAGGCGTCGAGAAGCTGGTCTTCGGACATCAGCCCGACGAGTATGCCGTGGTCGTCTACGACGGGCAAATGCCGCACCCGCAACTCCATCATGAGGCCGAGCGCATGCTCCACCGTATCGCTGGGCTTCAAGGGTGGCGTTGACCGGCTCATCAAATCGACAACAGTCATGGCTCCACCTGCATGTAAAGGCCGCTGTGCGGCTCCTGTGATCTCATTCGTTTACCCCTTCAAAACCTGCAATACTTATGCCGCAGAGCCGCTCCCGGCCCGCCGGAGGGTCCTTTATTTGAGTACGCTCGCGGCGCGGCGGCGCACGGCCCGCACCTGCGATTATTTAGCAAAGCGGGGGCTTCCGTTCAAGCCTTTTACAAACCCCTGCCCTTATGCGGCAGGCTTGCAGTCCGCGAAGCGGCGCAGCATACGGGCCAGGTCGGCGTCGTTCTTACGCGCCGTCCTGAAATGCAGACGCGCCAGCGGCGGCGCCTCCTCGGCCGCCGCTACGTACTCCTCGCTGAGCACGTCCGCGATGCGGTGGATATGCGCAATGGCCTGGGGCTCAGAGACGGGCACGTAGGCCACCCGCTCCACGAAGTCCTGCTCGATGAGCGCCAGCAGGCGCCGCTTGAGGTCTTCGAGACCGATGCCGCGCTGCGCCGAGATAAAGGCCGCCTCCGGGTACTCGTCGGCCAGCGCGCCCAGGGCCGCGTGGTCCTCCAGGGCGTCGATTTTGTTGAAGACGTAGAGCACCGGCCGGTCCTGCACGCCCAGTTCTTCGAGGGTCGTGCGCACGACCTGCATATGCTGCTCGAAGCACGGGTGCGTTACATCGACCAGGTGCAGCAAGGCATCGCTCTCGCGCACCTCGTCGAGGGTGCTCTTGAACGACTCGATGAGCCGGTGCGGCAGCTTGCGGATGAAGCCGACCGTGTCCGAGAGCAGGATCTGCTTGTTCTGCTCCAGCGAGACTAGGCGCGTCGTGGCGTCGAGCGTGGCGAACAGGCGGTTCTCGGCCAGCACGTTCGTGTTCGCCAGGGCGTTCATGAGCGTGGACTTGCCGGCGTTGGTATAGCCGACCAGGGAAACGCGCGTGTGCTCGCTGCGGCCCTTGCGCTGCGTCATGCGCTGCCGGTCGATGCGCTCCAGCTTGTCCTTGAGCGCGGCGATACGCGCCCCGATGAGCTGGCGGTCCGTCTCGATCTGCGTCTCGCCCGGGCCTTTCGTCCCGATGCCGCCCTTCTGGCGCGAAAGGTGCGTCCAGTGGCGCGTCAGGCGGGTGCGCAGGTAGTCGAGTTGGGCCAGCTCCACCTGCGTCTTGGCCGTGGCCGTCTTGGCGCGCCCGGCGAAGATGTCGAGGATGAGGCCCGTCCGGTCGAGCAGCTTGCAGTCCAGCTCGCGTTCGAGGTTGCGAAGCTGCACCGGCGTCAGGTCATAGTCGAAGATGACCAGGTCCGTCTTGCGCTGCCCGACGAGGGCCTTGATCTCGGCGACCTTGCCTTTGCCGATGAGCGTCGCCGGGGACGTGTGGCCCACCACCTGCGTCACGCGGTCGGTGGCGACGGCGCCCGCCGTATCGGCCAGCAGTTCGAGTTCGTTGAGCGCGTCTTCCACCTCCCACCGCGATGTTTCGGGAGTGACGACGCCGATGAGGATGGCTGATTCGCGGGTAGTTGCCGGGGTGCGCTGCAAGCAGTTAGGGAGTTGATGAACAGGTCGTTCTGTCAGGTTTTCAGTAAGTTAAACCTGGATAAATATAAAGCATATATCATACCATACCGGCCTTCGGGGGGCGCCTTTTCGGGCCGGGCCGCCGCAAATGCCCTGGGGGGCGGGCTTATTCCTCCAGCGCCTCCTTCCCGAAAAGCTGCGGCGCGATGACGAACCGGGTGTTCATCCGGTTTTCCATGATCGTCCGGAAGCGCCGCGCGAGCGCCAGGGGCACCGCGAGTTCGATGCGCCTGCGCTCCTGGGCGGGGGTGACGTAGAAAAACACATAGACGATCTGGCGGCCGCGCTTGCAGCAGAAGTAGTCCTGCACCTGCGCCCACAGGATGCCCTGGGTGCGGTAGTTGCGGTGCAGCAGGATGCCTGCGTCCGTGATCGTGACGGCGGAGGCCGTCAGGACGGAGACCATCCAGAGCAAAGCGCCGAGCAGGTACCCGCCGACGATCTCGGGCGGCAGAACGTAGCCCATCCAGCGCGTCGCCGTGGCGAGCCCGAGCGCGGCGGCCATAAAGGCCGTCGGCCATACCGGCAGGCTGTCCAGCTCGGGCGGGCGCCAGCGCATGCATACCCGCTTGGTGCGCAGGCGGCGCACGGCGGCCGCGCCCATGAGCAGCGCCGTCACCCCGGTGAACAGCAGCGCGCACAGCACGTTCAGGTAATACAGTATCTGGGGGGCAAACGTCATCCCGCGAGCGTCAGGTGGGCGCGCCGCGCCCAATCAGGTTGGAACCGCTTCGGCGCGCTTGTATTGGGCTAATATCAACTCCGCCGTCAGAAAAAGCAACGACAGCAGCAGGAACACGTTCCAGATTTCGACCCCGCCCCGGCGGTCTTTCAAGGCCTTCACAGCCGCGCCGGGCGAGGCCAGATCTCCCGGCTCCACGACGGCGGCCTCGATGCCGGAGAGGGCCTTCAGGCGCTCGGCGGCTTCGCGGGCGGAAAGCGTGCGCGGGTCGGACTCGCCGGGGGCCAGGTTCACGCTGATGCGCCGCAGCACGCTGTCGCCCCGGGTCACGTCGTACACGCCGGGGTCCGTGAGCGCCGCGTCGATGCGCACGAGCGTCGCGCCGAACAGGGGCCGCTGCTCGGGCACGAGCTCCTGCCCCCCCGGCGTGCGCAGGCGCAGCAGCTCGGCTGAGGCGACGGGGACGCGCACCTCGCCGCCGGCGCCCGCCACGATCTGCTCGCCGCCCACCGAGGCCCCGCCGGCCAGGTACGATACCGCCCGCCGCATGAGCGGCACGAATAGCCCCCGCAGCGGGAAGTCGCTCCACTCGGGGTTCGGCCCCACCGTGAAGATCAGCGCGCCCCCCGCCCCGGCGCGCACCTCCTGAAGAAACGGCTGCCCGCCCGAGAGCGCGATCAGGGTGTGCTCGTCGCCGGGGCCGGGCTGGTACGCGAGCGCCTGCCGGATGTCGGGGCTTTCGAGCGCCGGGGCGCGCCCTTCGAGGCCGCGCTCCAGCACGCCCTCGAACAGGCTGTGCTCCAGGTCGGCCCGCCCGAAGCGCGCCGCTCCCGCCGCCACGCCCGCCGCGCGGCCTGCCCCGAGGCCCGCCAGCAAGCGGTTGTAGGCGTCGAGCGCCGGCGGCTGCCCCGGAAAGAACAGCAGCCCGCCGCCGCCGCGCACGTACTCCGCGAGGGCCGCCGCCTCGGCTTCCGAGAGCGCATCCGGCCCGACGAGCGCCGCCACGTCGTACCCGCCGAGCGCCGCCGACGTGATGACCCCGCGCGTCGTCTCGGTGCGGTAGGCGGCCCCGCCGGCGCGCAGCGCAGCCGAGAGCGCCAGTTGGAGGTACTGTACGTTCTCGCCGGAGCCCGCCGCCACCAGCACGCGCTGCTCGGCCGGCACATGCAGGGTAAAGTGGCGCACGTTGTCGAAAAGGAAGCTGTCGTCCTCCAGCTCGACGCGCCCGGCCAGCCACCCCGTGGCCGGGGGCGTGAACGTGAACGAAACCGTCGTCGGGGCGCCGGGGGCGGCGTCGGCGGTGGCTTGGGCCACGCGCTCCGCGCCCACGTACAGCCCGGCGGAGTAGTCCGCAACGGGCGCGCTGCCGTAGTTGACCAGCGTCGCCTCGACGCGCAGCGGCTGCCCTGCCTCCACGACGCGGCTCGCTACGCGCACCTCCGTCACGGCCACGTTGGCCTGCACGCGCGCGCCGATGGGGACGAGGTAGACGCGCGCGTCGGGGGGAAGCTGCGCCTGCACCGAGTCCGCAAAGGCGCTGCGCTGAAAGTCCGAGAGGACGAACACCTCCCGGTTGAGGTGGGCGGCCCGCCCCAGGGCTTCGTTGGCCGCGCGCAGCAGCCCGGCGATGGTGGCCGAGGCCGTCGTCTCGCGCAAATCGCCGAGGGCTTCGTCTACCGAGCCGCTGTTGCCGTAGAACGCGGCGCGCCCGCCGGGCATCCCGGCGTGCACCAGGGCCGCCTCGTCGCCCGGCTGCATCTGCGAGGCCAGGCCGCGCGCGGCCGCCACGGCCTGATCCAGGTAGCGCCCGTAGGCGTCGCGGTGCGTCATCGAGAGCGTGTTGTCCACGACGATGACCGCCGAGGTGCGCGCCGTCCCGGCGAACGCCCCTCCGAAGCCGCCCTCGACGACGGGCCGGGCAAACGCGAGGGCCAGGCATGCCAGCGCGAGCGTGCGCAAGAGCAGCAGCAGCCATTGCCGCAGGCGCACCCGCTGCATGGTCGTCTTCTGCATCTCCTGCAAAAAGGCGAGCGAGCTGAACGAGACGGTGCGCGGGCGGCGAAAGTTGAACAGGTGAATGACCAGCGGAATGGCCGCCGCCGCCAGCCCGAGAAGCAGGAAAGGGTTGAGAAACGTCATCGTGTAGAGTCTGCTGCGGGCGCTGAAGGCGCTCCCCCGTTCAGGTACCTCCCCGGCGCCGGCCTGTTCCTCGGCATAACGCGCCCGGCCGGCCGCTTCGCATCCGAGGGCACATATGTTATCTGCGCATGGAGTCGCCCGGCCCGGCATCTAAAGAAGCGCCCGAGCGTATAGAACGGGTCACCGACCAGACGGGCAGCAACGCGAAATGGCTATCAAGGGAAGCACACACCAGGCGGCTTCGGTCAACGGCGCCGAGGCCGCGCCTCCGGCCAAGCGCCTCATCATCCGGGGCGCGCGGCAGCACAACCTCAAGAACGTCAACCTCGACCTGCCGCGCGGGCGGCTCATCATCTTCACCGGCCCCTCGGGCTCGGGCAAGTCCAGCCTCGCCTTCGACACGATCTACGCCGAGGGCCAGCGCCGCTACGTCGAAAGCCTGAGCGCCTACGCGCGGCAGTTCCTGGAGCGCATGGACAAGCCCGACGTGGACCTGATTACGGGTCTGGCCCCGGCCATCGCCATCGAGCAGCGCACCACCACGCGCAACCCGCGCTCGACGGTGGCGACGCAAACCGAGATCTACGACTACCTACGCCTGCTCTTCGCCCGCGTCGGCCGCACCATCTCGCCCGTCACCGGCGAGCGCGTCACGCGCGACAGCCCGCGCTCGGCGGCGGAGGCGCTGACGGAGCGCTTCGAGGAGGGCGCGCGCTTCTACGTGTGCTTCCCCGTGCCCGAGCGCAAAAAAGTGGCGCTCAAGGCCGAGCTGGAGGCGCTGCGCCAGCGCGGCTTCTACCGGCTGCTCGCGCTGCCGGGGGCCAAGCAGCCCGACGCCCCCGAAGAAGTGCTCGACCTGAACGAGACGCCCCCCGAGAAGGTGCGCGCCGCCCGCGACCGCCTGCTCGTGCTCGTGGACCGCCTCGCGGTGCGCAAGGACCACCCGGAAGCCGTCTCGCGCCTGGCCGACTCGGTCGAGCAAGCGTTTCGCGAGGGCGGCGGGCGCTGCGCCGTCAAAATCGTCGGCGGCGACGTGCTCCACTTCTCCGAGTTCTTCGAGCGCGACGGCATCCGCTTCGAGGAGCCTACGCCCAACCTGTTCTCGTTCAACAGCCCGATGGGCGCCTGCCCGGCCTGTCAGGGCTTCGGGCGCGTGCCCGGCCTCGACGAAAGCCTCGTCATTCCCAACCCCGACCTGACGCTTCGTCAGGGGGCCGTAGCCCCGTTCCGCACCGAGCAGTGGAGCGCCTACTTCAAGGACCTCGTGCGCCTCGCCGCCGCCGAGGGCATCAGCATCGACACCCCTTACCGGCGGCTCTCCGACGCCGAAAAGCAGATCGTCTGGGAGGGCAAGCACGACTACGCGGGCATCCACGGCTTTTTCAAGTTCCTGGAGCGCCACGCCTACAAGATGCACTACCGCATCTATCACGCGCGCTTCCGGGGTTACACCCCCTGCCCCGCCTGCCAGGGCTACCGGCTGCGCCCCGAGGCCCTTTACGTGCGCGTCGGGGGGCGGCACATCGGCGAGCTGTGCGAACTGACCACGCAGGACGCCGCCGAGTGGTTCGAGGCGCTGCGGCTCGAACCGTTCGAGGAGCAAGTCGCCGGGCGCGTGCTGGAGGAGGTCCGCCGCCGCCTCGGCTACCTCGTGGAGGTGGGCCTGGACTACCTGAGCCTCGACCGGCTCTCGCAGACGCTCTCCGGCGGCGAAAGCCAGCGCATCAACCTGGCCACCTCGCTCGGCTCGTCGCTCGTCGGCTCCCTCTACGTGCTCGACGAGCCGAGCATCGGCCTGCACCCGCGCGATACCCAGCGCCTCATTCGCATCCTCGAACACCTCCGCGACCTCGGCAACACCGTCATCGTCGTCGAGCACGAAGCCGAGATGATGCGCCGCGCCGACATGATCGTAGACCTCGGGCCGGGCGCCGGGCGGGGCGGCGGCCGGATCATGTTCCAGGGCCCCTACGCCGCCATCCTCGACGACGCCGACTCGCTGACGGGCGCTTACCTGAGCGGCCGCAAAAGCATCCCCGTGCCCGCTGCGCGCCGCCCCGTCTCGGAGGAGCACGCCCTTTACGTCGAGGGCGCCCGTCAGAACAACCTCAAACGCATCAACGTCCTGTTTCCGCTCGGCATGATTACGTGCGTCACGGGCGTGAGCGGCTCGGGCAAGTCTACGCTCGTGCAGGATACGCTTTACCTCGGGCTGCGCCGCCTCAAGGGCCAGGCCGACGGCGACGGCGCGCCCGGCCTGCACGATGCCATCCGGGGGCACCTGCTCTTCGACACGCTCGAAATGGTGGACCAGAGCCCTATCGGGCGCACCCCACGTTCGAACCCGGTCACCTACATCAAAGCCTTCGACACGATCCGCGAGATGCTCGCCGAGACCTACCAGGCGCAGGTGCGCGGCTACAAACCCGGCTACTTCTCGTTCAACGTGCCGGGGGGCCGCTGCGAAAGCTGCGAGGGCGAAGGCGTCGTCAAGATCGAGATGCAGTTCCTGGCCGACCTCTACCTCGAATGCGAAGCCTGCAAAGGCAAACGCTTCAAGCAGGACGTGCTCGAAATCCACTACAACGGCAAAAACGTGGACGACATCCTGAACCTGACCGTGGACGAGGCCGTGGAGTTCTTCGCGGAAACGCCGTCGCTGCGGAACAAGCTGGGCGTGCTTCAGGAAATCGGCCTTGGTTACCTGACGCTCGGGCAGCCTGCCAACACGCTCTCCGGCGGCGAGGCGCAGCGCATCAAGCTGGCGGCCCACCTCGGGCGGCCCACCAAGGAGCGCATGCTGTACCTGTTCGACGAGCCCACGACGGGGCTGCACTTCGACGACATCAACAAGCTGCTGCTGGCTTTCAACCGGCTCGTCGATCAGGGCCACTCGGTCATCATCGTGGAGCACAACATCGACGTGATCAAGGCGGCCGATTGGGTGATCGACCTCGGCCCGGAGGGCGGCCGCCGGGGCGGCTTCGTCGTGGCGGCAGGCCCTCCGGAGGCGCTGGCGGCCCACCCCGATTCTCACACCGGCCAGGCGCTTCGTGCGGTTTTGCCCGGCTATTGATTAAAAATATTTGCAAAACCTGAAGCCCGGCGTTACCTACGCTCCTCCGGCGGCGGCAGTTGGGCGACCGGCGTTTGCGCCGCCCGGCCGTGAGACCCCGGCGCTCCAGGATGCGGATTCATCAAGCGATATGATGCGAAAAAGCGAGGCTGCGCCGACGCGAAACGGCGCCCCGGAGGCGGCTCCGAGGCGGGTGGCGCTTTTTACGGGCGCCTACAACCACATTGCCGACGGCGTCTCGCTCACGCTGAACCGCTTGGTGGCCTACCTGGAACGGAACGGCTGCGAGGTGCTCGTCTTTGCGCCCACCGTCGATAATCCGCCCGTCAAGCACGCCGGCAAGCTGGCCCCGGTGCCCTCGCTGCCCGCCCCCGGCCGCCCCGAGTACCGCATTGCTCTGGGCATGCCGCCGCGCCTGCGCAAACGCTTCGAGGCGTTCCGCCCCGACCTGGTGCATATCGCCACGCCCGATTTGCTCGGGCGGCAGGCGCTGCGCCTGGCGCGCAAGGCGGGCATCCCGGTCGTCGCCTCGTACCACACGCATTTCAGCTCGTACCTGAAGTACTACGGCTTCGAGGAGCTGGAAGGCTTCCTCTGGAAGTACCTGCGCCGCTTCTACCGCCAGTGCGAGCATATCTACGTGCCCTCGCACTCGATGGCGGCCGTCCTGCGCGCGCACGAGATCACGGCGGGGCTGCGCATCTGGGAGCGCGGCGTCAACACGCAACTGTTCCACCCGGGGCGGCGCTCCGAAACGTGGCGCCAGACGCTCGGCATCGAAGCCGGCGAAGTCGTCATCACGTTCGTCGGACGGCTCGTCTGGGAGAAGGGCCTGGGCATCTTTGCCGAGGTCGTCGAGCGCCTGAGGCAACGCGGCATTCCGCACCGCAGCATGGTCGTCGGCGAGGGGCCGGCGCGCGCCGAACTCTCCGAGCGCCTGCCGAGCACCATCTTCACCGGCTACCTCGGCGGCGAAGCCCTGGCCCGCGCCTACGCCTCCTCGGACGTGTTCCTCTTTCCCAGCGACACCGAGACCTTCGGCAACGTCACCCTCGAAGCGATGGCTTCCGGGCTGCCGTGCGTCTGCGCCGACGCCCCCGGCAGCAACGGCCTCATCGAGCATGAAGTCTCGGGCTTCCTGGCGCCGCCGGGACGCCTCGAAGCGTTCTACGAGCACGTCTCTGCGCTCGTCGGCGATGCCTATCTGCGGCGGCAGGTGGGCGCCCATGCGGTGCAGCGCGCCCGCACCTACGAGTGGGACGCCGTGCTGGCCCGCATCGCCGGCTACTACGACGAGATCCTCGGCGTGCGCCCCGGGCGCCCGGCCCCCCCGCTCCACTCCGAAGCCGACGCCCGCCGGCAGCCCGCCTACATCTGAGCCTCGCCGCTTGCGCCTCGCTTTCGTCTCGCACTCCTTCCCCCCGGCGGGCCGCCCCGAGCGCAACCTCGGCGGCATGCAGCGCGTGGCCTACGACCTCTGGGCCGCCCTCGCCAAGCGCCCGGGCCTCGGGCTGCATTCCTACCTGCTGCGCACCTCGTGGCGCATGACGCATGTGCGCGTGGGGCCGTTCCTGATCGGCGCGGGCTTGCGCCTGCACCGGGCCATTCGGCGCGGCGAAATCGACGCCGTGCTGTTCTCGTCTATGGTCACCGCTGCGCTTGCCTTGCCGCTTCAGCGCGCAGCGCGGCGGCGGGGGGTGGCCCTGGCCGCCATTGCCCACGGCCGCGACGTGACGCTGCCCTCGGGGCCGTACCAGCGTCTTTTGCGGCGCGTGTTCGCGGCGCTCGACCGGGTGCTGCCCGTCAGCAACGCCACGGGCGCGGCGTGCCTCGCGCGCGGCCTACCCTCCGAAAAGCTCCGCGTGTTGCCCAACGGGATCGACCCGGCCGCGCATCCGCCCCCGCCTTCGGACCGCGCGGCGCGCCGGGCCGCCCTCCCGCCGGAGGCCCCGCGCGAGGCAGGGTTCATTTTGCTCAGTGTGGGGCGGCAAGTCCGGCGCAAAGGCTTCGAGTGGTTCGTGCGGCGTGTGATGCCCGCTCTGCCGGATGACGTGCATTACGTGATCGCAGGCGAAGGCCCCGAAGGGCCGGGCATCCGGGCGGCCGTAGCGGAATTGGGGCTGAGCGCGCGCGTGCACCTGCTCGGGCGCGTCTCGGCCGAAGCGCTGGCCGGGCTGTACCGGGGCGCCGACGTGTTCGTGATGCCCAACATCGTCGTGCCGGGCGACATGGAGGGCTTCGGCGTGGTAATGCTCGAAGCCGGGCTCGGCGGCCTGCCCAGCGTCGGGGCCAACCTGGAGGGCATCGCCGACGTGATCGCCGACGGGCAAAACGGCCGCCTCGCGCCTACCGCCGACGCCGATGCGTTCCGCGAACGCATCCTGGAATACTACCACGACCCGGCCCTCTTGGCCGAGGCGTCGGCGTCGGCCGCCCGCTACGTCGCCGCGACGTTCTCCTGGGACCGCATCGCGGCGCGCTGCGTCGGGCTGCTGGCCGAGGCCGCCTAGCGCCGCGCCGCCAGCAAGCGCACGTTGTCGAAATCGACCTCGGCGTGGTCGCCCGTCGAGTCGGAGTCGCTCCAGATCATGATGGATACCGGCTCGGCGTTAGGCTCGCCGCCGAAGAACTTGCGGTAGTCCTCGACGATGTTGCGCTCGATGCGCCGCCAGCCCTTCGCGCCCTCCTTCCCGCTGGAGGCCACCACTACGGCCAGGCGGTTGCCGTAGGAAACCGTAGCGCCCACCGGAAGCGTGCTGCTGTACGTGTACTTGATGCTGCGGGGACGGCCCACCCAGTCCCGGTCGAACGTCACGTAGACGGCGCCCCCCGTGTCGTTGAGGCGCTTCACGTCTTCGCGCGCGCCCGCCGGCAGGTGCTGCGCGCGCCACTCCCACGCCAGCACGGGGTGCTCCTTCAGGTTCCAACGGTAACGCTGGCCGTTGGGCATCACGAGCCGGTGCGCGCGTCCCTTCGTGTAAGCCCGCACGAACTTGTTGGCCCCATCCTTGAGCACCACGAAATATTCGTCCTTGCTCATGATAGAGGGCGTCACCGGCAGGAATTTCTGCCCCGCGTCGATGTACCTCCAATGAATAGGCAGCCCCTCGACTTCGTAAGACTCGAAGTCGTCGATGAGCACGGGAGCCGCCACTCGCGAGGAGTCGCCGAGGCCCGAAAGGAGGGCGCCCAGGAGCGTTATGTATAAATATATCAGTTGCATAAGCAAATTAAACAATGCCCGGTATTCGTCTCTTTTCCTGCCGCGTTATACTCACAAAAGGTCACAGGTGTTGCAACACGAAGTTTACGTGAAGCGCCCTCCCCTTCCAGGCCCGCCCCTCCGGAAAGACCCGGCCGCGCCCGGAAGCATTCCTATGCGGCAGGCTTTCAGCCGTGCGCCTCCTCGGCGGCCTGCTCCAGCGCCGACGGGTCCGGCGGCGGCAGACGGCGCCCGGCCAGCGCCGTCACGAGGCCGAATACGACGAAGTTGAGCAGCTTGTCCACCACCGTCTGCGCCGTCATGAGGGCCGCTACGGCGGCCTGCGGCGCCATGAGCGTTTGGGAAAGCTCCAGGCTGGCCCCCAGAAAGATGAAGTCGCGGCCGGGGATGAACGGAATGCGGCTCGTGACGATGAGGAGCGCCAGATACGTGAACCAGGCGCGCAGCGGCACCCCCGGCAGCACGATCCACCACTGAAACACTTGCAGCACATGCGTCAGCAAAAGGCGGAGCAGGTGGATGCCGAAGAGCAGCCCTACCTGCCGCCCGTTGAGGCGGAAGATGGCCCGCCGGAAGCGAAGCAGCAAGAGCGTCGCCACGGCCGCCGCTCCCACGGCCAGCGCGACATACAGCGGGTGCCCCGCCCCCAGCGAAGGCCCCACCGCCACCTGACCCGTCAGGAGCAGCGCGCCCACCGTGGCGATGGCAAACAGCGTCGAGGCCACCGATGAAATGATGGCGTTGTCCTTGACGGTCCCGAAGATCTCGCGGTCGGGCAGCGCCAGGTTCTTGCGCGCCCACATGTAGAGCAGCACCTCGCCCGAGTACCCGAGCAAGTCTTTGTTGTATACGCGCTTCTGGACGAACACCGGGAGCGCATCCCGGATGCGGTATCCCCATGCCGCCCGGTAGATGAACACCTCCGAGACCGGGAGGGCCGCGTAGATCACGAAAAACGACAGGTAGAACAGCGGGTGCGTCGGGAACGACGTGAGCACCTCGCGCCAGCCGATCTGGTAGAGCTGGTAAAGGAGATACGCCAGCAGCCCGGCCACGAACACGCGCCGGGCGGCGGCGCTGAGCCGCCGGCCCCCGGGCGTCGCGGTAAACGCCGTGATGCGGCTCAGCAGCGTGCGGTTCATGCGGCGGCGGCGCCCCGAAGCTGCGCTACGCGCGCCGCCAGAAACGCCAGGGCCGGCTGCGTCGAGGTCGGGCCGAACGCGGCGACGGCGCGGGCGCGGGCGGCGCGGCCCATCTGCGCCAGGCGCGCCTCGTCGGCCAGGAGCGCCAGCGTTTCGGCGAGGTAGCCGCGCCGCGATACGCGCAGGCCCACCTCGGGCGGCAGCACGTCCTCGTCGATGGCCTCCCGGAAAGCGATGCACGGCAAACCGCAGGCGGCGGCCTCGACGAGCACGCGCGGGTAGTAGTCCGAAAGGCCGGCATGCATGAAGGCGCGCGCCTGCCCGAGCGCCGCCGGGACTTCGCGGTTGGGCGCGCGCCCGAGCCACGCGATGCGCGGGTAGCGCGCCCGCAGCGCCGCCTCCATCGGGCCGGAGCCCAGCACCGCCACGCGGGCATGCTCCGAGAGCGCCCCCAGCGCCCCGAGCGGCTTATGGCGCGGAATGAGGCGGCTCACGGTGATGAGGTCCCACCGAACTTCCGCCCCCTCGCGGGGCCGAAACACGTCGGTATCGATGGATTTGGGCAAGCGAAAAAGGGCCTCCGGCGCCACGGCGCGCCGCCAGAGGCGCAGGCCGGGCGATTCGAGCGCTCTGCGCTGCCGCTCGGTCTCGTAAAAGACCGCGCAGGCATCGGCCGTGGGCGGCGCATAGTACTTGCCGCCGATCACGAACGCGAAAGGCGCCTTCCGGGGCCGCAGCACGTCTGCGATGAGTTGCAGCCCCACCCCGCCGTCGGTCCCCTTGAGCACGTACACATCGGCGGGCGCGCCGGCGGCATAGGCGCAGAGGTCGCGGCTGGTATGGCGCTTGGTGCGTCCGTCGCGCCGGTCCGGCCGGAACAGGCGGATCATGTAGCCCCCGAAACCCGGCAGCGCCGAGCGCCCGGTGTAGGCATTTTCCGCCACGGCCCACAGTTCTACCTCATGGCCCATCAACGCCGCCAGCCCCGGCATCCAACGGTCGCGGTTTTCGAGGCGCAGCCACTCCTCGGTCGTCCACCCGTCGTGGTAGACGGGGTAGGTTTGCACGAAGACGATGCGCATCTTCAGGCTCCGCCCAGCAGCAGGCCAAGCTCCTGCGAGTCGCGCAGGTAGGCTGCAAAGGCCGCCTGCGCCTCGGCGCTCAGCCGAAAGCGCGGGTGCGTGCGCACATCCCGGCGCACATGCCGCGACCACACGTAGGCCGCCAGGGCGCCGGGACCGTTGCGCAGCCGCCGCTCGAAGTGCGACACATCCCAGGTGTTGCTGCCGTGAAAGCTGCGGATGAACAAGTACGAGAGCGCCTTCGGGAGGCGCGCCACCGCCGCCGGAGGGAACTGCTGAAGGTACAGGGTGTCCTCGGCCTTGCGCAGCGTAGGGTACCGCAGCGCGTCGTTGCGGCGGTGTACGATCGTGCCGGGCACGCCTCCGGAGAGCGGCCCGACGTAGGCATGGCGCGTATAGGGCGGCACGTCGAGGTGCATGAGCGCTCCCGAGAGCACGCACGCCTCGGCGGCTCCGGCTCGCAGCGGCGCCGTCTGGCGCTCCAGGCGCTCCGGGTGGTACCAGTCGTCGTCGTCCCACTGCGCCACATATTCCCCGCGCGCCGCCTCCAGGGCGACGTTGCGCAGCGCCCCGAGCACCTGACGCGGCGTGCGGGGCAAGCGGATGTATTGCAAGCGCTCCGGGGGCACGTCCTGCAGCGCCTCGTCCAGCGGCTCCTCGCCGTCGTCCACGACGATGAGTTCCGCCGAAGGGTAGGTCTGGCTCAGGAAACAGCGCACCGCGCGCCGGCAGAGGCGCCGCCGGTTGGCCGTCACCATGAGGCAACTGACGAGCGGAGCGAGCGCAGCGGAGTCGGCGGACACGGGAAATCCGGCTAAGGAAGGATTATGGACCAAATGTCAGCATACCCACGCCCTGAAACGCTTGTTTCGTGCGTTTCAAATGAAGCCCCTCATCCCCCGGCCTTGCTTCGCCTTCCTTTTATCCGCGCTTTTTCGTTAACTTCGCTTTTCCGTTCACCAGCCCCCTCTCTGCGGATCATGTACACGTTCGACAACCTGGAAATCGGGCAATCCTTTCGGTGCCTGCGCACGATTACGATGGAAGACGTGCGCCAGTTCGCCCTCGTAACCGGAGACGACAACCCGATCCACGTCGACGAGGAGTACGCCGGCCGCAGCCGCTTCGGAAAGCCCGTCGTGCACGGGGTGCTGCTCCTCGGCATCATCTCCAAGGTGCTCGGGCGCGACTTCCCCGGCCACGGCAGCATCGCCGTCTCGATTGCCTGCCGCTTCCTGCGCCCGGTGCCGGTCGGCTCGGAGATCGCCGTCGAGGTCAAGGTGGCCGAGAAGATCGAGAAGCACCGCCACGTCAAGGGACGCGTATATATCTACCTCGGCTCGAAGATGATTCTCTCCGGCGAGGCCGTCCTGATCCCGCCGGAGCCTGAGGAGGCCGAGCCTACCGCTGCGTCGGAAGCTTGAGCAGCGTCCCCCGCTCGATGGGGTCGTTCAGGCTCACCTGATTCAGGATCGCCAGTTCTTCCGCCGTCATGCCGGGCGGCAGCGTCGAGGGCAGGAACGTCCGGAAGGCCGCCGTACGCGGGGCCGCCACGACGTTTACGACCGTAGGCTTGATGTTCAGAATCCGGCTGTCGTTGATCGGCTCCAGGTTTTGCATCACGCGGGTAAACGCATCCCGGTGCTGCGCGAAGGTGTTGGCCGCGCTGTAACCGGTGAAAGCATATACGGCGTTGTTGTAGCTCTGGTAATACGTGAGCACCCGCACGGCGCCGCCCTGTTGCGTTTGGGCGCTCGCCAGCACATAGTACGCGCCGTTGCGTCCTGAGCGTACGGGGCCGCTTTCCTCGACCTGCAAGCCCTGCTGCCCCGCGAACGCTTGGGCCGCCGCCTGCGGCGAGGCCGCGTTGGAGATGCTGAAGATGAGCACCGCCGACTGATCCTGATTCACCATGGCCACCTGCGACGGCTGGTTGATGACCTGGAAGCCCGACGGGATCGGGAAGCGGAAGCGCAAGTCCGGATGGTAGAAAAAGCCGCTTTCTACGAAGCCTTGTCGCGGGTTCTCCCCGAGCGTCACGCCTTCGATTTCGTTCAGGAATTCGCGGGCGCGCACTTCGTTCATGGCATAGCGGCCTTCGTATTCCGCTGCGATTTTCGGGATGCGCACTTCGCGCTCGCCCGGATCGGGGTGCGTGGACATGAACGACGGGATGCCCCCTTCGCTGCCTGCCGCAAGGCGTTTCAGCGACGTGAACAGCGCCGCGCCCTCCGACGCCTTGTAGTTCGACATCGCCGCGTACTGCACCCCGAGCGCATCGGACTCGCGCTCGTCG
This sequence comes from uncultured Rhodothermaceae bacterium, assembly GCA_965363675.1. Classification (GTDB taxonomy): domain Bacteria; phylum Bacteroidota; class Rhodothermia; order Rhodothermales; family DASSAV01; genus CBDTTW01. The sequence goes on from CBDTTW010000013.1 coordinate 17,945, forward strand.
TCGCGGCCATAGCTGAGCAGCAGCAGTTGCGTCGCCGTACTGCCGGCGTTCAGCAGGTCTCCGGCCGGGAGACCCAGCACTTCCTGCCCGAGGATGGCCCCTCCCAGAATGCCGATCTGGCCGATTTGCTGCTCGAAGGCGCGTTTCGAGGAGTGGCGCGCCGCCACATGGCCGATTTCGTGCCCCAGGACGACGGCAAGCTGCGCCTCGTTATCCAGATGGGTCAGCAGTCCACGCGTGACATAGATATAGCCTCCCGGCAACGCAAAGGCGTTCACGACAGGGCTATCGAGCACCGTAAACGTGAACGGCGTGTTGCGAAACTCCGGATCGGTGTCGGCCCGCCGCAAGTGGCTTTTGGAAAGCACGTCCTGCCCGACGCGGTTGACGTACTGCTGCAAGCCGGGGTCGTCGTACAGGCCGAACTGCGCTACGATCTGCGGGTGCGACTCTTTGCCTAGTTGCTGCTCTTGCTGCCAGGTATAGCCGTAGGCGCGCTTCTTGCCGCTGACGGGATTTTTGGAGACGGCGCAGGCCGATACGTTCAGCAGCAGGATCACGGCGGCGAGGCAGGCCGCGAAACGTTTCACGTGGAACATTGAGGTGGGGGATAGGCGGAAGAGGGCGGTAGTCTCCCCGTTATTCTGCACTGAGAGGCAGTAGATCCCCGAATGCAGGGGCGCGCGCCCAACGTCACAGCATTGTTCCCAAACGCCGGTCCTCAGGCGATCTCTTGCGCCTTGTTTTCGGCGGCCGATAGATCCAGGTGCGGCTCCAACAGGCGCAGGGAAGTCGTCGTCAGGACGGACTGCGGCGCGTCTGGGGCGGAGAGGTATCCCAGCAGACGCTCCGTCCGCTCCTCGTCGAGGCTGCCGAAGATGTCGTCCAGCAGCAACAGGGGCTCCTCCGCAAGGGAAGCTCGGAAGTACGTTACCTGCGCCAGCCGCAGCGCCGTCACGAACGTACGGATCTGCCCCTGGGAAGCATGCTTGCGCAGCTCACCCCCGCCGAGCAGCAGGCGCAAATCGTCGAGGTGGGGGCCGACGAGCGTACGCCCTGCCTTGCGCTCGCGGCGGGATACCGCGCGCAGGCGCTCCTCCAACGGCGGCGCTGCAGCCCCCTCGGCATCGGGAGCCGCAGCATCTGAGGAGGCGTATTGCACGTCGGGCGTCTCGGAGGCGCCGCCCAGCAGCGCGTACGCTTCCAGCAGGTGCGGGCGGAACTGCGTTAGAAACCCCGCACGCGCCGCCAGTACGGCCGCCCCCGCCGACGCCAGCTCCTGCGTCCACGTGTCCAGCAGCAACTCGGACTCGCCGGCAAAGCGGCCCTGCCGCAACTGAAACAGCAGCTCGTTGCGCTGCCGCAGCACACGCCGGTACTGAAGCAGATGGCGCAGGTAACGCGGCGACGCCTGGCTCAGCACGCCGTCGAGGTAGTGGCGGCGTTCCGACGGGCCGCCCTCTCCGAGCGCCATGTCCGCCGGCGAGAGCAGCACGAGCGGCAAGATCCCAACGAATTCAGAGATCCGGGAAACCGATGCCCGGTTCACGGTTATATGCTTCCCGGCTTGCGGGTCGAAAAGCAACCGCACCTGCACCTCCGGCCGCCGCAGGGTGGTAAAGTGCGCATCCACCTCGAAAAAAGGCGTTCCCCAGCGCAGCGCCTGCGCATCCAGATGCGTCAGAAAGCTCCGGGATAGGCAGACGTAATAAATAGCCTCCAGGATGTTGGTTTTCCCGGCTCCGTTTCTGCCATACAACACGTTAATGCCCGGCGCAAAGCTTAGCTGCGCCTCGGCATGGGCCCGGAAGTTGCGCAGATGAATGCTACGGATGCGCATAGCGCCCTGGAAATGCGTGGAGAGGGCCGACGCCCTGCACCCGAAGCAAGGCGAGCGCGCCAAGATACCACATTAGCCCCGTATGCCTGAATGACCTCCGAGCAAACCTTGTTCGCCGAACTGGCGCGCACCGCCACCGAGCAGCGCAACCCGCACTCGGTGAATATAGACCGCGCCGCCGTCACCGAGATCCTGGAGACGATCAACACCGAAGATCACCTTGTGCCCATCGCCGTGCGGCGCGAGATTCCGTACATCGCTCAGGCCGTCGAGATCCTCGTCGAGGCTTTCCGCCAAGGCGGGCGGCTGTTCTACGTGGGGGCCGGCACGAGCGGACGGCTTGGCGTCCTGGACGCTTCGGAATGCCCGCCTACCTATGGAGCGCCGCCGGAAATGGTGCAGGGGCTCATCGCCGGCGGCCGCGAGGCCATGTTTCGCGCGCAGGAAGGCGCCGAGGACCGCCCCGAGGAGGGCGCCAAGGCGCTCGACGCGGCGGGTCTGCGCCCCGGCGACGTGGTGTGCGGCATCGCGGCCAGCAAGCGTACGCCCTTTGTCATCGGGGCGGTGCAGTACGCCCGCGCGCGCGGCTGCAAAACCCTTTATGTAACCTGCACCCCCCGCGCGGCGTTCGATCTGGAGGTGGACGTCGCCATTTGCGCGGTCGTAGGGCCGGAGGTCATCATGGGTTCGACGCGCATGAAAAGCGGGACCGCACAGAAGCTCATCCTCAACATGCTCTCGACGGCCGCCATGGTCCGGCTCGGCAAGGTGTACGAAAACATGATGATCGACTTGCAGATGACCAACGCCAAGCTGGTCGAGCGCAGCAAGCGCATCGTGATGCAGGTGACCGGCCTCGGCTACGACGCGGCGGCGGCCCTGCTGGAAGCCTCCGGCGGCCACGTCAAGACGGCCCTGGTGATGCACTTTGCCGCCGTCGAGGCGGCGGCGGCGCGGCGGCTGCTCGACCAGAGCGGCGGCTTCGTCCGCGACGCCATCCAGATGCACCGCCCTTCCGCTTCCCAGCCCGCCTGACATGATCGAACGCATCGAAGAAATCATCGCCCGCACCGCCTCGGCTCCGGAGCTTCAGGGGGTGCTGGAAAGCCTGCGCAGCGGCGCGCGCACCCTCCACGTCCACGACGCTTCCGGCTCTCTGGCCTCCTTTCTGGCCTTGCACCTTTTCCGGGGACTGGGCAAAACCGTGCTCGTGCTGACCCCTACCGAGGACGAAGCCGCTTACATGCTGAGCGACCTGGAGACCGCTGAGGGCGAAACGCCGCTGCTCCGCTTCCCGGCCACTGGGGCGCGCCCGTACGACCTGGAGCAAGTGCCCGAGCCCGCCACGCTCGTGCTCCGCAGCGACACCCTGCACCGCCTCAGCCAGGGCGAAGCCGCCATCGTGGCGGCCTCCGCCGGAGCCATCGCGGAAAAGGCCCCGCCCCGCGAGGTGGTGCAAGAGGCCGTTCTGCAACTCGTCCCGGGGCAGGACCGCGATCCCGAAGCGCTCATCGCGGAGATCATGGCGCTCGGCTTCGAGCGCGTCGAGTTCGTGCAGATGCCCGGCGACCTGGCCGTGCGCGGCGGCATCGTGGATGTGTACCCGTTCACGGGGGCGCTCCCGCTGCGCATCGAGTTCTTCGGCGACGTGATCGACTCCGTCCGCGAGTTCGACCCGAAGACGCAGCGCTCGACGGCGCGGCTGGCCTCGGCGCGCATCGTGCCCAACATCGGCCGGGCCGCTGCGGGCGACGCGGCGGCCCCCGTGGCCGCCCTCGACTTTCTGCCCCCCGACGCCATCGTGCTCGTCAAGGATGCGCCGCTCGTGGCCGAGCGCCTCGAAGCGCTCGGGCGGCAGGCGCACGAGGTCTACGCGCACCTCGCCCCCGAAGTCCAGGCGGCGCAGCTTCCTCCCGAACGGTTGTACGTCCAACCCGGCGAGGTGGAGGCCCTTTTGTCGAACCGTCAGACGGTTGCCTGCGGGACGCTGTTTCGGAAAGAGCCGCACGCTGCGCATACGCTCGGCGGGCGGGCGCAGCCGCCCTTCAACAGCGCCATCGGGCTTTTGCGCAACCAGTTGCTCGAAAACCGCGTGCGCGGCGTCGAAAGCGTGATTCTCTGCGACAGCCTCGGGCAGTCGCGCCGCCTGCATGATCTGCTGCAATCCGAGGACGGCGATTTGCCGTGCACCCTGCTCGTCGAGACGCTCCACGAAGGCTTCGAGGCGCCGCGGTTGCGCCTGGCCGTCTACACCGACCACCAGATTTTCAACCGCTACCACCGCCCGACGAGCCGGCGGCGACGCCGGGCCGCCGGCGGCCTCTCGCTCCGCGAGGTGCAGAACCTCAACCCCGGCGACTTCGTCGTGCATATCGACTACGGCATCGGCAAGTTCGCCGGCATGGAGCGCATCGTCGTGCGCGGCAAGCATCAGGACGCCGTGCGCGTGCTTTTCGCCGAGAACGATTTGCTCTACGTCAACGTGAACGCGCTGTACAAGCTGCAAAAGTACAGCGGCAAGGAGGGCCATCAGCCCAAGCTCACCAAGCTCGGTACGGGGCAGTGGGAGCGCTCGAAGGCGCGGGCCAAGAAGCGCGTCAAGGAGCTGGCCCGCGACCTGATCCATTTGTATGCCGCCCGCAAGCAGGCGCGGGGCCATGCCTTTCCGCCCGACTCGGTCTGGCAGCAGGAAATGGAAGCGGCCTTCCAGTACGAGGACACCCCGGACCAGGCCGCCGCCGCCGAAGCCGTCAAGGAGGACATGCGCCAGCAAGCCCCCATGGACCGGCTCGTCTGCGGCGACGTAGGCTTCGGCAAAACCGAAATCGCCGTGCGCGCCGCTTTCAAAGCCGTCCAGGACGGCAAGCAGGTGGCCGTGCTCGTCCCGACGACGATCCTGGCCGAGCAGCACCAGCAGACGTTTGCCCGGCGCCTGGCAGGCTATCCGGTGCGCATCGAGGCCATTTCGCGCTTCAAGTCCGCCAAGGAGCAGAAAGCCATCATCGAGCGGCTGGAGCGCGGCGAGTTGGACATCCTCATCGGCACGCACCGGCTGGTCTCCAAAGACGTTCGGTTCAAGAACCTCGGGTTGCTCATCATCGACGAGGAGCAGCGCTTCGGCGTAGCCTCGAAGGAGCGCCTGCGTCACTTGCGCGCTGAGGTGGACACACTTACCCTCACGGCCACCCCCATCCCACGCACGCTCCAGTTCTCTCTCCTCGGCGCGCGCGACCTTTCCATCATCAGCACCCCCCCGCCCAATCGCCAGCCCATCCAGACGGAGATCCATACCTTCGACAAGGCGCTTATCCGCGACGCCATTCTCTACGAGACCACCCGTGGGGGGCAGGTGTTTTTCATTCACAACCGCGTGCACGACATCGAGCGCATGGCCGACACGCTCCAAGCGCTCCTGCCGGAGACGCGCTTCCGGACGGCGCACGGCCAGATGCAGGGCCGCCAGCTCGAAGCGGTCATGGCCGACTTCATCGACCACAAGTTCGACGTGCTGGTAAGCACCAACATCATCGAGAGCGGCCTGGACATCTCGAACGCCAACACCATCATCATCAACAACGCCGATCACTTCGGCCTGTCGGAGCTGCACCAGTTGCGCGGACGCGTCGGGCGCTCGGACCGCAAGGCTTTCTGCTACCTGCTCGTGCCCTCTATCCACACGCTCACGCCCGAAGCGCGGCAGCGCCTTCAGGCCGTCGAGGAATTCAGCGACCTGGGCAGCGGCTTCAACATCGCCATGCGCGACATGGACATTCGCGGGGCAGGCAACATGCTCGGGGCCGAACAAAGCGGCTTCATCGAGGAAATCGGCTTCGAGACCTACCACAAGATTCTCGACGAAGCCGTGACCGAACTGCGCACCGAGGAGTTCGCGGAGTTGTTCGAGAAGCCCGTGCCCGCCGGCCCGGAAACGTCCATAGACGTAGAACTCGACGCGTTCATCCCCGAGACCTATATCGCCAACAATATCGAGAAGCTGAACGTCTACCGCCGCATCAGCGAGACCGCCTCGCCCGCGGCGCTCGAAGAGCTGCGCGCCGAGCTGACCGACCGTTTCGGCCCCCTCCCCGAGCAAGTCGAAACGCTGCTCTGCGCCGCCGGCATGCGCCTCGACGCGGCGGCGTTGCGCCTGCCGCGCGTGGCCTTCAAGAACGAGCGTCTGTTCCTCGATTTGCCCGGCGCCTCCGACGATGCGTACTTCTACGACACGCTCTTCCAGCCGCTGCTGGCGGCTCTGGGCGACCTCCCGCACCGCTACGTGCTCAAGGAAACCCCCTCGCGGCTCAAAATCATCGTGCAGGACGTTCGGAGCCTGAGCGCGGCCGGGGACCTCCTGCAAGGCCTGCATGCCCGCCTGCTCGGAGCGGCGGCGCCGGCGGCTTACGCCTCGGTGTAGGCGGCATACTGCGCCGCGATGGCGGCCGCCTCGTCGCGGATGCGCGCCGCGAGCTCCGGCGGCTCCAGCACGCACGCCTGCGCCCCGAAGCGCAGCATCCACGTCGAGAGGTACTGCAAGTTCTCGAAGTAGAACACGACCTCCACCTGTCCGGCGCGGCGCACTTCCTCCTCGATGTGCGCCGGGATGGTGCGGCGCGCCCAGGCATATACATTCTCCTGAAAGCGGATGCGCACCGCCTGCCGCACGTTCGTCGAGCCGGCTTCGCGCAGGTGCGCCGCCAGGTCGAAGCCGACGGGCGGCTTGAACGTCTCGTTCAGCGTCCGGAGCGAACGCAGGTGGTCCAGCCGGAAGCTGCGAATGTCCTTGCGGAGGTGGTCGAAGCCGATCAGGTTCCAGTGATCGGTGTAATACACCAGCCCGAGCGGGTCGACGGTGCGCCGGGTGATCTCGTCGCGGCTGCGCACGTAGTACTCGATCAGGACGCTGCGCTGCCGCGCCACGGCTTCGCTGAGCTCGTGCCAAAAACCGGTTTCCTCGGCCGATTGCAAGGCCACCATCCAGTACGGATCGACGACGGTGCGGGCCAGCAAGCGGTCGATGTAGTCCACGACCTGCCGGGGCAGCACCGAGCGGATTTTCATCTCCACGAGGTCGGCATCCTTGCGCAGCGCTACGTCCGTTTGCAGTTTCATGAACTGCGCGCCCATGAGCAGCGTCGAGGCTTCGCGCGCTGAGAGCATGAGCGGCGGAAGCTGGTAGCCTTCCAGGATTTCATAGCCGCCGCCGTCCGCATACGTGAGCGGCACCCCCGACTCGCTGAGCGCGCGCAAATCGCGGAAGATGGTGCGCCGGCTGACCTCAAAATGCCTTGCCAGATCGCGCGAGGTCATGTTGGGCCGGTTCTGCAACAGCAGGATGAGCGCGAACAAGCGCTCGGTGCGGTTAAAGACGCGTTCCTTGTTGCTCATGGCGTAGCGGCGAAGTGGAAGAGTCCGGCGCGCTCATCTTACGGCGCCGCCGGGTATACCTCAAGCGCGTATTTCTGCTGCAACAGCGGCGTCGGCGCGATAGGATGCCGGTGCACCGTCACGTTGGCCGCGGCCCGAAGCGCGGCAATCTCGGCTACCAGGTTGCCTCCCTTGAGCGCTATAAGCCCCGGCCGCCAGGCATCCGGATCTGTCGCCTCTGCCGGGCGCGCTGCGCGTGCGTGCCACGCCCACAGCGCCGCCAGCGGAGCCGTGGCGCGCGAGACGGAATAGTCTGCCTTACCCGGCCACTGCTCGGCCCGCCCAGCCCATGCCTCCAGGTTGCCCAGCCCAAGCGTGCGCGCCATTGCCCGGATGGCCTGCACTTTTTTCTCTACGGCGTCCACAGCCACTACCTGCACGTCCGGCTGCACGATGGCGAGCGGAATCGACGGCAAACCCCCGCCTGCGCCCCAGTCCACTACGGTGGATCCGGGAGCAAACCGGCGCGCATGCAGGGCGAGCGTGTGGCGGATATGCTGCTCCCAGAGCCCGCCGATTGTTTCACGTGAAACAAGGTTGACCTTGCGATTATAGAAGGCCAGCAGCTCGCCGTAGGCGCGCAGCCGTTCCAGCGCCACGGGGCCAAGGCCGTCGCGGAGGACGCCGGTGTCAATCATGAGTTTCCGCAGAAGCAGTGCGGCCGAGCGGCGCGCCCTTCTTGAAGAGCACCATCAGCACCGAAATATCCGCCGGGCTCACGCCGCTGATTCGCGAGGCCTGCCCGAGCGTAGCCGGTCGGATGCGCGCCAGCTTTTCACGCGCTTCCAGGGTGATGTTGCGCAACGCGTGGTAATCGATGCCCGCAGGAATGCGCCACTGTTCCAGCCCTTCCAGCCGCGCCGCCGCTTCTTTTTCCTTCTGCACGTATCCGGCGTACTTGATGTGGATGTCCGCCAGCATCTCCACCGGCTCCAGCCCGGCAATGGGCCGCAGCACATGGGCGCGCAACCCGGCCGCATCGACCAGATCGCCCAGTACGACCTGCGGCCGCTGGGCAAGGCGGGCCAGGCGCTCGGGCTGCGCAATCGGGGTCGTCCCGACACGCTCCAGATAGCCGTTCACAGCGTCGGGACGCGCCGCCGTCTGCTCGACGGCCTCCAGCGTGGCGGCAAGGGCGGCCTGCTTGCGCGCCAGCCGCTCGCGGCGCGCGGCCGTAATGAGCCCGAGGGCATCGGCGCGGCTTGTCAGGCGGAAGTCGGCGTTGTCTTGCCGGAGCATCATGCGGTGCTCGGCGCGGGAGGTAAACATCCGGTAGGGCTCGTCGGTCCCCTTCGCCACCAGGTCGTCGATGAGCACGCCGAGGTACGCTTCGGCGCGGCTCCACACGATGCCCTCCTGCCCCGCCGCGCGCCGCGCCGCATTGAGCCCCGCCGTCAGCCCTTGGGCCGCCGCTTCCTCGTATCCCGTGGTGCCGTTGATCTGGCCCGCGAAGAACAGCCCCGCGATGCGCTTTGTCTCTAGGGTATACTGAAGCTGGTGCGGCGGGAAGTAGTCGTACTCGATGGCATAGCCCGGCCGCAGCACATGCGCGCGCTCCAGGCCCGGCGCGAGCCGGAGCGCCGCCGTCTGCACCTCCTCGGGCAGCGAAGTCGAAAAGCCGTTGACGTATACCTCGTACGTGTCGCGCCCTTCAGGCTCCAGGAACAACTGGTGACGCTCCTTGTCGGCGAAACGGTCTATTTTGTCTTCTATCGACGGGCAGTAGCGCGGTCCGCGCCCCTGGATGCGCCCGGCGAACATAGGGCTGCGGTCGAAGCCGGTGCGCAGCAGGGCGTGCGCCTCGGGGCTGGTATAGGTCAGCCAGCAACTGCGCGGGTCGTCCGTGAGCGCATCCGTCAGAAAGGAGAACGGCAGCGGAGCCGCCTCGCCCGGCTGCTCCTCGCAGCGCGCGTAGTCGATGGTGCGTCCGTCGAGGCGCGGCGGGGTGCCCGTCTTGAGCCGGCCGCTCTCGAAGCCGAGCTGTTGGAGGCATGCCGTAAGGCCGTGCGAAGCCGGGTCGCCCATGCGCCCACCCCCCAGGCGCGCCTCGCCGACGTGGATGACGCCGTTCATGAACGTGCCGCTCGTCAGAACGACCGCCCCGGCGCGAAACGTGCGCCCGAGCTGCGTTCGGACGCCGACGACGCGCCCCTGCGCCGCCAAGACCTCGGAGACGGTGTCCGCGCGCAAGCGCACGTGGGGCTGTTCCTCCAGCAGGCCGCGCACGGCGGCGGCGTAGGCCATGCGGTCGGTCTGGGCGCGGCTGCTCCAGACGGCTGGCCCCTTGCTGCGGTTGAGCACGCGAAACTGGATGCCCGTCCGGTCCGCGGCCAGCCCCATGAGCCCCCCCAGGGCGTCGATTTCGCGCACGAGCTGGGCCTTGCCGATGCCGCCGATGGCCGGGTTGCACGACATCTGCCCGATAGAGGCCAGGTTCATCGTCAGCAGCAGGGTGCGCGCGCCCACGCGCGCGGCGGCGGCGGCGGCTTCGGCGCCGGCATGGCCGCCCCCCACCACGATCACATCATACCGGTCGTCGTCCATGCGTTCGCCTCATTTACCAATGCAGAAGCGCGAAAAAATCTGCCCGAGCACGTCTTCCGTCGTCACCTCGCCCGTGATGGCGCCCAAGGCATGCAGCCCTTCGCGCAGGTGCAGGGCCGTCACCTCGCCGCCGGCCCCGGCCTCGACGCTCGCCAGCGCCTCGGCGGCGGCGCGCCGCGCCTCGACCAGCAAATGGTAATGCCGCTCGTTGACGACCGTATGCGCGGCGTCCATGCCGCCGAGGTTTGCGCCTGCTGCGGCCTGAACCGCCTCCAGAAGCGGCGCAAGCAGGCGGGGCTCGGCAAGGGCCGCGTGGGCGCTGATCCGGAGGGCGCCGGCTGCGTCGGCCGCCGGGGCCAGGTCGGCCTTGTTGCCGACCAGCAGCAGCGCCGGTCCGCCCTCTTCGGCCTCCCACGCCGCCAGCCGCCCGCTCTCCTCGGGCGTCAGCCCCTCCGAAGCGTCGAACACGTATAGCAGCACATCGGCCGACTGCGCGGCGGCCAGCGCTCGTTGCACCCCTTCGCGCTCGATAGGGTCCACGGTTTCGCGCAGGCCCGCCGTGTCGGCGAAAAGATAGCGCATCCCGGCGATCTCCACCTCGGCTTCTACGGTGTCGCGGGTGGCCCCCGGCGTCGGGCTTACGATGGCGCGCGGACGCCCTACGAGCGCGTTCAGGAGCGTGGATTTGCCTACATTGGGGCGCCCGGCGATGGCTACGTGCACGCCGTCGCGGACGCGGCGCCCCGTGCGCCACGACCCGAGCAGCGCCTCCAGCACGCCGCCCGCCTCGCGGAGCAGCCCGGCAAGGTGGGCGCGGTCCAGGAAGCCGGCGTCCTCCTCGGCAAAGTCGAGTTCGAGTTCTACGAGCGCGCAGGCGTCCAGCAGGGCGCGGCGCAGCGACTGCAAGCGGTCGGAGTAGCGCCCCTGCAAATGCGCCATTGAGACGCGGTGCGCCGCCGCCGAGGAAGCGTGGATGAGGTCTGCGACGGCTTCGGCCTGGGCCAGGTCCAGCTTGCCGTTCAGAAAGGCCCGCCGCGTGAACTCGCCCGGCTCGGCGGGGCGCGCGCCCTCGGCCAGCAGGCGCGCCAGCACGGCGCGCGAAGCCGCCTCGCCGCCGTGGCAGGTCACCTCGACGACCTCCTCGCCTGTCGCCGAGTGCGGCGCGCGAAACACGGCTACGACCACCTGATCCAGCGCGGCGCCCGCCGCGTCCACCACATAGTCGGCGCGGAGCGTGTGGGAAGGCATGGCCCCGAGGGCGGGGCGCCGCAGGCAGCGCTGCGCCACCGCCGCCGCCTCGGGGCCGGAGAGGCGCACGACGGCAAGCGCCGCCGCCCCCCGGGCCGTCGCAATGGCCGCGATGGTATCCGGCGCCGCGCGCGTCACAGTCCGCCGGTCACCGCTGCCGTCCGGCCTTGCGCTCCTGCGCCGCCTTGGTCGAAGGCGAACGCACGGGCCGCACCGGGGCCGGGTCGGCTTCCGCCGGCGCCGCCGTCTTGGCCTTGCGGTCGATGAGTTTCTGCTGCGCCACCGAGAGGATGTTGAACACCAGGTAGTACAGGCTCAGCCCCGACGAGAGCCGGTTGAACAGCATGAAGATCATCACCGGGAACGTGTACGTCATGATCTTTGCCTGCGGGTTGGCCGAAGGCTGCGCCTGCATCCGCATCTGGATGATCATGGAAAGGCCCATGAAGAGCGTAAAGCCCGCCACAAAGTCGCCGTAGAACGGAATCTTGAAGGGCAGATGCAGAATCGCATCCGGCGCCGAAAGGTCGTTGGCCCATAGGAAGCTCGCCTGCCGCAGCTCCAGCGACTGCGGGAAGAACTGGTACAGCGCGATCAGCACCGGCCACTGCGCCAGCATCGGCAGGCAGCCGCCGAGCGGGTTGATGTTGCCCTCCTTGTAGAGCTTGACGACCGCCTCCTGCTGCTTCTGCGGGTTGTCGGCGTATTTCTCCTTGATGGCCTCCATCTTGGGCTGCAAGTCGCGCATGCGCGCCATGCTCGTGTACGACGAGCGCGTGAGCGGCCAGAGCACCAGCTTGATGAGGATCGAGAACACGATGATGACGAGCCCGTAGTTGGGCAGCACCTTCCCGAGGAACGTGAACACCGGGATGAACACGAACTTCGCCAGCGGACGGGTAATCCACTCGAAGAAGTCGTACCCGTAGTCCACCATGTCGTACAGCCCGACGCCGTAGTCGGTGATGCGGAAATACTCCAGAGGGCCGATGTAGAAGGTGTACGCATGCCCCTTGGCGTCGGCGGGCGGCATCAGCACACGCGCGGCGAAGTCCTTCCAGAGGCTGCCGCCTTCTACATCGCCGGTTTTTTCGCCCTCCAGCTCGGCCCCGCGTGTGGCCGTCTGCGGCATGACGACCGCCGTGAAGTACTTGTTCTTGACCGAGACCCACGTCACTTCGCCCGAGAGGCGTTGCACGTCGTCGGCGTTCTTGTTCAGGTCGATGTACTCCACCGAGCCGCCGCTGCGGGCGTAGGCCCCGGCGTGGCGCGCCTCGTCTTCCAGGTTGTCTTCGGTGTAGGGGATGCCGCCGTACCAGACCAGCTCGTAGCCGCCCGACGTGGAGAACGCGCCGCCGGGGGCCGTCACGTTCAGATCGACCTCGTAGGTTTCCGGCTTGAAGGTATACGTCTGCCGGAGCACCCCCCCGCCGACGCGCGCCTCGAACGCGAGCTGCGCGCCCTGTGCGCCCACTGTGATCACCGAGTCCGGCGACGACGCCTCGAAGACGAGCGCGCGGCTGTCGATGACGTGGTTGTTGGCCGTCGTGAAGACGAGTCCCATCGCCCCGGCGTTCTCCTTGGAAACGAGCTGCACCGGCGTCTTTTGATCGAACTTGTTGTATTTCTTTAGCTTGAAATCAACGAGCGTCGCCCCGCGCGTGGAGAAGCGCGCCGTGTACAGGTCGTTCTCGACGGTGATGGTGCGGCCCGGAGCGGCCGAGAGGGCGGCGAGCGCCGAGTCGCCGGAGGGCGTTTCGAGCACGTCGGTAAGGCTGCGCGGCGACGCAGCGGCCGTATCGAGCGCCTCGACCTGCACCGTATCGACGCGCGGATCGTCGGGCTGCGGCACGGTTTGCGGGGGCGGGGCCACGAACGTGAACCACACGAACAGGATGAGCGCCACCAGGACGGTCGCGATGACGACGTTGCGTTCCAAAGCTGATCTCGCGTTATAAGGGCAAAAGCGCCGCTAGCGTCCGCCGGCGGCGCTTGGGGCAGGATGCGCCGCCGGAGCGCGGGCCATGCGGCCGAGAGCGGCCGGCAAGTCTATCGGCGCCAGGCGGGCGGCGTCCTCCGGGCGGCCACGGTAGAGCGCCATGACGGCCACGGGCCGCACGTCGGCATGAAAAAGGTCTACCAGCACATGTTGATGCATCCGGTAGACCTCTCGCAAAATACGTTTGATACGGTTGCGGTCCACGGCGCGGCGTGCGGCGCGCCCGGCGCTGAAGCCGATCTGCACGCGCGCGGCCGCCGGAAGCTCGCCGGCTTCGAGGCGCCGGTAGACGAGGCGCACCGACCCGGCGGCCACCGAGGCGACACCCGGGCGCTCGCGGCCGAACAGGCTGCGGATCAGACGGCGCTTCTTGAGGCGGCTGGCGCGCCCAAACCGAAAGCGCGGCGGCGCGGGCCTGCCGGCGGCCGTAGTCATCGGCGTTACTTGCCGGGACGCGTGTCCGACACCGAAAGGTTCTTGCGGCCTTTGGCGCGGCGGCGCGCGAGCACCTTACGGCCGTTCTTGGAGGCCATGCGGGCGCGGAAACCGTGCGTGTTGGCGCGCTTGCGGCGGCTGGGCTGGTACGTGCGTTTCATGATCCTTCGGAGAGTACAAACGGATGAACGGCGGCCGCAGGCGGGCGAAGCCGGCGGCTATCCGCAGCAGTCTACCCCCGGCGCGCCGATAAAGTTGCGCAAAGGTCCGTAAGATACATAATTGCCCGCCCACCGCAACGCGAGCGCTTGACATTCATGCAAACCGGACGTAGAATAGCGGTTCATGCGGGAATAGCTCAGTTGGTAGAGCATCAGCTTCCCAAGCTGAGGGTCGCGGGTTCGAATCCCGTTTCCCGCTCCGGGAGAGGTTCGCAGCGCATGCGGATCTCTCCTCGTGCATCCTGGCGGCCCCATCCCCCACGGGCGGTTAGCTCAGCCGGTTCAGAGCGCCTGCCTTACAAGCAGGAGGTCGGGGGTTCGAACCCCTCACCGCCCACCCCAAAACGCCTCAGAAGCCCGCGAAAACGCGGTTTCCGGGGCGTTCGTCGTTTTGCGGCGGCCTCGGCCCGGACGCCTCTCCGCTATGCCCC
>CBDTTW010000014.1:0-31034 GCA_965363675.1 uncultured Rhodothermaceae bacterium
TCCCCCGGCGCGCGCTCGATGACCGCCGTGCGCTTGCCGAGCCGCGTCAGCGCCCCGCCGGGATCGGCCAGGCGCCGCCCTTCAGCGAAGCTCAGGCACACCTTTCCGCCCATAACGTACAGAAAAAGGCAAAGCCGCTTTCGCCGCCCCGCCCCTACCGCGTACCCAACGCCCTTCCAGCCGCGCTTGAAGGCCGCCTCCGCCTCCGGCAGCAGCGCGCAGACGCACGCATGCGCGCCCCGCGTCGCCTCGGCGAGCCCCGGCGGCAGCGACGCGAAATACGCCTCGATGGCCTCCTCCGTCGGCGTCACGGCTGGTGGAACACCGTGCCCACAAAGCGCAGCGCGTCCGGCAGGCCCGTCCGCCAGTACGACCAGGTGTGCGCGCCGTCGCGTACGCGGTACTCGTGCTTGATCTCGCGCTGCGTCATGGCCGCGTGCAGCATCGCGTTGCCGACCGTCAGGAAGTCGTCGTCGCCGCAGTCGATGTAGAAGCGCACGGCGTTGAGCTTCTTCTCGGCGTCGGCCTTCACGATGTCGATGGCGCTGTGCGCCCGGAAGTGCGACGAAAGGCGCGCCTGCCCCGTCAGCCCCGGACCCGTCAGCGGACCCCACACGCGGTTCCACGACTCGGCCGACATGCCGACGACTTCTTCCTCGGAAAGTACGGCTGCGCTCAGCGCCACGACCGACGAGAACAACTCCGGGTGCCGCATCCCCCCCATGAGCGCCCCGTAGCCGCCCATCGAAAGCCCCGCAATAGCTCGGTACCGCTTCTCTGACCGGATGCGGTACGTCTTCTCGATCTGCGGAATGAACTCCTGGATAAAGAAGTCCTCGTACGGCGTCTTGCCGTCGGCGCTGTTGATGTAGAACGAGACCCCGCCGTCCGGCATCACGATGATCATCGGCGGCGCTTCCCGGCCGGCGATGGCTTCGTCGGCGATCAGGTTGGCCTCTCCGAACTGCACCCACCCCATGTCGTTGTCGCCGTAGCCGTGGAGCAGATAAAGCACCGGGTAATACCGGTCCGACGTTTCATAGTCGAACGGCAGGTACACCGTATAGCGCACCGGCTTGCCGAGGGCTTTGCTCTCCAGGGTAAGCCCTTCCCGGACGAACCCGCGCGTCACCTGCGCCGAAGAAGGGGCGGCAAGGCCGAGACATACCGCGAGGATAGTGAGGACGAGCAGACGGCGTTGCATGGCGGCTCCGAGGATGTGGCGTGGGAAGCAAACGGCGATAGTTAACCCCCCAACGCGGCGCTGTCAAGACGAGCAGCCCCCGGCGCGGCAAAAAGTCGATCTTCGGCGCGCAGACGCCTTGCCTGCCGCCCCGGCGCGGAGCGCAGGGTGTTACTTGCCGGCAATTTAGCAACAAGGAAGCGATACGCTCTCAACGGAATCTTCGTACAATATGCCCCATTGAACAGAACCCTACTTCGATGACTGTACTGATCCGGACCATCAAGCAGGAATGCATCGAGGCGCTCGGGCCGAACCCGTCGCGCGAGGCGCTCGCGCAGGCCGTGCGCAACGCCTACCGCAAACGCAATATCCGCCCCACCGAAAGCCTGCTCTCGACCACCGTCGATTACGTCCTCTCCGGCCGGTCCGCCTTCGCCCTCCAGCCCCTGAACCGGCGCCGCTGCGGCGAGGACTAACGCCCGGGTCTCTGCTCGGCTCGGCGCCGCTGCGCCGAACGCAGGGCCATTTATACCCGTCAGGCAATACGATTACCCTGTTATACATGGGATTACAAGAATATAAAATTAATTTTATATTGCTAATTATAGCCTTAAAAAACAAGTTCATACTTACATACTGCGGACGCCGACGCATTTTATTATCCCGGAAGCAAGCCGATACGCTGCTGGACTTCTAACCTGCAAAGCTACCGGCTGCTATGAACTACTTCAATAATCTCCGCATCCGTGCGAAGCTGCTCTGGGCGTTCGCCGCCCTTACGGTGCTGGTCGCCGCTTTTGGGGCAGCGCAGTACACGCTCGTCGAGGGCATTTCGGTGAAGCTCGACGAGTTGGCATTCAACCGCCTGCCGAGCGTGGTGGCGCTCACCGAGATTCAGGACGGCCACTGGCGCATCCACGCCGACCAGGCGCAGCTCATCGAATCGACCTCGGCTGACGAGGCCGCCCGCCTCCAGGCCGACATCGACCAGGTCTGGACGCAGATCGACGCCGCCTGGGCCGTCTACGAACCGCTCTATCAGACGCCCGAGGAAGCCGCCATGTGGAGCGCCTTCACGCCGCTCTGGGAGGCGTGGAAAACCGAGTCGAAGGCGCTGCACGCGCCGCCCCTGCAAACGTTCGCCGATGAGGGAGTCTCCCTCGACGCGCCGGCAGCGCCGGTCGGCTTTACGGCTGAGCATACCCAGCGCTACGAAGCCGCGCAGGCGATGCTTGCTAAGCTGGTAGCATTGAACGAGAAGCTGGCGGACGACTTGGGGGCGGCCTCCGCCGCGCGGGCGCGCACGGTCCAGAACGCCGTCATGGCGCTCATCGGGCTGATTCTGCTGGCCGCGGTCGCCATGGGTCTGTTCCTGGCGCGCATCATCGCTCGGCCGCTCGCCGGGCTGACCGGCGCCGCCAACCGCTTCGCCGAGGGCGACTACGGCGCCACCGCCCAGGCCGACCGCGCCGACGAAATCGGGATGCTGGGCGCCGCTTTCAACAAAATGGTCGGCGCCGTCCGCGCCGGCATGGCCGAGCTTGAAGCGGAAAAAGAAAGCGTGCAGGCCCGCGTGGAAGAAGCCGTCGCCGCCGCCGAAGCCGAGCAGGAGTACCTCAACGAGCGCGTCGCGTACATGCTGGCCGGGATCGACCAATTCGCGGCAGGCGACTTGCTCGTGGAGCTGCACGCGACGCGCGACGACGCCGTATCGCGGCTTTTCGAGGGCTTCAACCGCGCCGCCGCCAACTTGCGCGAGATGATCCAGGCCGTGCGCAACGCCGCCGACGCCGCCGCCACCGCCTCGACGCAGATCAGCGCCTCGGCCGAGCAGCTTGCCGGCAGCGCCAACGAGCAGTCGTCGCAGGCGCACGAGGTGGCCGCCGCCGTCGAAGAGATGGTGCGCACCATCGTCGAGAACAGCAGCATGGCCACGCGCGCCGCCGAGATCGCGGCGGAGGCCGGCCAGGAAGCCCGCGAAGGCGGCGGCGTCGTGCACGACACCGTCGAGCGCATCCGCAGCATCGCCGACCGCTTCCAGCGCTCCACCGAGACCATCGAGCGCCTCGGCGAGCGCAGCAAGCAGATCGGGCAGATCGTCGGCGTCATCAACGAGATCGCGGACCAGACGAACCTGTTGGCGCTCAACGCCGCCATCGAGGCGGCGCGCGCCGGCGAGCAGGGGCGCGGCTTTGCCGTCGTGGCCGACGAGGTGCGCAAGCTGGCCGAGCGCACAACGGGAGCGACCAAGGAGATCGCAAGCATGATTACGACTATCCAGGCCGAGTCCGAGGAGGCCATCCGTTCGATGCACACCGGCGCCGGCGAAGTCGAGCACGGCATCCGCCTGGCCGACGCCGCCGGCCAAGCCCTCGAACGCATCGTCGTCAGCTCGGGCCGCAGCGTCGATACGGTGCAGCAGATCGCCGCCGCGAGCGAAGAGCAGTCGGCCACGAGCGAGCAGATCGCCCGCAGCGTCGAAGCCATCAGCAACGTGTCGCACGAGTCGGCCCAGGGCGTCTCGCAGGTGGCGCAGGGCGCCGAGAGCCTGAGCCTGCTCACCGAAGAGCTGCACACGCTCGTAGGCCGCTTTAAGACCGAGCGCGCCGCCCCGCCCACGGCGCAGCCCGCCGTGCGCCCGGCGCGCGGCCGCGTCTTTGCCAACTGAAGCCCCGCCGGGACACGAGGCGCCGCGCCGTGCAGAGCCCCCCTCTGCGCGGCGCGGCCGTGTGCAGCCGCGCCGGAAATGTTTGGAAAAGCGTTCTCAGCGCCTCTCTGAATGAATTACAAATCCTTCACAAGTTGCCCGGCATGGCGTATATTGAAGAAAAATCTTCAGTTCCGGCATCATGCAACTGGCCGCGCACCGGTTTACGTTCGTCCTTGCCTTCCCCGACGGCTCCCCCCTGCGGGATGAGGTGGCGGAGATCCTGCAAGCCTTGGTAAGCCACTGCCAGATCCGCCACGCCGCCACCTCCGAGGCAGTGGCGGAGGCGCTGGAGGAAGTCTCCGGGAAAACGGCGCAGCAGGGCGCCCCGCTTCCGGCCCTCGTGGTGATGGACGTAAGCCTGCGCGAAGACTCGGGCGAGTCGGCTGCTGCGCTCGTCAAGCGCCACCCGGCCTACCGCTGCATTCCGATCATCGGCATCGCCGACGGCGTGGAAGAGGCGCACGTGCAGGCGGGCTATGACGCCGGGATCAACGCCGTCATCGCGGGCCCCTTCGACGGCTCATCGCTGCGGCATAAAATCGAGGCGATGTGCATGTTCTGGGTGCGCGTGGCGCACGTGCCGGACGTGACCTTGCTTTCCCTGGGGGGCCCCCGGAAGCCCGGCAACGTCACCCGGCGCTTTCTGTAGGCGGGCGCCCGAGCCCGTTTACATGCGCCTCCAGCGCCCGCAGCGTCGCCGGAACCAGCTCCCGTATTTGCGGCAGCGCCGCGCGCGCCGCCTCGGCGTCGCCCTGCTGCATGCGGCGCTCGGCGGCGGCGCACACGTCGGCCAGCGCGTTTGCCCCGAAGGTGCGGCTCGTAGACTTGAGGGTGTGCGCCAGGCGCGTCGCGAGCGCGCCGTCGGCGGCCTCCAGCGCCGCCTCGATTTGCGCCGCCGCGCTTTGCGTCTCCGCGACGTAATCCCCTATCAACTCCCGGACGAAATCCACATCTCCGGCGGCCGTCTCCATTACGAAGCTGTGAAACGCCGCTTCGTCGATGAGCACGGGATCTGCCGGGGCCGGGCGCTGCGGCAGCCCGCCCAGCGCCGCCGCCAGTTCCTCGAAGCGCACCGGCGCGCGGAGCGCCTGCACCGGAAAGCCCAGCGCCGGAGCGGCGCCGTCGGCGGAAAGCGCGATAATCGCCAGGGCAGGATTGGCCGCGTGCAGTTGCGCCGCCGCCGGGAAGCCGCCCTCCGGGCGCGCCGCCACAAGCGCCGCATCGAACGCGCCTGCCGCTTCCAGAGTCGCCCCATCCGCCGCGCGATAGGCATGCCCCAAGCGTTCCAGCATAGCGCCGAGAATGCGCCGGTGGAGCGGGTTTTCGTCCACCACCAGAATACGCAGCATACATTTAGAGGCCTTGCGCCGCAAACCCGGGACCCGAGACCGATTTTCGCGCGTCCCTGCGTGCGGCCCGTCGTGAAAGAAAGTTTGCTTACAAAACTTTACAGGCTATATCTCCATATCAACATTTCATACAGCCGGGGGTCCGTATTACAAGTCTGTAACAAGCCGTTTCAAATGCCCAACCGCGTGGTTCCTACCTTCGCGTACCACTCCGCAATTAAAGGTACATGGAACAAGCCCTAACGCCGTTCTCCCCGGAAGGCGCCCTCCCGAAGTGCCCCACCGGCATCTTCGGCTTCGACGACATCACCGGGGGCGGCCTGCCCCGGCGGCGCACCAGCATCATCTGCGGCGGCCCCGGGTGCGGCAAAACCCTTTTCGGCGTAGAGTTTCTGGTGCGAGGGGCCCTGAAGTACGGCGAGCCGGGCGTGCTGATGGTGTTCGAGGAGACCGAGGAGGAAATCGCGCAGAACGTCGCCAGCCTCGGCTTCGACTTGCGCGACCTCATCGCGCGGGGGCTGCTCTACATCGACCACGTGCGCCTGGAGCGGAGCGAGATCGAGGAAACCGGCGACTTCGACCTGGAAGGGCTGTTCGTGCGGCTTCAACTCGCCATCGGGTCCATCGGCGCCAAGCGCGTCGCGCTCGACACGCTCGAAGTGCTCTTCTCGGGGCTGCCCAACGAAACCATCCTGCGCGCCGAGATGCGCCGCCTGTTCCGCTGGCTCAAGGATCAGGGGGTCACCTCCGTCGTCACGGCCGAGCGCGGCCAGGACACGCTTACGCGCTACGGCCTCGAAGAGTACGTCTCCGACTGCGTGGTGCTGCTCGACAACCGCGTCATCGACCAGATCACGACGCGCCGCTGCCGCATCATCAAGTACCGTGGGTCGAGCCACGGCGCCAACGAGTACCCGTTCCTGATCAGCAGCGACGGCATCGCCATTCTGCCGATCACCTCCGACGCGCTGCATCACGAAGTAAGCTCCGAGCGGCTCTCTACGGGCGTTCCCGACCTGGACGACATGTTCGAGGGGGCGGGCGTCTTTCGCGGCAGCAGCGTGCTGATCACCGGCACGGCAGGCTCCGGCAAAACCAGCCTTGCCGCCCAGTTTGCCCTTGCCTCGGCCCAGCGCGGCGAGCGGTGCCTGTACCTCGCCTTCGAGGAGAGCGCCGCCCAGATCATCCGCAACATGCGCTCCATCGGCGCGGACCTTCAGGCATGCATCGACGAGGGCCTGCTGCACATCGCCGCGACGCGGGCCTCGATGTTCGGCCTGGAGATGCACCTCGTCAGCATCCACCGCCTCATCGACAAGCTCGCCCCGCGCCTGGTCATCGTCGATCCCATCTCCAACCTGATCGACGTGGGCGACGCGCTTCAGGTGCAGGCCATGCTCAACCGCCTCATCGACTTTCTGAAGGCGCAAGGCATTACGGCCGTCCTGACCAGCCTGACGATGGGCGGCGAGGCCCCCGAGCGCACCGACGCCAGCATCTCGTCGCACATGGACACGTGGATCCTGCTCAAGATGATCGAGGCCGACGGTGAGCGCAACCGGGGCCTTTACGTGCTCAAGTCGCGCGGCATGGCGCATTCCAACCAGATCCGCGAGATGCGCCTTACCGCGCAGGGCATCCGGCTGGCCGACGTATACCTCGGCGCCGGCGGCGTGCTCACCGGCGCGGCACGGCAGGTCCAGGAGAGCCAGGATGCTCTCGCGGCGCTCTCGCGCCGCAACGAGATCGAGCGCAGCCGCCGGAAGATCCACCGCAAGCGCGCCGCCTTGGAAGCCCGGGTCGCCGCCTTGCAGGCCCGCTACGAAGCCGAACTCGAAGAAATGCAAATGCTCATCGAGGAAGACGAGGCGCGCAACTACACGCACCTGAACCAAGCACAACGTATGGCTAAAGCGCGAGGCGTTGAGCCGCGCAATGGCGAAGCCGCGAACTAAGCGACTGGAGACTCCCGTATGCCCGGCACGAACGACGACATGCCCCTGGACGGCGCCGACGCCCTCTCCTTTCAGGATCTGGAGAAGCTCGAACTAAAATTATACATCGCAGGCGGCTCCCCGAAAAGCGCCTTCGCCCTCGAAAACCTCAAGCGCATCTGCGAGGAGCACCTTCCCGGGCGCTACTCCATCGAGGTGATCGACCTGCTCAAGAACCCGAGGCTCGCCCAGAGCGATCAGATCATCGCCATCCCTACGCTCGTGCGCAAGCTGCCGGAGCCGGTGCGCAAGATCATCGGCGACCTCTCGCACACCGAGCGTGTGCTCATCGGCCTCGACATCCGCACGGCCGCCGACTAAGCGTCCTTTTTGCACCCCACGTAACCGGCAGCCGCTATGCATCCTCCCGAAGCCCCCACATTGGCCGCCCTGCAAGCCCAGGTGGCCGATTTGCGGGCGCGCCTCAAGGAGGCCGAAGCGCTCGGCAGCGCCATCCGCTCCGGCGCCGTCGATGCCTTCGTGATCGGCCAGCCCGACCGCGAGCGCGTCTACGAACTCGTCAGCGACGAGCACCCGTACCGCCTGCTCGTCGAGGCTATGCAGGAAGGCGCCGTCACCGTTACCCCGGAGGGGGCGATTCTCTACGCCAACCCCAGCTTCTGCCGCCTCATCGGCTATAGCCTCCCCGAACTGACGGGGGCCAGCTTCCTGCGCTTCGTTCCGGACGAGGAGCGCGCCGGTTTGGCGACGCTGATCGAGGCGTCGCAACGCTTCAAACGCGAGATGCACCTGCTCGGCGCCGGCGACGCAGCGCCCCCGGTGTACGTCTCCGGAGGCCCCGCCGATCTGTCGGGCCTCAAAGGCTGCTGCCTCGTCGTGACGGACCTGAGCCCGCAGAAGCGCCTCGACGAAATCGCCGCTTCCGAGCGCCTGACCCGCTTGATCCTCGAACAGGCCGGCGAAATCATCATCGTCTGCGACCCCGACGGGCAGATCACCCACGCCTCGCGCAGAGCCACGGAAGTTTTCGGCGTCTCCCCGATCCTCTACGCCATCGAACGGCTGCTGCCGGGCGCCTGCGAGGCCGAAGATCAGGCCGTCGATTTCCGCTTCGTGACGCCTTCGGGGGCGGTGCAGTATTTCCAGATCAACTGCGCCCCGCTCTCGGCCGACGAGCGTTTGCTCGGGAAGGTGTACGTCTTTACCGACATCACCGAGCGCCGCGCCGCCGCCGTGGCCGCCATCGAGAACGAACGCCTGCTCCGCGAACTCAACGAATCGCTGGAGCAGCGCGTGTCGGCGCGCACCGAGGAACTGCACGCCATGAACCAGACGCTCGTGGACAAAAACCGCGAGCTGCGCGACTTCACGTATGCGGCCTCGCACGACCTCCAGGAGCCGCTGCGCAAGATCACCTCGTTCTGCGAGCTGCTCCGGCGCGACTACAGCGCCGAGATCCCGCCGCTCGGGCTGGAGTACCTCGACCGCACGCAGCGCGCCGCCATCCGCATGAGCGACCTGCTGCACGCTTTGCTCTCGTACTCGCGGGTCGGCACGCACGGGCAGCCCTTTACGCACGTCAGCCTGGCCGACGTGGCGCGCGACAGCCTGACGGACCTCGAAATCGCCCTCGAAGAGTCCGCGGCGAAGGTCGAGATCGGCGCGCTTCCGGTCATTGAGGCCGACGCGCTTCAGATGCGGCAGCTTTTCCAGAACATCATCGGCAACGCGCTCAAGTTTCGGCGGCCGTCGCAGCCGGCCGAGGTGCGCGTCTCGGGCTACCTCTCCGACGCCCACGGAAGACCGCTCGCGGAGGCTGCCTCCCACTGCTGCCTGGAGATCGCCGACGAGGGCATCGGCTTCGACGTGAAGTACGCGGACCGCATCTTTTCCCCCTTCCAGCGGCTGCACGGCCGGAGCAGCTACCCCGGCGCGGGCATGGGCCTTGCCATTTGCAGGCGTATCGTCGAGCGGCACGGGGGGATCATTACGGCCGTGAGCGCGCCGGGCGAAGGGGCCCGGTTCTGCGTGCTGCTGCCGGTGCAGCGGCAAACGCCGGCAGGCGCGCCCGCCTGAGCGCTGCGCGGCCGGAGCCGTTACGCGGCGGTCGGCAGGAGGCGCACGACGCGGCGGCGGCTGTGCAACTCGTAGAGGCGCACCGGCCCGAACACCAGGAAGATCGCCGCGAACAGGTTCAGCCAGCGCGTATCCCACAGCTTGCGCACCACCACCTGCGGCTGCACGCGTGCGCCCTCGCGGTCGGCCCCGGCGGCGAAGTACAGCCCGTCCGCCATCGAGCCGGCTTCGTAGCCCGCTGCCGCCGACCAGCGCCGCATCCCTTCGTGCACGCGCAAGAGCGCCGCGCGCTCGCCGAGCGCAATGTGTCGCCCGTCGTTGCGGCCGAAAGTCGCGGGCCGAAGGAGCTGCTCCACGGCGGCATCGGCCAGTTCCCACCGCCCGCCGGCAAAAAACTCCGTCCACGCGTGCTCGGGGGCGGCGTGGCCCCACCGGGCGCTGCGCGACGTGAAGGGGATCATCTCCGGCAGCGTCAGCCCCGTGATGCTGCGCGCCGGGATGCCCGCCGCCCGGCAGAGGGCGGTCATCAGATTGGCCGTGTGGCCGCTTTTGTTGCGGTAGGCATCCAGCGCAGACGCGTCGCGCTCGGCGCGGTCCGGCACGCGCAGGTAGGCGGCCGTAAACGCGTAGATGCCGTAGGCGTCGCGGCGGTCGCGACCCGTCACGAGGCGCTCAGCCTCGTGCACGATGGCGCGGTTATCGCTCTCGATGCCGTCCTGCGCCCGCAGGTCGCTCCCCCACACCGGCGAGCGCCAGCGCACCTTGCCGCTGGGCAGCAGCGCCCGGTAGCGCACCTGCGCCTGCCGCTTCTGCGAGGGGCCCAGCTCATCCTCGAAGCGCAGCAGCAGCGACGGCCCGGCGTCGCGGCGGGTGAACGGCCCCGACCAGAACACGGAAAGGTGGTCGATGGTCTGGTACGGGCCGCTCTGCGGAATGAGCACCGCCAGCTTCAGGCGCGCGCCCGCCGAGTCGGCCTCGATGCTGTACTGCTCGCTGATTTCGTAGGCCACGCGCCCGGGGACGAGGAAAAATGCCGCCAGCGTCAGGGGCAGCACGAGGACGATGGCGGCCAGATTGACCAGCCGGAGGCGCCGCGTGATTTCCTGAATGGTCTGGAGGTCCTTCATCAGGGCGATGCTCGGAAAGGCAAAGGCGCGTCGGCCGGCGCGCGGCGACACATAACAACTTAATAACTTCCGACCGTGAATACAACGCCGCTAGGACGCCGGCGCGGCGGCCTCGGCCTCGATGTGCTCGCGCAGGCACTCCGCCGAACGCACTCCGACGGTCTTGCCGTTGATCCACACACGCGGCACGCTGAAGCGCGAGAGCAGGTTGGCGAGCCGCGACACCTCGCGGTCCATCGCCATGGCGTAGCCCCCGGCGCGCATCTTTGCCGCCATGGCATCAACATCCATACCAATGTTTGCGGCAATCTGGCGCACCTGCTCCTCGCTCAGCCCGCCCTGCTGCTGCGCGGCGAACTGCGCTTCGAGCATTTCGAAGAACTTGCCCTCCTCCGCAGCGATCATGAGCGCCGCCACCTGGCCCCGCGAAATGTCCCAGAGGGCGATCGGCTTGTACACGAAGCGCGCCCGGTCGCCGTGGGTCGTCATGACGGAATCCATCACGGGGTACAAAGTGGCGCAGTGCGGGCAGTTGGGGTCGAAAAACTCGATGACGGTCACCGAAGCCTGCGGGTTGCCCTTCACCGGGTCGCCCGCCGAAACGAACTCGGCGTAGTTGGGTACGGTGCGCTCCTGGTTGTCGTAGTAGCACCCCTCGGCCGAGGCGACCGCACCCGCCGGGGCAGACGGCTTCGGCGCCCCGAGCGTCCTGAAATAGGCAATGTCGGCCACGACCAGCGCCGCCGCGACGACGACCACCGGCAGGTAGCGCAGCAGCGTGCCCCGAGGCGCGGCGTCGGCGGCCTCGGCCGTGCGCCGCCGCACATGCCCGCGCGCGGCCAGGTAGTCCAGCGCCATAAGGGTAAAAAGCACGATGACGATGGCCGCCGAGGTCAGGCACAGCGCGCAGTACTCCCCGATGAGCGTAACCTGGTAGTAGATCAGGTAGAGCGAGTACAGAAAACCGATGCCTGCCATGCCCAGGCGCGCCGTCTTGAGGCGGTCGAGCGCCGCCCCGCGCGAGAGGCCGACGAGCAGCGTCAGTCCGGCGACGACGGCGTAGAACAGCCCGCCCCAGTACACGTTGGAGATGCCGAAGATGGTTCCGGCGTCGCTGTAGACGACCGCCGAGCAGTTGAATGTCGGCGCCCCGGCGGCCTCGGTGGGCGGGTTGAAGCCCCAACACCCCTGATCGAAGCCCCTCCCCTTCTGAATCCACAGGTGGAACACCACCACGAGCCCCAGCATGGCGAGGATGAACATCGCCAGCTCGCGGCCCGGGCGAAAATTGTTGACGACGCTGGTGCTGGAGGAACGTGCCATAGGTGCGGGAGAATCGGGTCGTGGCGAAGGCGGAAGCGGCGTAAAATACGAAAACAAACCCCCGCATCGGCCCCCGCCCACGCGCCGGGCGTAGGCGCATGGCTCCGGCGGGCAGGCGGACGTATTTTGCTGTTGTTTGCCCCGGCAAATACGCCGTTTCTTTGGCCCAACCCTCTGCCTCGTCCCCAACCCGATTAGCCTTATGCGTCCCCTGATTCCGGCGCTCGCTGCGCTGCTGCTTTTCCCGACGCTCGCCGCGCATGCCCAGCAAGCGCCCCCGAAGATGATGTACACCACCACGGAGCTGCGGGTGCGCGCGGAGCCCAACACCCGGAGCGCGGTGATCCTGACGCTCCCCGAGGGCGCCCAGGTGCCCGTCACCGGGTGCAGCAACGGCTGGTGCGAGGCCGTCAATGCGGCGGGCAAGGGCTACCTCTCGCAGAAGTACCTGACCGAGCGCCCCCCGGCCGAAACCATCGTCGTGCGCGACGTAGCCGGCGGCCCGATGAACCAGAACGACCTTACCCCGTTCGTGCTGGAGCTGTTCGGCGTCTCGCGCAAGCTCCGCCCTGCCGTCGAGGACCTGACGGCCCTTTCGTTCCAGCTTTCGCAGAACGGCATCACGCCGGACGACCGCTACGCCGTCGAACTCATGTCGATCACGTACACCTATGCCCTGGCGAGCGGCAACATGGCGGCCTTGCTGCAAATGTACGTCATGACGCCCCAGGGAGAGGTCGAGCGCCAGATCCTCGCCCAGGTCATCGCCGAGATGCCCAGCACCGAGAACGTGCTGCTCCGCATCGCGGGCCTGGCCGAGAGCACCGGCAACTCGACGCTTCGGGCGTGGGCCGAGCGCCTGCACCAGACGATTGCGGGCGTGGCCCCGTATATGAACCAGCTCCGCGTGCGCTTCCCCGTGGAAGCCGCCGCGCCGCCCCAGGCCGGACCCAACCCGTAAAGGCCCCGCCGGGGGGCCCCTGCAAATCAAAGGAGGCAGAGGGCGTGCGCCCCCTGCCTCCTTTTTTACCCCGAAGCATCCTGCGCGAAGGTTTACTTGCCCTTCTTGTCCGCCAGGAAGCTCACGTTCAGGTATTTCTTCGTGGAGCCCTGCGGGCTGAGCAGCAGGCTGCCGCCGCTCTTGACGAGCGCGTCGCGGACTTCCTGCGGCGAGAGGCGCGGCTGTTTCGCCAGCAGCAGCACGGCGGCGCCGGCCACCGAGGGCGCGGCGAACGAAGTGCCTGAGGCGTAGACGAACGTCTGGTCGCCGGCGACCACTTCCACGTCCTCGCCCGGCGCCCACAGATCCACCACGGAGCCGGTGTTCGAGAAGCTGGAAACGATCTTGAGCGGGTTGTACGCCCCGACCGTGATGGCCTCCTGAACGTGCGCCGGCATGAAGTTGCCCGCGTCGCGGCCCTCGTTGCCCGAGGCGATTACGTAGACGACGCCTGCGGCGATCGAACGCTGAATCGCTTCGTCGAACGCGTTGTACTCGGCCGTGCCGATGTCCGCTCCGAAGCTGATGTTCACGACGATAGGCTTGCGCGGCTGCTGCTTCTTGAGGTGCGTAATGTACTCCACCGCCGCGATGAGGTCCGACGACTCGGCCTCGCCCTCGGCGTTGAGCACCTTCATCACGTGCACCGGCGCGCCGGGGGCCACGCCTACGATGCCCTTGCGGTTATCCTGGGCCGCCGCCACCTGCGCCACCTGCGTGCCGTGCTCCAGCGGGTCGGAAGCGTCCGTGCACGGCTCTACGCCGACGGCGGTGAGCGTCAGGCACTCCGCCACATCCACGTCGCTGCTCTGGACGCCGGAATCCATGATGTAGAGGTCCACGTCCGGCACGCCGCCCTTGTCCTTGCCGTCGCCCGAGGCGGCCCAGCTTTCGTCGGCGCCCGAGTAGCGAATGCCCCACGGGGTGAGCTGTCCCGCGCCGGCGGCGGCCTTACGGGCGCCTTTGATCGGGGCGAGCTTGATGTCCGGCTCGATGAAACGGATGTCGGGGTCCTTCGCCAGGTCGGCCAGGAATGCATCCAGCTCTTCGAGCGGCATCGTGATCGCCATGCCCGGGAAGATGCTGTTGAACAGGTAGCGCGTCACGATTTTGTAGCGCGTCACGATCTTCTGCGCATCCACGTTGTCGTAGCGCGTGACGATCTTCTGCCACTCCACGGCGTCATAGCGCGTGACGATCTTCTGCCACTCGACGGCGTCGTAGCGGGTCACGATCTTCTGCGCATCGACGGCGTCATAGCGCGTCACGATCTTCTGCGCATCGACGGTGCCGTAGCGCGTCACGATCTTCTGCGCCGACACGGTCGGGTTGCTGAACCCGATGATCAGGTTCACGCTGTCGGCCACGCTGCCGTTCTTGCCGGCAGGGGCCTTCTCGATGGCGCGCGGCAGGAGGTTGCTGTGCCGGATCTTGTTGCCGGGCACGATCTTGCCCGACGTATCGGCGCCTTCCGTCACCAGATCCGAGCAGCCTGCGAGGCTCAGCGCAAGCAGCATCAGCGCAAGCCCGGTCCACCGTGGACACTTCTGGAAACTCATGGTAAACCTCTTGGAGTAAGGGGTGAGAGTACTCCAATCGTCTTCACAACAACCCGTTGCACGGATATGCCTGCGAGGTGGTGCAGCCCTCACGACATCGGATTGTTTCGCCACTCCTCTATTGGATAGCCCTATATAGCAGGCCCCGATATAGCGCACAACAAGCGCCTTGGGGCAGGGCGCATTTTCGCCGGGCCTTCATAAAATTACCAAGGCGTATTGCTCCCCGGATCAGGCATACATACATTACTCATGCAGCCTAAAAACGCATGGGCAGGTGCGCCAGAAGCTTATGTTACAGGTTCGTAGAAGTTAATTGGGAACAATGGTGTTTTTTAAAGACTTAAAGTCATATTAACTGTTTGAGAGCGGCGGCGCAGGCGTGCGCCGCTCCTCTGAAGCAGGCCCACCCTCCTTCCTATCGAACCCGTCTATATGTCCATCAACATATTCATCCCCGCGCAGCTCGATAAACTCAGCATCGCCACGCTGACGCGCATGCTCATGGAGCACCGCAAAACCCTGCACGAGATCCGGCGCACCCCCGCTCTGGCGGCCAGCGAAGCCTCGGCGGCGATCATCGAAGCGGTGAAGTCCATTTCCGTGGAGCTTCAAATGCGCACGGTGCATCCGGTTTCTGCTCCCCGCGAGGCCGAACTCGTGGCCTAGAGCACTCCCGCCGGGATAGCCTTTGCAGCATGGCCCTGCCCTCCGACGCGAACTGCGCGTACAAGCCCACGGGTTTGTACGCGTTTTTGCTATGGGGGCTTTTGCTATGGGCGCGCTGCTAGACCGGGACGTCCGAGCCGGCGTACATCTCGACCAGGGCCTGAGCCTGCGCCAGCATCCTCGCCCGCAGCGCCTCCGGCTCGGTCACCTCGACGCCCGGCCCCCACGAACGGATGAACGCAGCAATCTCCTCCAGCCCCGACACCTCGAACGACACCACCGTCCTCCCGTCGCCCGTGAGGCCCTCGATCTGCTGGGTCGGGTGGTACTGCTTGCGCTTGAAGTACACCGCCCGATCCGGCCGCACGCGTAGGCGCACCGTATGCACCTCGCCGCCTTCGAGCGCGCTGAACCGGTCGCGGAAGTGCAGATTAGGGTCGAAGTCTCTGGGCGCGTCGAAACGCTGCGCGGTGGGCCGTACGGCGAGGAAGCCCGCCAGCGAAAAGTCGCGGATCTTTTTCGTCTCGTGGCACAACCCCGTGAGGAGCCACGAGGTGCCCCGCGCCGAAAGCAGGTAGGGGTCCAGGAGAAGGTTGGTTTCGGTTTTGTCGTAGCGCCCCGAGTGGTAATCGGCCGACACCGTGCGCTGGTCGATGAGCGCCGCCAGCAGCGCCTCGAAGCACTCCGCGTTGAGCAGGTTTTGCGCCGGGCTCTCGAAAAACCACCGCCTGCTATGGGTCTCCGGCTCGAAGGTGTACACGCGGTCCTGCACGTTGGCCGTCAGCTTCTCGTAGGCCCCCTGAAGCGACTTCCCGAGCGGCGTCGGTTCGAGCAGGGCGCTTGCGGCGCTCGCCGCGAAGAGCAGGGCAAACACCTCCTTCTCCGTGAACGCCCGGAGGTCCGCCGCGCCCTCGACCGGCTCCTCGGCCGCCGGCAGGCAATACTTCACCATGCCGCCGTCCTTGCGCTCCACAAGGCCGCTTCCCTTCTTCTTGAGCGAGGCCAGGACGCGGCGCAGGTGCCGGGTCGTGACCCCGGCGGCCTGCGCCAGCTCGGTCTGGTTCAGCTCGACGCCGCCGGCGAGCGAGCGGAGACACTTCGTTTCAGCGGATGTAAACGTTTCCATGCGAGCACCGAAAGGCCGAAGGCTCAGCGCGCGAAGGCGTCGAGACTCCAGGCGTCGCGCCAGGCGATGAAGGGGCGGTCGCCCTCAAAGGTGATGGGCAGCCATACGTAGCGGCCGTCGATGGGGTTCTGGGGAGCCCAGCGGTCGGCCATGAAGATGAAGGCGTCCGGGCGCCCCGGCACGGGCAGCACGAACGTGCTCTGCGAATGAAACGTAAGCGCCGAGTCCGGGCCGACGGCCGGGTTGCCCAGCTCGCGCCACGGCCCCCAAATGGTCGGCGCCGAAGCGGAGCGCGCCGCGTTGGGGTCCCAGCCGGTGCATCCCGAGGCGACGAGGTAGTAGCGCCCGTTGCGCTTGAACAGCGCCGGAGCCTCCGTGAAGCGCCCGGGGAAAAGCCGGAGGTAGCGGCCCGAGGGGGCCGTATAGTCGTCGCTCAGCTCCGAGAGGTGCAGCGTGCTGTTCTCCTCGCTCGCGTAGACGTGGTAGGCCTTGCCGTCGTCATCGACGAACAGGTTCATGTCGCGCGCCATCTGGCCGCCGGCGAAGTCCCGGCCGAGGATATTGAGCGAGTCCGGATGCTCGGGCAGCGAGCCGCCGGTGAACGCCATGCCCGCCGCGCGCGAGGGCTTGCGGTGCACGTCCAGCGCGTTGATCGGCCAGTAGCCGGCGTTCGGGCGGAAACTGCCCACGTACGTAAACGGCCCGGTGGGCGCGTCCGCCACGGCCACCCCGCTGCGCGCGCCTTTGTAGCCCTGCCCCAGGGGTTCCAGGTGGAACCACATGACGTACTTGCCGGTCCGGGCGTTTTTGATGACCTTGGGCCGTTCCAGGATGCACCCTCGGGCGATGTCGTGCGAGGGATCGCCCTCGACGACGGCCAGAGCCACGCCCTCGTTCTTCCACGTATACAAGTCGCGCGAGCTGTACACGCGCACGCCCACCTGGGCCGCGTTGCCCGTCGGCCCGGCGATCTTGTGCTCGCCGTACCAGTAGTACACCCCGTCCTCATGCCAGATGCCGCCGCCGTGCGCGTTGATGGGCGCCCCGTCGGCGTCCTTCCACTCGGCGCCCGGCCGAAAAACTTGCCGCGCTTGCGCCGCGAGCGGCAGCGCCGGCAGGAGCACGCTTGCCAAGAGAAGGCATACAACTTTCATGAAACCCCACCGGTCAGGCTCGTAGAAGGGTAAGGCGCCGCCGCAGCGGGGCCGCTGCGCGCGCAAAGCGTCGCAACTCCCGGAATATACTGGACAAACCGGCTCGGCTCCTGCCGGGCGCGCCGCGCGGGGCGCTCTTGACGATAACTTAGAAAACCGCGTCCTTCGTTGGAGCGATAGTTGATCCCTCCGGCGCGAAGCCTTCACCATCCGGCCGTTTCCATGCTCGATACGCTCGATACGCTTTTCTCCAGCCCGTGGGGCATCCTCGCTATTTTCCTGCTGCGCATCGTAGACGTATCGCTCTCGATGATGCGGATGCTTTTCGCCGTGCGCGGCATGCGGCTCGTGGCGGCGGCGATGGGCTTCTTCGAGGTGCTCATCTGGATCATCGTGGTGGGCAACGCGCTTCAGCACCTGGACTCGGTGTACCACATCATCGCCTATGCCGGCGGCTTTGCCACGGGCAACTACGTGGGCGTCTCGCTGGAGGCGCGCTTTGCGCTCGGCGTCAATGCGGTGCGCGCCGTATTCCGCAGCCCCGAGGCGGGCGGCAAAGGCGCCGAGGCCGCCCTGGCGCTGCGCGAGCAGGGCTACGCCGTCACCGAGCTGCCCGGTCGCGGCCGCCACGGCTCCGTCGATATTCTCAACATCATCGTCCAGCGTCGCCATGTGCCCCATGTGCTGACGCTGCTGCAAGAAACCGACGACACGAGCTTCGTGACGGTGCAGGAGGTGCGCTCGACGACGGGAGGGTTCCTGCCGAGCATGGGGCGCCCCGCCGCCGGCGACTCGCTGAGCTTCAGGCGCCTCCGCATGTTTCGCAACTAGGGGCGCGCCCCAGGCGCAGGGCTAGCTGATCGGGTGCAGGCTCACCGTAATGGCGTCCTCGGCCATAGCCAGGCGGCTGTTGGCCGTCGCCTTCATCCAGCGCCGCTTGCCGCCCTGCCCGCGCACGCACAAGAGCCAGGCGGCCGAGGTTTTGCCGTAGCAAACCATATCGGCCAGGTCGCGCATGACCAGGGGCAGGCTGCTGCCGTGGATGCAGTTGAAGAAGCAGCGGTTGTAGTAGCTCTCCCCCTCGAAGCCGAAGAGCCGGCAGGCGGCGTCCGTGGCAAAGCGCAGACGGGCCTCCGAGTCGAGCACGAGCACGGGCTTCTCGGAAGGCAAGTGCCGGGCATACCACTCCGGGCCGATGCGGGGCGCAAGCGCCTCCGCTTTGCCATCCTTAGGGAGCCTATGCACTACCCTGATTTCCAATATCGTCCTATGAACATTTTATGAAGCCTTTCAGGCCGTGCAGCGCCGGTAATTCCGTGCTGGAAGCGCTTACATGTACGCTTCAAGGGTACGTACGGGATGCATGGTTTACGCGCGCCGATGCCGGTATCACAGGTCTGTTACAAGCCGAGCCGCCCGGATGCGCTTGCCCGACCGGACGCACTCAAGAACCTACAGGGGCCGCCTACGAGGAATATCATCCAACGGCTGAATCCATCAGATCTTCAAACGATACCCCACGCCGTAGATCGTCTCGATGAGCGCCGGGCCGAGCGGGTCGATCTCGATTTTGCGCCGCAGCGAGGCTACGTGCCGGTCGATGGTCCGCGTGGCGATGTCGTGCTCGATATTCCAGACGCCGCGAAGCAGCATCTTGCGGGTGACGATTTGCCCTTTGTGTTGCAGCAGGTACTTGAGCACGTCGAACTCCAGGGCGGTCAGCCCGATGTCGGCGCCGTCGCGCAGGGCTTCGTGGGTGCTGAAGTTGATGCCCACGTCTCCGACTTGGTGCACCTCCATCGGCGCCGAGGAAGGCGGGAGCGTGCGTTGCAGGATGGCCCGCACCCGGGCGGCCAGCTCCTCCACGCTGAACGGCTTGACCAGGTAATCCGTGGCCCCCAGGTCGAAGGCGCGCAGGATGTTTTCCTGCTCGTCCAGACCGCTCAGCACGAGCGTGGGGCGCGCCGTGGCTTCCAGGGCCGACTGCCGCAGTACGTCGAAGCCGGTCACGCCGGGCATCATCAGGTCCAGCACGACGATGTCGAAGCGGCGCTCGCGCAGCAGGCCGATGGCGCGCCCTCCTTCGTGCGCGGTTTCGACCTCGTAGCCCTGACCCCTAAAGTAGACCGCCAGCCCGGCCGCCAGATCGGTATTGTCCTCCACGAGCAGCAGTTGATAGTGTTGGCGCGGTTCTCCCATTCCTTTACCGATGCCGGCTGCCCTACATGAGGAAATCGCAGCGCCCGCGCCGCCGCCCGAGAAGTCTACGGGGCTGCCTCTACGCGCCGAGGCGGAAACGCCCAAAGAATACCATCATAGCCCTGCCGTACGAGTTATTTACAAAACCGCGCGCGTCTTCTGCAACAAATAGGTGTTGTAACAAGTAAATTGGTGCGACGCCGCCCAAGCGCGCGTCCTATGCTCATTCAAATACGTGTTTAAACTCGCAACCAACCATGACGACTTCCCCTGTAACCGCCTCTGTCCGCGTTTTCAGCATCGACCCCTCGCACTCCCGGCTGGGCTTCGCGGTGCGTCACCTGGGCCTGAGCAAGGTGCGCGGCAACTTCGAGCAGTTCGAGGGCGCCGTTCACCTCGACCCTGCCGACCTTTCGTCGCTGGAGACGCACGCCGAGGTGCAGGCGGCCTCCATCACGACGCACGACGCGCAGCGCGACGCGCACCTGCGCTCGGCCGACTTCTTCGACGTGGAGCAGCACCCGACGCTTTCGTTCAAAAGCGCCGGCGCCGGCGCGGTGCGCGGCAACCGCTTTACGCTGCGCGGCGACCTCACGATGCACGGCGTCACCCGCCCGGTCGAACTCGAAGCGGAGTTCATGGGCGAGCAGACCGATCCGTGGGGCGGCCGCCGTATTGCCTTCGAGGCGCACACGCGCGTCAACCGCAGGGACTTCGGGCTTACATGGGGCGTGGTCCTCGAAGCCGGCGGCTTGCTCGTGGCCGACGAGGTGGATATCACGCTCGAAATCGAAGCCGTCCAGCAGGACGCCTGAGCCTCCCCCGCCCTGACCTCTCACCCGACCTCTACGCCGAACCCATGGAAAACGCCCCTCTCAAGCTGCTCGTGATCGTAGGCAGCACGCGTCCCGGCCGAAAAGGCAAAGCCGTCGCGGACTGGTTCCTCGAACACGCCCGGCGGCACCCCGGCTTCGAGACGACCGTCGCCGACCTGGCCGAACTCGATCTGCCCGTGTACGACGAGCCGAACCATCCCCGGATGCAGCAGTACACGCGCGCGCACACCCACCGCTGGAGCGCGCTCGTGGCCGCCGCCGACGCCTTCGTGCTTGTGACGCCGGAGTACAACTATAACCCGCCGCCCTCGGTCGTCAACGCGATGAACTACGTCTACAACGAGTGGAATTACAAGCCTCTTGCCTTTGTCTCGTACGGCGGCATCTCGGGCGGCATGCGCGGCGTGGAGCACCTGAAGACGATGGCCGTCACCCTGAAGATGGCGCCGATCGTGGAAGCCGTCGTGCTGCCGAACTTTACCCAGCAGCTCGACGCGCAAGGCGCCTTCGTCGGCGCCGAAGGGAACGCCAAGGCGGCCGAGGCGATGCTGAAGGAACTAGCTCGGTGGGCGCGCGCGCTCAAGCCGATGCGCGCCTAAAGCGCCTCCTGCGCCCGCCGGGCGCGTTTACCCAAGGCTCCGGGCGAGCCATTTGCGCACTTCCGGCTCAGGCAACGCCCCGGTGAAAGCGTCGGCCACGGCCCCATCCCGGAATAGCTTGACGGCGGGAATGCCCTGCACGCCGAAGTGCGCCGCGAGGTCGGGATGCTGGTCCACGTTGATCTTGACGAGCCGCCAGGCCCCTTTGCTTTCGTGCGCCAGGCGTTCGAGCGTAGGGCCGAGCGCGCGGCACGGCCCGCACCACGGCGCCCAAAAATCCACGACGACCGGTTTGCGCCGGCTCACCTCGATGACGGTCTTGACGAAGGGTTCGGGCAGTTGCATGGCGGTCGGAGGGCAAAAGGAAGCCTACTCGTGGTATGCGCCCTCGGCGGCCGAGGTTCCGAGGGCCGCGCCCGCCGCCGAACCCGCCGCAAAGCCGCTGGCCCATGCCCACGCGAAGTTGAAGCCGCCGATGCGGCCGTCCACGTCGCAGAGTTCGCCGCACAGATACACGCCCGGCGCGATGCGGCTTTCCATCGTCGCCAGGTTCAGCTCGGCGAGCGGCGCGCCTCCGGCCGTCGCCTCGGCGTATTTGTAGCCCCGGTCCCCCGTGACGGGCATGGGCGTCCGGACGAGCGCGTCCACGAGCGACGCGCGCCGCGCGCGCGCGAGTTGCGCCAGGGCCGTCTCCGGGGGGACGCCCGCGGCGAGGCAAAGGGCCTCGGCGAGGCGTTGGGGCAGCCACGGGTGCAGCGCCGCGCGCACGCTGCCCTTGCCGCTTTGCAGCCGCTCGTGCAGGTCGGAGGGCGCCAGGCGCGGCAGCCAGTTCACGAAAAGCTCCGCCCCCGGGTCGTGCAGGCGCGCCTCCGTCAGGTGACGGCTGATGTCGAGGGCCGCCGGCCCGGAGAGGCCGAAGTGGGTGCACAAGAGCGACCCTTCGGCCGTCGCCGTGCGCTTGCCCGAAGCCGTGCGCACCTCCACGCCCGCCTCGGCGGAGACGCCGCTCAGGCGGCGCACCCAATGCCCCTCGGCCACGACGAGCGGCGCCAGCGCCGGGAAGCGGTGCGGCGTCAGGCGGTGTCCGAGCCGCGCCGCCAACTGATATCCGAAGCCGTCGCTCCCGCTTTTGGGCAGCGCCGCCCCGCCCGTAGCGAGGATGACGCGCTGCGCCCGCAGCCCGCCCCACTCGCCGCCGACCCGGAAGCCCTCCGCGAGCGGCTCCACCGTCAGCACGCGGCGGAGGGTGCGCAGATCGGCGCCCTGCCGCGCCAGCTCGTCCAGCAGCGCCCCGAGCACGGTTTCGGCGCGGTCGGTCGTCGGGAAAAGCTTGCCCGTCTCCTCGCGCTTGAGCGCCACGCCGATCTGCCGGAAAAACGCGATGGTCTCCTCGACGCCGAAGGCTTTCAGCACCCGCTCGATCTGCCGGGGCCGCGAGCCGTTGAAATCCGAGGCAGACACGCGCTCGTGCGTGACGTTGCACCGGCCGCCGCCGGCGACGAGGATCTTTGCGCCCACCCGGCGCGCGCCGTCGAGCAGCACGATCCGCCGGCCCGGCGCCGCGCGGGCCGCCGCGATGCCGGCCATCAGGCCCGCCGCTCCCGCGCCCACAATCGCCAGATCGACCCGTTCTTCTTCCCCCACCGCTGCGCTCGCTACTTGACGAACGCGTAGAACGCGATGAGCAGCGCCACGATCCCGTACATCGTCGGCGAGACCTCCCGGAAGCGGCCCGTAAACACCTTGATCGCCGCCCACGAAACCATGCCGAAGACGATGCCGTTGGCGATGGAGTACGTGAAGGGCATCGCCGCGATGGTCAGGAAGGCCGGGATGGCCTCGTCGTACTCCTCCCACGGCACATCCTTCGCCCCGCGCATCATGAGCGCCCCGACGATGATGAGCGCCGGAGCCGTCGCCAGGGCCGGCACGGCCGTGAAGATCGGCGCGAAGAACAACGCCAGCAGGAAGAAGCCCGCCACCACCACAGCCGTCAGGCCGGTGCGTCCGCCCTCCTCGATGCCCGTGGCCGACTCGACGTAGCTCGTAACGGCGCTCGTGCCGAGCATCGCCCCGCCGATGGTGCCCACGGCGTCCGCCGTGAACGCCCGGTCGGCGCGCGGCAGTTCGCCCTTCTCGTTGAGCAGCCCGCCCAACCTCCCGACGCCGATGAGCGTGCCCGCCGTATCGAAGAAATCGACGAAGAAGAACGTCAGGGTCACGGCGGCCAGCTCGACCATCGACTTCAGGTTGAAGTCGAAGGCCAGCCAGGTCTCCCGGGGCGCTTGCGGCAAGGAAAACAGCCCCGCCGGCAGCGGCGCCAGGCCCGTAGCCCACGCCGCAACGGTGGTGACGAGGATGCCGATCAGGATGGAGCCCATGACGCGCCGCGACATCAGCGCCGCGATGAGCGCCAGCCCGCCGAGCGAGAGCAGCGCCTTCGGGTTCGTCAGGTCGCCGAGCGTCACCAGCGTCGCCTCGCTGCCGACGACGATGCCCGCTTGCTCGAAGCCGATGATCGCCAGAAACAGGCCGATGCCGCTCATGATGGCTACCTTGAGCGAGTACGGGATCGCGTTGACGATGTGCGTCCGGATGCCGCCCAGCGCGAGGGCGGCGAAAAGCACGCCTTCCAGAAACACCGCTGTCAAGGCTACCTGGTAGCTCACGCCCATGCCCAGCACCACGCCGTACGTGAAGTAGGCGTTCAGGCCCATGCCCGGCGCCAGGGCGAACGGGTAGTTGGCGTAGATGCCCATGATGAACGTGGCGAGCGCCGACCCGACGGCCGTAGCGATGAACACGTCGTTCACCGGCATGCCCGCCTGCGAAAGGACCTGCGGATTGACGAACAGGATATAGGCCATCGTGAGAAACGTCGCCACGCCGGCGCGGATCTCGGTGGCAAGCGTCGTGCGGTTTTCGCTCAGGTGGAAGTATCGTTCAAGCATCGCTCTCGGATTAAATTTTAGTCGTCGTAGTGGCTTCCCCTACACTTCAGGCTGTTTTTGGCGCATACTGGTTGCACCATTGTAGCCGCACGGGTCGGACCAATGCACGGCCGGGGGGAATGTACGCTGTGGCCTACTTTCTCTCTTAAGAAGAATCAACGGAGGCGCCCCGACCGAGGAAGCTCGGCGGCAAGCTTCGGGCGAGGAATCGGGAATGCTTGGCGCAACAAATATTCACATTTGGGGACGGTAAAGAACCCCTTCTTATTAACCGGAAAATTTTAGCTTAGGGCCGGAGCCACGGCGCCCCTGCCCGCGCGCCTGCCGGCTATGTCTCGTCCACCTCAAACCGCTCGCGACCATCTGAAGACGCGGTACGACATCCGGGAAATCTACGCCGAAGCCCTGGAACGCCGGGACTGGCGCACGGGCCATGACAAATGGGAGTGGCTCATCGGGGAAGTCGCGCGCCTGCAAGAGGAGAATGAGCGCCTGCTGGAAGAAAACCGCCAGCTTCGCGAAGAAGTGACCCTGGCGCGCCTCGGCGAGGCCCAGGCGTTGCCCCCTGCCGAGGAAGTTTTCTTCCTTCCCCCGCCGAAGGACGACCTGGCCGACCTCCCGGAGGCCGCTCGGCAGTTTTTCTTCATCCTGCCGGAGACGTTCGTCTTCTCGGATTTTTTCCGCATGGCCGAGGACGAGCAGATAGGCCCCGCCGACGCCAAGGAATACCTGCGCCTTTTTCTGCGCAGCAAGCTGCTGCTCCAGAAGGGCGCGCGCATCGAGAAGAAGCTCGACATCGCCCATCCGGCCGTTCGCGGGCGGCGCTCCTCCTGAAACGGCGTCGCCCGGCCCGCCGCGCGGCAGGCCGGGCGACGTAAGCGCCGGGCGCGAAAAGCCGGTCGGAAGGCGGGTTAGCTGAGCAAGTCTTTCGGCGCGCGCCGACGGCTGCGGTTGCGGTCGCGGAGGTCGCGGACCTGGCGCTCGGCCCCTTCCAGCGCCGCGACGACGGCCGCCTGCAACCCCGGCGCATGCTCCGTCGCCACGACGGGGCCGCCGCGCCGCGTGATGGTCAGGCGCGCCTTAACGTCGGGGGCGGCGTTGTCCTTGCCGAGCTGTTGGATGCTCAGCGTAGCGCCCGATATATCCTGATTGCCGCTGGCCAGCTTGTGCACGCGGCGCGACACTTTCTCGCGGATTTCCTCGGACAGTTCCTTCATGTCACCCTGGAATTCGATCTTCAGCACGTTCGGCTCCATACGGTTCGCGTCTGCGGCGGGGGCCGGGGGCCGCCCGCCCGGGTGAATGGTTGCGCCGCCTCGGCAAAAGTCCTGGGACTGCTGAAGCCTTCCTGTCCGGCGGCGTACCTATCGGTACTGCCGGGTCTGGGGATAGTTGCGCCCTGCGCCCGCCGGGCCGCGTAATTGATGGCTTTAGTTTTGCTGCTCTTTGGCCCTCTATTGCGGCAGGTCGTAAAGCGCTGCGTACTTCTGCCGGATATAATGCAGCCAGGGTTCCGCGCGGAGCGGTTCGCCCGTGGCGCGGCGCACGAGGGCGTCGGTGTCGAGGCGGCGGCCGTAGACGTGCACGTTCCGGCGGAGCCACCCCAGCAGCTCGCCGTATTCGCCGAACGGAAGCCGCTCCCACGCCGCGCCCAGTTCGGCGCGGGCCGCCTCGAAGAGCTGCACCGACAGCAAATTGCCGAGCGTATAGGTAGGAAAGTAGCCGAACAGCCCGAGAGACCAGTGGATGTCCTGCAACACGCCCTCCGCGTCGTCGGCGGGCGTGAGGCCCAGATATGCGCGCATCTTTTCGTTCCACGCGCCGGGCAGATCCGCCGGGGGCAGCTCGCCCGAGACGAGCGCCGCCTCCAGCTCGAAGCGCAGGCACACGTGCAGGTTGTACGTCACCTCGTCCGCCTCGACGCGGATCAGGCTCGGCGCCACCGCGTTGACGGCTTCGTACCACGCCTCCGCCGACACCCCGCCGAGCGCCGCGCCAAACTGCCGCTGGAGGTGCGGAAAGTAATGCTCCCAGAAGGGCCGGCTGCGGCCAATGAGATTTTCCCAGAGCCGCGATTGCGACTCGTGCATCCCCAGCGACGACGCCTCGGCCAGGGGCGTGCGGCGCAGCTCGGGCGCGAAGCCTTGCTCGTAGAGGGCATGCCCGGTTTCATGCAGCGTGCCGAAAAAAGCCGTGGGGAAAAACGCCTCGTCCACGCGCGTGGTGATGCGCACGTCGCCCGGCGAGAAGCTGGTCGTAAAGGGGTGCGCGGAGGCATCCTGACGGCCGCGCGTGAGGTCGTACCCGAAATCCTGCGCGACCTTGAGGCCGAAGCTCCATTGCTCCTGGAAGGGCCACACGCCGCGCAGGCAGGCCGTCCGGGCGGGCGGCTTCTCGGCGATGGCGGCGAGGAGCGGCACGAGGGCCTGCCGCAGCGCATGAAAGAGCGGGGCGAGTTGGGCCGTCGTGGCGCCCGGCTCGTAGGCGTCGAGAAGGGCATCGTAGGGCGGCGCGCCGGCGGCCCCGAGGGCCTCGGCCTTCTCGCGGCTCAGGCGCACGACTTCGGCCAGGTGCGGCTGAAAAAGCGCGTAGCGGCGCGCCTCGCGGGCGTCTTTCCACACCAGACGCGCCTCGGCGCTGGCTCGCGCCAGCGCCGCCACGAGCGCCGTGGGCAGCCGGCGCTCCCGGTCGTAGTCGCGCCGCACGACGCGGAGCAAATCGCTCGCCAGGGAGTCATTGTCGGCGGCCCCGGACGCTTCGTCCAGGAGCGCCGCCGTCTGGGCCGACGTAAACGCCTCGTGCGCGAGCCGCCGCAGCGTGGCGATCTGCGCAATGCGCGCCTCGGCGCCGCCGGGCGGCATGTACGTTTCCAGATCCCACTCCAGCACGGCCGCTGCGGCCTGCAAATCGTGTATGGTCGCCAGGTGCTCCCGGATGGCCTGCATCGTTTCCCTCACAGCGCTTGAAGATGTCGTGGAAAGGTAGCCCGCGCCCGGCGCCGGGCGCAATATGCCCGCGCGCCCCTTGACAGCAGTCGCATCCAGGCGCTATTTTCGATTTCTACGCCGCAACAGCCAATGTAGCTCAGCCGGTAGAGCAGCTCATTCGTAATGAGCAGGTCAGGGGTTCGAGTCCCCTCATTGGCTCTGGCTTCGCGCGCCGGGACTCGTCAGGGTTCCGGCGCGCTTTTTTTCGGGTCGCCGGGGCGGCGGCCGGGAGGCGCTAATATTCGCCGGGCAAAGCTCCGGAGGGGGCCGGTTGTTGGTTAGATCAACCCCGGTGATTTATATTGCGCCGTCCGTTGACCTCTCACGCAAATAGAGCGATTGTGGCCGCCCGCACCAAGTCCAAGACCCAGGCCCCGCCTGAAGCCGTTCTGCCCGCGCCGGAAGCTCCTGCCCCTCCCGATAAGCCTGTCCGCTCCCGCCCCAAAGCAAAAGCTGCGAAAGCCCCGGCCCCCGCGCAGGAGCCCACGCCTGCGCCGAAGGCTCCTGCAAAACGCAAAGCTCCCGCCCCCCGGAAGAAGGCGCCCGCCGCCCCGGAGGCCGAAGCCCCTCCGGAAGCCGGAGCCGCCATAGCGCCGGACGCCGTGGAGGCGCGGCTCAGCGAACACACCCGAGAAATCGTACGGCAGGCGGCGCGCCAGATGGCCGCCTCGGGCATGAACCAGGAAGGGCTTGCCGCCCGGCTCGGCAAGCACAAAAGCGTCGTGAGCCGCATCCTGAGCGGCTCGTCCAACCTCACCCTCCGGACAATCGCCGAACTCGAAACCGCCCTCGACGCGCGCATCCTGAGCGTCGCCGAGGCCGCCGAGACGCCGGCGCCGCCGCCGGAGAGGCCCGCCGATCCGCAAAGCGTCGCGCTGCCGCGCTACATCAAGGCGCAGCTTGAGGCGGAGGCCGCCGCCCAGGGCGCATCGCCCGACACGCTCGCGGCCGTGTACCTGGCGCAGCACCTGGCCGGGCTGACGCTCGCGCGCGCCCTAGCGCAGCCTGCTCCGGAGCGCGCCGCTCCAGCCCCCCGCGCGGCGGCGCCGGAAAAGCTGTTGCACCGGTTAGCAACCACCCCTTCGAGGCGCCGCCCCGCGCGGACGGCGTCCGCCCAATTTCGCAACACCCTCCAGAACGGGACCGTCCAGGAGCACCTGCTTCCTCTGGGGACCATCTCTTTTGCTTAAAATGATCTCTCCTCTGCAAATCACGGCGATTCAACTGCTCGAATTCGAGTTTCACGCCAACGTCGACTTTGAAGACGCCTCGCAGGAGGCGGCCTTCCACCTGAGCCTCAACGGCGCGCCTGTCGGCGAGGCCCCGGCGGGCGACGACGCTGTGGGCTTTCACCTCGACCTGAGCACGTTCTACCAGGCCGCGCCTTCGGCCCGCCTCGAAGCGCAGGAGCTGCACGCCCTGCTGAAGCTCTCGCTCAACGACGACCCGGACGACTTCGCCGCCGCGCCCTACCGGATTCGGCTGACCGTGTCGGGGTCGTTTTCGCTGGCGGCCACGCGCGGGCGCGGGCCTTCGGGGTCGGAACTGCACGCCGGGTGCGCCTCGGCGCTCTACAGCCACGCCCGCACGCTCGTGCAAAGCATGACGCACAGCGCCCCCTACCCCATGGTGCTGCTGCCGATGATCGACTTCGGAGTGCTCGTCAAGGAGGAAGAGGCGACGTTTACGCGCAGGCCCGCCCCCGCCGACGAGCCGGCGCCCGCCCCCCGGCAAGCGCCGCCTAGGCAGCCTTCGGCCCGGCAAACCCCGGCGCCCCGCCAGGCCGCCCCCGAAGCCGCCGACACGGACCCGGCGGACGCCTCCGAGTCGGACAAGCCCAAGAAGAAACGCGGCAAGCGCCGGGGTGGGCGCGGCAAGAACCGCAAAAACGACGACCAGCCCACCGCCGAGGCCGTTTCCGCGCCCGACGAAACGACCGCCTGACGCGGCGCGGCGGCGCCTGCTGAACCTTATAGTCCGCCCGCGCGCTTTCCCGGCCGCGCGGGCGTTTCATTCCACCGAGGCTTCCAGCGGCACGAGCCGCACCGGCCCGAGCAGCCCCGACGGAAGCGGCTCCCAGCCCGCCGCCGTAAAGAGCCCCTGCGCATCGCGGTTGCGCGCCTCCCGGGCGGCGAAGTTGACGTTGTAGAACCGTTTCCACGGCGCGCCCTGCCGGTCCATGTCGATGGCGCGGTTCGCCATGAGACTGGCGACCTCGACTTCCAGGATGTTGCGCTGCTGCAACAGGCTGTCCGGGATGAGCACGTGGTAAGCCGGACCGAGCAGAACGCCGAGGTCACGGCCGTTCAGGCGGACGCGGGCGCTGGCCCCGACGGCGCCGAGATCGAGCCGCCAGCCCCACGGCCGCGCGCCCTCGGGCGCATCGAACGGGTGGACGTACGCGACGACGCCCGAGAACCGCCGCCCGGCGTCGCTCCACTCGGTCCACGAAGCGAGGCGGCTCAGGGCAGGAGCTGCAATCGGCTCCGGGCCTCCGTCGAGGCTCTGCGCCTCCCATGGCCCGTCCAGTAGAAGTCCCGGGCCGGCCGCGTGGACGATGGGGAACGGCTCGGCGGGCGGCGCGTCCCCGACGCGCACGATTACCGAGGCCCCGGCGGCCAGTTGCAGCCGCGCCTCCAGGCCGCCGCCTGCGCCCGGCCGCACGCGCGCCGCGCCGACGCGCCCGGTCATCGGGTCCCACAGGCTCGCGCGCCCCAGGGGCGCAGCGAGCGGCGCCCACCCGTCGAAGTCGGCGGGGCCTTCGTTGACGATGAAGTAAAGCGACGCGCTCCCCAGCCGGCGCCGGACGCTGCGCAGCGCGTCGGGCAGGCGCTCCCGGCGCGCGGGGGCGGCGGTCTCCTCCGGCGCGCGCCCGACGTACACCCTCCCCCGGCCCCACGCCATGCCGCCGGGCTGCGCCGCC
Organism: uncultured Rhodothermaceae bacterium; assembly: GCA_965363675.1. Classification (GTDB taxonomy): domain Bacteria; phylum Bacteroidota; class Rhodothermia; order Rhodothermales; family DASSAV01; genus CBDTTW01. Next base: position 29,730 of record CBDTTW010000014.1, read on the forward strand.
GGAGCGAACGCCTCCGCCCGGCGCCGCAGCCCGGCGAGGCGGCGTTCGTACGCCTGCACGCCCGGGGCATCGGAGGGCAGCGCCCCCATGAACACCACGTGCGCGCCCGCGTGCGCCAGCGCGGCCAGCGCCTCCAGAGTCTCCGGCGGCATGTACCGGCACGGCGGCACGACGACCACGCGGTAGCGCCCCCCCGGCAGCACGGCGCCCCCGGAGTCCGGCGCGGCGGCTTGCAACTGGCGGTCCGATACGTAGTCGAAGGCGTAGCCCGCCCCGAGCAGCCGCTGCGCCGCCGCCCGGAACGCCGACGCCTCGAAGCGCGGCCCTACGCCGTCGATGTGCTCCAGAAGCCCGATGCCGCGCGCGGCCCAACGGTCGTAAATCGGAAAGTAGAGCAGCACATCGTTGTCGTGCGGATACGCCTGGAGGAAGGACTGCACGCGCGTGGCGTAAGCGTTGAGCGCGTAGAAGTGCCGCCACTGCGGGTTCGCGGGGTTCAGGTGCGCGGCGGCGTAGAACAGCCACCCCGGCCACGGCGCCGCAGCGGGCGAGTAGTTCGTGCCGTGGTAGACGACGTGGTTCACCCCGCCGAGGTAAAAGCGGTCGAGAGCGGCCTTCACGTCGCCCAGGCTCGAAAGGAAATGCTCGTTCAGCCAGGTGCCCGCCTCGGCCGAGACGAGCGGCTTTCCGGAGACGTGGGCCGCCGAGGATGCAAACTTGAAGCGCAGCACATCGTCGCCCTCGGTCTCCGGGATGTCGGAGGCGGCGTATAGATCGAGGATGTTGGCCGGGGAACCGTGCGCCTGGTTGCGCACGAGCCCGCCCCGCCCGTGCGCCCACGTCGCCCACGCGCGCGTGAAGCGCTCGCGCAGCAAATCCCCTACGACGGCGCGGAAGTCCTGCCGCACGCGTTCCGAGAGGCCGTCGGGGCCATCCTCGATGAGCAGCGGCAGGTAGGGCGCAAGGTCGTAGCCGCGCCGCTGCCGGAAAGCGCCGAGCATGTCGGGCGTCCAGTCGGCCTGGCCGCGCGCGTCGTCCACCTCGTACGAGTCGTTGAAGAACGCCCGCACGCCCGGCGGCGCCGTCCCAAACGCGTCGTCGAAGCGGCGCAGGTAGGTCGCCAGGGCCTGCTCGGAGAAATGGTCGATGACGTAGCCCTCGCCGCCGGGGGCCGCGCGCTCGACGAGCTTGCCGTGGTCGCCCGCAAAGGCCGCGTACACGCGCCAGTGGCCCGGCGGCGCTTGCCAGCGCAGCCTGCCGGCGGGGCCTGCCGGCGGCGTCAGCACGAGCGTCCGGCCGCCGGCC
>CBDTTW010000015.1:0-28701 GCA_965363675.1 uncultured Rhodothermaceae bacterium
GGTGACCTGGGCCGACGACAGCCGCACGTTTCCGGCCGAAGCCTGGCACGTCTTCGGCCTCTCCGGAGTGCGGATGCGCGTGCGCGTCGGCGCGCCGCTGCCGGCCGCCGGCCTCGACCGCAAGGAACTGGCCGCCCGGGCGCATGCCGCCGTGTCCGCTCTCGCCGCGCCCGGCGATTAATTCATGAACCGCTGTCACCCACGAAACAATCCGCCGTATGAAAGGTCGATGTTGACGGAGTCAACTCTATAAATTTGATAGGTTCGCGGCGCAAGGATGGGCGTTAAGCTTTCCAAAGGGTTTCTGGCGACGGCGGGGGTCTCGCTGCTGCTGTTCGGCATGCTCGGCGGCGTGCTGATGGCGCGCTTCTCCGAGTCGGACGCGCTGCCGAACCTGGGCGCCGGCGACCTGGTGACCGAGGGCCTCCAGCTTGGCAAGCGCACCTTCCGCCCCGCCGGCGACGAGGATACGACGCTCTCGCCGGCAATGGCCGAGGCCGTCTCGCTCAACACGCTCTTCCGCGAAGTCTCCCGCATGGTCACCCCCGCCGTCGTCTACATCGACGTAGAGGCGGGCGGCAAAGGCGCGCCGGAGTGGCTGCGCGAGTTCGAGCGCCAGCAGCCCGAGGGCGGCGGCTTCCACGACGATTTGCCGCGCCAGAGCGTCGGCAGCGGCGTCATCATCAGCCACGACGGCTACATCGTGACCAACCACCACGTCGTCGAGGCGGCCAACGTCATCACGGTTACGCTCACGGACAAGCGCCAGCTCCCGGCGCGCGTCGTCGGCCTCGACCCGGCCACCGATCTGGCCGTCATCCGCATCGACGGGGTGAGCGATTTGCCGACCATCGGCTTCGGCGACTCGGACAACGTGCAGGTGGGCGATTGGGTGCTGGCCGTCGGCAACCCGTTCCGGCTTACCTCTACGGTCACGGCGGGCATCGTAAGCGCGCTCGGGCGCCAGGTCAACATCATCGACGACACGTTCGGCATCGAGGACTTCATCCAGACCGACGCGGCCATCAACCCCGGCAACTCGGGCGGCGCGCTCGTCAACCTGCGCGGCCAGCTCGTCGGCATCGCCACGGCCATCGCCACCGAGGGCGGCTCGTACGAGGGCTACGGCTTTGCCGTGCCGGTGAACCTCATGGACCGCGTGGCGCGCGACCTGATCGCCTACGGCGAGGTGCGGCGCGGCTTCATGGGCGTCTCGATCCAGGAGATCAGCTCGGGCGATGCGCGCCGGCTCGGCCTGACGCACGTCGGCGGCGTGTTCCTCGAAGAGGTGCAGCAGCACGGCGCGGCGGCGCGCGCGGGCCTGCTGCGCGGCGACGTGGTGCTTTCCATCGGCGGGCGGGCCGTCAACGCGCCCAACGAGTTGCAGCGCACCATCGCCCGCTACCGCCCCGGCGACCATCTGAACGTGGTGGTGTGGCGGCGCGGCGAGCAGCACACCTTCGACGTGACGCTGCTCGGGCGCGAGGACCCGTCGTACCGCGACTGGTTCGCCGAGCTGCGCGGCGGCGAGCCGGAGGGCGGCCCCGACAACCCGCATACGCCGCCGGGCGAGGCCCTGCCGAACTTCGAGCTGGCGCGGTGGGGCGTCGGGCTGCGCGCGCTCTCGGCCCGCGAGCGCGACGCCTTCGAGGTGGCCGAGGGCGCCTACATCGCCTACGTCACCCGCGACGGCGCCGCCGAGAAGGCCGGGCTTCCCCGCGATGTCGTCATCACGGCCATCGGCGACGAGGCCGTGCGCGGCCTGCCCGACGTGGTGCGCGCCCTGGAGCGCGAAGCCGCCCGCGAGGACGCCGTGCTGCTGCGCGTCAAGCGCCGCGACGGCATCGCAGCCTTCTACGAGGTCGAGGCGCCGGCCAAGCGCTGACGCGCCCTTCCGCAGCCGGACCCGCTGTCGTACCTTGAGGCCGGTTTTGCAGCCCCCTCCGGGGCGCGCTGCGCTTGCCGGGCCTCCTCCGGCCGGGGCCGTGCGCCCCGCTTCCCCCAACGCGTACACGATCCATGTTGCGATATTTCACGGCAGGCGAGTCGCACGGCGAGGCGCTCGTCGGCATTGTAGAAGGCATGCCGGCGGGCGCTCCGCTCACGGCCGCCGATCTCGACGAGCACCTGGCGCGGCGCTGGCTCGGCTTTGGGCGCGGCGGGCGCGCCAAGATCGAGACCGACCGGGTCCACATCTACTCCGGCGTGCGCTTCTCGGCTACGATGGGCAGCCCCATTGCCCTGATGCTGCCCAACGCCGCCTACGAGCGCGACCGCTCCGGCTGGCCGACGGTCATGGCCGTCGGCGGCGCGGGCGAGGGCGTCGAGAAGATCACCCTCCCGAGGCCCGGCCACGCCGACCTGACCGGCTGCCAAAAGTACGGATTCGACGACATCCGGCCCGTCATCGACCGGTCCAGCGCCCGCGAAACGGCCATGCGGGTGGCTTGTTGCAGCGTCGCGCGGCGACTTCTGAAGGCGCTCGGCATCGAGGTGGGCAGCCATGTGCTCCGCATCGGGGCGGTGGGCTACGACGCGCCGGAAGCGTGGGAAAGCCTTGCGGCCCCGCTCGTCGCCGAGGGCGCCGAGGCGCTTTACCGCGCCGCCGACGCCAGCGAAGTGCGCATGCTCGATGCGGCCCTAAGCGCCGCGTGCGCCCGGCATATCACCGAGGCCAAGGCCGCCGGCGAGTCCCTCGGCGGCGTCTACGAGGTCGTCGTGACCGGCGCGCCGCCCGGGCTGGGCTCGTACGTGCACTGGGATCGCCGCCTCGATGGACTGCTGGCCCAAGCCATCCTCTCGATTCAGGCGCAGAAGGCCGTCGAAATCGGCGACGGCGTGCGGGGCGCGGAGCGTCCCGGCTCCGAGGTGCACGACCCCATTGTGCAGCAGTCCGGAGGCTTCGGGCGGCGCACCAACCATGCCGGCGGCGTCGAGGGCGGCATGAGCAACGGCATGCCGATTGTCGTACGGGGCTACATGAAGCCCATTCCGACGATGGTTAAACGCCTCGACACGGTAGACCTGGCCACCGGCGAAGCCGGCCCGACGCGCTACGAGCGCAGCGACGTGACGAGCGTGCCCGCCGCTTCGACGGTGGCCGAGGCCGCCGTCGCCTTCGTCATCGCCAACGCGCTGCTCGAAAAGTTCGGCGGCGACAGCTTCGCCGAGCTGAAGCGGCGCTACGACGCAGAGGTAGGCCCGGCAGCGAAACGGCATATGCCGGAGGGCGAATTGTAACGAACCTGTTGCAGGCGGCGCGCCCTTCCCCAAGTCTCCGGCTTTGGCAAGGTTTTGGGCTACAATGTGCTGTAATTCAAGGATTTATGTAATTATGGCGTTTTTGCTATATTGTGACATGTATCCGGCTCTTGTTCACGTGCCTGCCGGGCCGTCGGAAGACGCCTCTGCTCCAAATGGTGCACACCTACCCTGCCGCGCTGTATGAACAACTTCAATAGCGTCGTGATTCTGCTGGCCGACGACGACCCGGACGACCGGATGCTCACGACGCGGGCGCTTCGGAAGAACATGCTCGCCAACGAGATCCGTTTCGTCGTGGACGGCGAGGAGCTGATGGACTACCTGCTGCACCGGGGCGAGTACGCCGACCCCGAGGCGGCCCCGCGCCCCGGCCTGATCCTGCTCGACCTGAACATGCCCCGCAAGGACGGGCGCGAGGCGTTGCAGGAGATCAAGTCCGACGCCCAGTTGCGCCGCATCCCCGTCGTCGTCCTGACGACCTCGGAGGCCGAGCAGGACATCCTGCGCAGCTACGATCTGGGCGTGAACGCCTTCGTCACCAAGCCCGTCACGTTCGAGGGGCTGGCGGCGGCCGTCAAGGCGCTCGGGGAGTTCTGGTTTGAAATCGTAAAGTTGCCCGCTCAGAACATATGAAGCCGCTTGCTACTGCTCAGGAGGAACTGGTGGTGCTGGTGATCGAAGACGATGAAGACGATTTCTTCATCGCCAGCAACCTGCTCTCCAAAGCTACGAACATCAGCTGCAAGGTAGACTGGGCAAAGAGCTACGAGGAAGGGCTGAACGCCGTCAGCGCCCAGCTCTACGACGTGTGCCTCGTGGATTACCGCCTCGGGGCGCGCAACGGCCTGGAACTGCTGCGCGAGGCCGCCGAGAACGGCGCCCGTACGCCGATGATCCTCCTCACGGGCCAGGGCGACATCGAGGTGGACCTGAACGCCATGATGGCCGGCGCCGCCGATTACCTGGTCAAGGGGCAGATCGACGCCCAGGTGCTCGAACGCTCGATCCGCTACGCCCGCGAGCGGAAGCGCGCCGAGGAGCGCATCCGCGAGCAGGCAGCCCTGCTGGACAAAGCCCGCGACGCCATCAGCGCCTACGACCTCGACCGCAACGTCATCTACTGGAACAAGAGCGCCGAGCGCATGACCGGCTACTCGGCCGAGGCCGTCGCCGGAGGCCCTACGGATGCGCTGCTCTACCGCCCCGACGACCCGGAGCTTGCCGAGGCGTGGCGCGCCGTGTTTCGGCAAGGCGAGTGGGTGGGCGAGCTGAAGCAGTACACGCAGGCCAAGCAGGAACTCACGGTCGAGAGCCGCTGGACGCTCGTCCGCGACGCGCAGGGCAACCCGCAGTCGGTGCTGGTCATCAACACCGACATTACCGAGCGCAAGAAGCTGGAGACGCAGTTTCTGCGCTCGCAGCGCATGGAAAGCATCGGGCGACTCGTCGGCGGGATCGCCCACGACCTGGGCAATTTGCTCGTGCCCATCCTGCTGGGCGTCAAGGTGCTTCAGCAGCGCCTCGAAGGCGACGAGAAGTCGCTGCGCACCCTCTCGATGATCCAGAAAAGCGCGCAGCGCGGCGCCGACATGGTCAAGCAGGTGCTTACGTTCGCGCGCGGCGTCGAGGGCGAGCGCGTGCCGATGACCCCGACGCCGGTGATCCGCGAAGTCGAGAAGATCACGCAGGAGACGTTCCCGGTCAACATCAAGATCGCCGCCGAGGTGGCCCCGGACCTCTGGGCCGTCAAGGGCGACGCCACGCAGATTCAGCAGGTGCTCATGAACCTGTGCGTCAATGCCCGCGACGTGATGCCCGACGGGGGCGCCCTGACGATCCGCGCCGAAAACGCCGTCGTCGGCGAGGAGCAGATTCACGCCAACATCGAGGCGCAGCCCGGCTCCTACGTGTGCATCTCCGTCGAGGACACGGGCTCCGGCATTCCGCCCGAGGTGCTGGACAAAATATTCGAGCCGTTCTACACCACCAAGGCCGTCGGCAAAGGCACCGGTCTCGGCCTCTCGACGGTGTACAGCATCATGAAGGCGCACGGCGGCTTCATCCAGGTGGCGAGCGAGGTCGGCAAAGGCTCCCGGTTCGCGGTCTACCTCCCGACGACCGGCGACAAGACGTTCCTCCAGACGGAGGAGCTGGACACGGACCTCTACGCCGGCAACGGCGAGCTGGTGCTCGTCATCGACGACGAGCCGTACATTCTGGAGACCGTCAGCGACTTGCTCGACCGGGCCGGCTACCGCGTCATCACGGCCGCCGACGGGGCCGAGGGGCTGGCGCTGTTCAAGGAGCGCCTGGACAAGATCGACCTGGTCGTAACGGACCTGATGATGCCGCACCTCGACGGCGTGGCGACGATCAAGGCGATGAAGTCGCTGCGGCCCAATTTGCCCATCGTCGCAGCCACCGGCGTGACGGGCGCGCGGGCGCGCGAAGCCGTGGAGGCCGGGGCGCACACCTGCCTCTCGAAGCCGTTCACGACCGAGAAGCTGTGCAGCACGCTCCGCGAGATGTTGCAGCCGGCCGCCTGAGTCCGCCCCCGGCGCGCCAATTTTGCCCGGCGGCCCGGCCCGTTTTTGGCTACATTAGGCCCCTGCGCCGCCGCCCGGCTGCTCCGGTCGGGCGGCGCACGGCGCTTCTCCGCACCGCTGACGTTTGCCCCGCCCGATATGGCTACCCCCGAGTCCGAAGCGCGCCCCGACACGCTTCCGAGCACGAGTTACGACCCCAAGCGCATCGAAGAAGACCGCTACCGGTTCTGGCAGGCGCACGACTTTTTTCGCACCCGCGTCGATCCGGAGCGCCGGCCGCACACGATTATGATGCCGCCGCCGAACGTGACCGGGCGGCTGCACATGGGCCACGCCCTCCAGAGCACCATCCAGGACGCGCTCACGCGCATCCGCCGGATGCAGGGTTGCGAAGCCCTGTGGCTGCCCGGCAAAGACCACGCGGGCATCGCCACGCAAAACGTGGTCGAACGCAAGCTCAAGCAGGAGCGGCGCCAGAGCCGCCACGACCTCGGGCGCGAGGCGTTCATCGGCGAGGTGTGGGCCTGGAAGGAGGAGTACGGCGACATCATCTCGCAGCAGATGCGCAAGCTCGGCGTCTCGTGCGACTGGAGCCGCGAGCGCTTCACGATGGACGAAGGCTTCACGCGGGCCGTGCAGGAGGTGTTCGTGCGGCTTTACGAGGAGGGGCTGATCTACCGCGGCCACTACCTCGTCAACTGGTGCCCCGTCGACATGACCGCCCTCTCCGACGAGGAGGTGGACAACGTCGAGCGCGACGGCTACCTGTGGTACATCCGCTATCCGCTCGAAGACGGCAGCGGCTTCCTCACCATCGCCACGACGCGCCCCGAAACCATGCTCGGCGACACGGCCATCGCCGTGCATCCGGACGACGAGCGCTACGCGCACCTGGCCGGCGCGCGCGTGCGCCTGCCGCTCGTGGGCCGCGCCCTGCCGGTCATCCGCGACGAGTACGTGCGCCCCGAGTTCGGGGCCGGCGCGCTCAAGGTGACGCCCGCCCACGACAAGAACGACTTCGAGCTGGGCAAGAAACACGGTCTCGAAGTGATCGGCATCATGAACCCCGACGGCACGATCAGCGAGGCGGGCGGCCCCTACGCGGGCCTCGACCGCTTCGAGGCCCGCAAGCGCATCGTCGAGGACCTCGATGCGATGGGGCTGCTCGAAAAGGTGGAGCCCTACAAATCCACCGTGCCCGTCTCCAGCCGCTCGAAGGGCATCATCGAGCCGCTCATCTCGCGGCAGTGGTTCGTACGCATGAAGCCCCTGGCCGCCCCGGCCATCGAGGCGGTGCGCTCGGGGCAGATCACGTTCTACCCGCAGCGCTGGGAAAGCGAGTACTTCCGGTGGATGGAGAACATCCGCGACTGGACGATCTCGCGGCAGCTCTGGTGGGGGCACCGCATTCCGGTATGGTACTACCCCACGCCCGAGGGGACGCCGGACGAGAGCCGCGGCTTCGTCGTCTCGGTCGAGCAGCCCGAGCCGGGCATGCTTCAGGAGGAGGATGTGCTGGACACGTGGTTCTCGTCGTGGCTCTGGCCGTTCGCCACGCTGGGCTGGCCCGAGCGCACGCCCGCGTTGCAGTACTTCTACCCGACGAGCGTGCTCGTCTCGGGCTACGACATCCTGTTCTTCTGGATCGCCCGGATGATCATGGCGGGGCTGCACTTCACCGGCGAGCCGCCCTACCGCGACATCTTCATCACCGGCATGGTGAAGGACAAGCAAGGGCGCTGGATGTCGAAAAGCCTCGGCAACGGCATCGACCCGCTCGACATGATCGCGCAGTACGGCGCCGACGCCGTGCGGTACTCGCTCACGGTGCTCTGCGCCCAGGGGCAGGATATCAAGCTCGACCCGCTCAAGTTCGAGATGGGCCGCAACTTCGCCAACAAGATCTGGAACGCCTTCAAGGTGTTCGGGCAGTTCATGCAGCCCGGCCGCGACTACCGCCGCACGCGCGCCTTTGCCGAGCTGGACCTGGTGGAGCGGTGGATGCTGCACCGCCTCAACACGACCATTACGGCCGTAGACGAGGCCATCAGCCGGTACCGCCTCAACGAGGCGCTCTCGCTGGTGTACGATTTGTTCTGGCACGACTTCTGCGACTGGTTCCTCGAACTCATCAAGCCTGCCCCCGGCGAGCCGATGGACGAGGAGCGCATCGCCCTGGCCGTGGAGGTGTACGAGCAGATGGTGCAGCTCCTGCACCCGTTCATGCCGTTCATCACGGAAGAGCTGTGGTTCGCGCTGCGCCCGCGCCCGGCCGAGGAGGCATGCATCGTCTCGCGGTGGCCCGAGGCCAACCCGGCGGAAACCGACGACGAGGCCGCGCGCGTGTTCGGGCTGATCCAGGAGGTCATCTCCGGTTTGCGGAGCATCAAAAGCGAATACGGCGTCGCGCCGGGCAAGGAGATCAGCGCCACGGTGAACCTCGCGCCCGAGGACGCCGATCTGGCCGAGAGCATCCGCAGGCACAGCGCCTACCTGACGCGCCTGGCGCGCGCCGCAACGCTCTCCATCGGGGCGGGGCAGCCCAAGCCGAAGGCCAGCGCCTCCGTAGTGGTGGGGCGCATCGAGGCGTTCGTGCCTCTGGCCGGCATGATCGACCTGGACGTGGAGCGCGAGCGGTTGCAGAAGGAGATCGACGCGCGCGTGCGCTTTCTGGCAGGCGTGCAGGGCAAACTGGGCAACGAGCAGTTCATGGCCCGCGCGCCCGCCGACGTGGTGGCGCGCGAGCGGCAGAAGGAGCAGGACGCGCTGGCCGAGCTGGAGCGCCTGCAAGCCAACCTGGCCGACCTCGGCTAAGGCGGCCCGGCCGGGCGTAAGCGTTCCCCCTACAGCAGAACGCGCCGTTGCCCTGCGCCGGGGGCCGGGCCGGCCGCTGAGCAAGTGTGCGCCGAAAAGGGTATGGTATAACCAACCCATGAACGCTCACGCTGCGGGGGGACCGCTATGCTGCGCCTGGATAACATCGTCATTCCCAAGGATTTCTCCCACTGTTCGGCCGCCGCCTTGAAGTGCGGCCTGGATCTGGCTGTGCGCACCGGGGCTACGCTCCACACGCTCTTCGCCGAGGTGCTTCACGGCGACCTGGGCGTGCACGCCCCCGGCCCGACCTACCACGAGTGCGAAGCCGTGCGCGAGATGCAAGGGTGGGAGGACGCCCTGCGCCACGCGCGCCTCGGCGCAGCGGCGGCGGCTGTGCCGGTGGTTCATGCCGTTGTGCGAGACCTCGCGCCGGGGCAGGCCATTCTGCACTACGCCGAGGAGCAGTCCGCCGACCTGATCGTAATGGGCACCCACGGGCGCTACGGGCTGCCGCGCCTGCTGATGGGCAGCGTCGCCGAGGAGGTGGTGCGCTTTGCGCCGTGCCCCGTGCTGACGGTGCGCTGCAACGCCGGCGACCCGGCGCCCTCGCTGCAACTGCGCACGATCTGCGTGCAGATGGACGACGGCGAGGCGGCCTCCCTGGAAGCGCTTCGGTGGGCGAATGCGCTTGCCGAGCAAGCCGGCGCGCGCCTTGTGGTGATGCACGTCATCGACAAGCACGAGGAAGCGGGGCAGGGCGCCGACTTCCGGCGGCGCGAGGCCGACGCCCTGGAGGCGTTGCGCGCCTGGAGCGCCCCCGGCCTCGGCGCCGAGGCCGCGTACAGGGTGTGCCACGGCGACCCGGTGCTGGCCGGGGCGCGCCTGGCCGCCGACGCCGGGGCGGACCTGCTGGCGGCGGCGCTACAGCCCTCAGGCTTGCTGCGCCACATGCTGCGCGGCGACCCCACGGAGCAGCGCTTGCGCCTGGCGCCGTGCCCCGTCCTCACCGTGAAGGCCCCGGCGCTCGTCCGCCGCCCGGCGGCGCCCGCTCACGCCTGACCCCCCTAACCCCCCAAGCCGCCCCGGAGGCTCGCCATGCTGCACGTGCATCGCATCCTGCATCCCACCGATTTCTCCCCCTGCTCCGACCATGCGCTCGTGCAGGCGGTGCGGCTCGCGCGGCACTTCGGCGCGGAGCTGCACGTGCTGCACGTGACGGCCCCCGGGGGTCCGCCCCCGGCCTGGTCCGAGCTGCCCGCTCCGGGCGAGGGGCCGCCGCTGCCCGCCGAGCCGGTGGAAGCGGCCTGGCCCGCCACCGTCGAGGCGCTGGCGCCGGGGCGCGTCGTGAAGGCGCGCCGGCAGGCGGCCGCTCCGGCGGCGGCCATCCTGGAATACGCCGCCGAGCAGGAGATCGACCTGGTCGTGATGGGCACCCACGGCCGCCGGGGCCTCGACCGCATGCTCATCGGCAGCGTGGCCGAGCAGGTCGTCCGCGAGGCTCAAGCCCCCGTGATGACCGTGCACGCCGGAGACGACTTGCCGGACCCGGGCGCGGCCGGGCGCATCCTCGTCGGGATCGACCTGGGGCCGTCGTCGCGGCACACGCTGCGGTACGCCCGCGAGCTGGCGCTGGCCCAGGGCGCCAGCCTCGAAGTGCTCTACGTCTACGACGAGGGAAGCATGGCTTACCTCTCGGGCTACGAGCCGATGATCCTCATGCCCGACACCCAGGCCAAAATCGCCGCCATTCAGGAAGCGCTGAAGGCCCTCGTCACCGAGGTGGTGGGCGAGGGAAAGCCCGTAGACGTGCACATCCGCCCGGGCGATGCCGCGCACACGCTCGCGCACCACGCCGCCGAGCGCGGGTGCGCGATGCTCGTGGTAGGCTCGCACGGACACACCGACCTCCGGAGCCGCCTCCTCGGGTCGGTCGCGGAGAAGGTGGTGCGCATGGGGCATGTGCCGGTATGCACCGTGCGCCGCACCCCGCGCACGCTCGCCGCCGAGGAGGGAGCCGAGGGCTTGGCCGCCGCCCGCTGATGCCGTATAAAACGTTATGGGATCAGGATTTACGGCGCAGGGTATAACGAGCGTTTCTTATACAGATATTTATATGGCGGCGTTGCGTTCGTGGCGTTCAATGCCGTACTTACAGCGCTGAGGCTGCCCCGGCGCGCCGCAGAGGCGGCCTTTTGGGTTGTAGGCCCGCAGCTTACTTGAAAGGGCTTCGACCGCCCGGCGGCGCGGCCCCCTTGGGAATCGTCTGAACATTACCACCGACACTGCGCCCCGGCGCTTTCTTTCGTGGAGGGTACCTATGAGTTTACGTGATGACCTGGTTAAAGGCAGCGCTGTGACGGCCGGCCTGATGGGAATGGCCGACTTCGCTTACGCAGCGGCGGCGGACACGATCAAGGTAGGTCTGATCGGCTGCGGCGGCCGCGGCACGGGCGCTGCGGTCAACTGCGCCAACGCAGCGCCGGGCATCGAGATCGTGGCGCTCGGCGACGTTTTTGAAGACCACCTGAACGATTGCAAAGGCAAGCTCAAGAAGGAGATCCCGGCGGCCATGAAGGCCACCGACGACCGCTGCTTCTCGGGCTGGGACGCCTACCAGAAGGTGATCGCCTCGGGCGTGGACATGGTGATCCTCGCGACGCCCCCGGCGTTCCGCCCCGAGCACCTCAAGGCCGCCATCGACGCCGGCAAGCACGTCTTCATGGAGAAGCCCGTCGCCGTGGATCCGGTCGGCATCCGCGCCGTCATCGCGGCCGCCGACATGGCGCAGCAGAAGAAGCTCGGCATTGTGGCCGGGACGCAGCGCCGCCACAGCAAGAAGTACAACGAGGCCATCCAGCGCATCCACGACGGCGCCATCGGCAAGGTGCTCGGCGGGCAAGTCTACTGGAACCAGGGCAGCCTGTGGAACAACGCGCGTAAGGAAAGCTGGACCGATATGGAGTGGCAGCTTCGCAACTGGCTTTACTTTACGTGGCTCTCGGGCGATCACGTCGTCGAGCAGCACGTCCACAACATCGACGTGGCGAACTGGGTCCTGAAGGCGCACCCCGTCAAGGCGATCAGCATGGGCGGCCGCCAGTCGCGCGTGCAGCCCGAGTACGGCCACATCTACGACCACTTCGGGGCCGTGCTGGAGTATGCGGACGGCACGCGCATCCAGAGCATGTGCCGCCAGATCGAAGGCACGACGGCGCACGTCTACGAGTGGTTCCAGGGCGAGAAGGGCGTCTCCGACGCCAATTCCCTTATCAAGGGCGCTACGGACTGGAAGTTCGAGGGCAACGAGACCAACCCGTACCAGCAGGAGCACACCGACCTCATCAACAGCATCCGCGCCGGCGCGCCGCTCAACGAGGGCCGCCAGATCGCCGAAAGCACGCTTTCGGCCATTATGGTCCGCGAAGCCGCGTACACCGGCCAAGAACTGACGTGGGATCAGATGATGAACTCGAACCTGAGCCTGGTGCCCCCGACGATGACCTTCGGCCCGCTGCCGGTGGACCAGGTCCCCGTGCCGGGTGTGACGAAGCTCGACCGCGGCCCGTGGTACGAGATGAAGACCACCAGCCGCTAAGCTCTGCCCGATGGTGTTTTGGAAAAGCCTGTAGGCCCTCCCGGCTACAGGCTTTTCGTTTATACGTGGCCCCGGCCGCCTCTCTCTTTTACCTTCGCCGCCGTATGGCTCGTTTCGAAGCAGTGCTTTTCGACATGGACGGAGTGCTCATCGACTCGGAGCCGCTGCACGAAGCGGCCCTCGGCGAAGCGTTCCGCCGATTCTCGCTCGTCCCGCCGGAAGGGCTCATCGCCGACTCGAAGGGGCGGACCGACCTGGAGGTATGCCGCCGCCTGCTCGCGCTCCACCCCGAAGCCTCCGTCGCGGCGGAAGCCATCGTAGAGGCAAAGAAAAGCTGCTACCGCGACCTGATGCCGCAACTGCGCCTCCTCCCGGGCGCTCGCCGCTGCCTGGAGCTGCTGCGCGGCCGGGCGCCGCTCGGGCTGACCACCTCCGCGACCGCCCAGGACCAGCAGGCCGTTTTCGAGCGCTTCGGGTTGCAGGGCGCCTTCGGGGCCGTCGTGACGGCCGACGACGTGGCGCACTCCAAGCCCCACCCGGAGCCGTATGCGCGCACGGCCGCCCGGCTGGGCGTCGCTCCGGAGCGCTGCCTGGCCGTTGAGGACGCCGTCAACGGGGTGCGCTCGGCGGCGGGGGCCGGCTGCACCGTCATCGGGCTGGGCGGCAGCTTCGGCGAAGCGACGCTGCGCGAGGCGGGGGCCGCCTTCTTCGCGCCGGACTTCGAGGCCGTGCAGGCGCTGCTCGTAGAAGCGCTGAGCCTGCGCATGGCGAATGAAATCAACTTAAGTTCATAAAATTAAAGAACATAATCATTACAATGCGCGTTTAATCTGCCTAATGGTAAGGCAAATATTCAACGCATTTCGACGCCGGAGCATTGACGCGGCGGTAGTAAATTTGTTACATAACCGGTTAAGTAGGCTGCCGCGACTTTTCGGGGCTTGCTTCTTCCGCCGCCGCGCCTCCCGCAGGGTTTTGCCGGCGCATCCGGCTTGGGAGCGCTTTTAAGGCGCTTGTTTCTCTTTTTCTCCTAACAGGTTATTCAGACATGCGTTTGCGTAAGGCATCCATACTTCCGGCCCTCGCGCTGCTCTCGGCGGGCGTTTTGCTCTCCGGCTGCTCCAAGGATGCGCCCGAGGCCGTGGAAGAAGCCGTAGGCCCGAACACGCTCACCGCGCAGGAGCAGACCGACGGCTGGCAGCTTCTGTTCGACGGCCAAACGTTCGAGGGCTGGCGCGGCATCGGCAAGGACTCCGTAGCGACGGCCCACTGGGAAATCGTGGACGGCGCCATCCATAAGAAGGCGCAGAAGAACGTGCCCGTGCAGGCCGACGGCCAGCCCGCCGCCGGGGGGGACCTGATGACCCAGGCGTCGTACCGCGACTTCGAGCTGGCCTTCGAGTGGAAGATCAGCCCCGGGGGCAACAGCGGCCTCAAGTACAATGTCTCGGAGTCGCTCTCGGTGGCCGTGCCGCCGCCCAGCGCCGCCCTCGGCTTCGAGTACCAGGTGCTCGACGACGACCAGCACGAGGACGCCAACAAGGGCAACGGCACGAACCGCCGCGCCGCCGGCCTCTACGACCTCATCGGCCCCTCGGCGGACAAGCCCATCCGGCCCGTCGGCGAGTGGAACGAGGGCCGTATCGTGTGGCAGGGCGGCCACGGCGAGCACTGGCTCAACGGACAGAAGGTCGTCGAATACGACCTGGACACGCCGCAGTTCGACTCGCTGTACGCGGCCAGCAAGTACGCCGCGATCAAAGAGATGCGCATGAAGCGGGACGGCCACATCGTGCTTCAGGATCACAACGATGACGCCTGGTTCCGCAACATCAAAATCCGCAGCCTGAACCCGCAGTGACCGGCGCACGCCGCCTGGCTCACGCACGCCCCGTATAAACCCGGTACAAGCATATGATGGACGCCAACGACACCAACCGCCGCCGCTTCCTGAAGGCCGCCGCCCTGGGCGCCGCCGGCATGGCCGCGGGCCTGCCGAACCTCGGCGCCTTTGCGCGCCCGGCCGCCGCCGCCCCTGCCGAGGCGGCGGGCAAGAAGACTCCGATCAAGCTCGGCGTGGCGACGTACTCGCTGCGCAACTTCAAGCGCCCCGAGATGATCGAGATGGTCAAGGCCATCGGGACGCCGTACGTGTGCCTCAAGAGCATGCACCTGCCCTACGAGAGCACCGCCGAGGAGTTTGCCGAGGCGCACCGCCGCCTTACCGAAGCCGGCCTCATCGTCACCGGCGGCGGCAACAACAACATGTACGACGACACCGACGAGGCCATCGGCAAGTTTTTCGAGTACGCCAAAAAGGCCCACATGCCGCTGCTCGTCATTGCGCCTTCGGCGCAAACGCTGCCGCGCATCGAGAAGTTCGTCAAGCAGTACGACATCAAGGTGGCCGTGCACAACCACGGCCCTGAGGACAAGCACTTCCCGGCCCCCGCCGACGTGCTGAAGGTCATCAAGAACATGGACCCGCGCGTCGGGCTGTGCGTCGACGTAGGCCATACTACGCGCACCGGCACGGACGTTGTTAAGGCAATCCGTGAGGCCGGACCGCGCGTGCTCGACATACACATCAAGGACCTCTCGGATCTCATGGTCAAGGAGAGCCAGGTGGCCGTCGGGCGGGGCAAGATGCCCATTCCGGAGATCTTCAGGGCGCTCCAGGACATCAACTATGGCGGCTACGTGAACCTCGAATACGAGATCAACGGCGACAACCCGCTGCCGGGCATGGTCGAGTCCTTCGCCTACATGCGCGGCGTGCTGGCCGGCATGGGCGCGCCGCTCGCGTAGCTCGCCGCCTACTTTACGTCCCGCGCGCCGGAGCGGCGCGGGGGACGGCAACCAACCTAAAAGCATGCAAACGTCTACTTCCCGCAGAGACTTTCTGAAGAAGGCCGCCCTGGCGGGAGCCGCGCTGAGCGTACCCGCCTCCAGCTACGCGCGCATCCTCGGCGCCAACGAGCGCGTCGGCCTCGGCATGATCGGCATCGGCCAGCAGTCGCGCGGCCACCTGTTCAGCCTCGTCAACACGTTCCGCAACGCCTCGCAGGTGATCGGCCTGTGCGACGTGTACCAGACCAACCTGGACTTCGCCAAGCGCATCGCCCCCGGCATCGACAGCTACACCGACTTCCGGAAGGTGCTCGACCGCAAGGATGTCGATGCCGTCGTGATCGGCACGCCCGACCACTGGCACGCCGTGCAAACCGTGATGGCCTGCCAGGCCGGCAAGGATGTGTACGTCGAGAAGCCGACCTCGGTGCGCGTGGCCGAAGGGCGCGCCATGGTCGAGGCGGCGCGCAAGCACAACCGCATCGTGCAGGTCGGCACGCAGCAGCGCTCCGGCGACCACTTCCAGAAGGCCGTCGAGTTCATCCGCAGCGGCAAGCTGGGCAAGGTCAGCTTCGTGCGCGCTTGGAACTACGGCAACAGCTTCCCCGACGGTTGGGGCTCGCCGCCGGACAGCGCGCCCGTGCCGGGCCTCGACTGGGATATGTGGCTCGGGCCGGCCCCCAAGCGGCCGTTCAACATCAACCGCTTCGGCGTCGTCCTCGACGATCAGCAGCGCTACCAGCGCTGGGCTACGTTCCGCTACTTCTGGGATTATGCGGGCGGCATGATGACCGACTGGGGGGTGCATCACCTCGACATCATCCAGTGGGCCATCGGGCACGACTACCCGACAAAAGTCTCGGCGGTGGGCGGCAAGTTCCACATCAAGGACAACCGCGACACGCCCGATACGCTCAGCGTGACCTACGAGTACCCCGACTGCGTGGTGACCTACGAGAACCGCGACCTCAACAGCCACCCCATGCACGACATGGGCTACGGCATGATGTACCACGGCACGGCGGGCACGCTCTTCCTGGACCGCGAGAAGTTCGAGGTCATGCCGGAGGCCGGCAAGGGGCTGGAGCCGATGATCGTCAAGTCGGGCAACGACCAGGGCGACGCCCACAAGCGCGACTTCTTCGAGGCCATCAAGTCCCGGAAGGCGCCCATCGCCGACATCGAGGTGGGGCACCGCTCGACGACGACGGCCGTGCTCGGCAACGTCTCCTACCTGACGGGCCGCTCGATCCTGTGGGACGGCAAGGCCGAGAAGGTCATCGGCGACGAGGAGGCTAACCGCCTGCTGCTGCCGCAGGGCCGCGACGCGTGGGTCGTCTGAGCCGGCCGCCCGGCGCTTTGAATCCGCATGCTAAAAACACCAGGAGTGAGCTTATATGAATAAGTCATCGAGAAGAGAGTTTCTGCGCGTGGCGACGGCCTCGTCGGTGGTCGCCGGTCTTGCGCCGACCATCCTGACGAGCGCCAAGGCCGCGACGCTCGGGCAGGCCCCGCGCCGCCGCGTTTCGCCCAACGAGAAGCTGGGCGTGGCGACCATCGGCATGGGCATCATGGGCTTCGGCGATACGCACATGGCGAAGCAGGTCCCCGAAGTGCAGATCGTCGGCGTGGCCGACCTGTACGACGGCCGCCTGACGCACGCCAAGGAGATGTTCGGGTCGAGCCTGTTTACGACGCGCGACTACCGCGAGCTGCTGGCCCGCCCCGACGTGGATGTGGTCATCATCGCCACGCCGGACCACTGGCACGTGCCGATGGCCGTCGAGGCGCTCAAGGCGGGCAAGCACGTGTACCTCGAAAAGCCGGCCGTGCACCGCGTCGAGGAAGGCCCGACGCTGATTGCGGCGGCCAACGCCTCGGGCAAGGTGCTCCAGGTGGGCAGCCAGCGCGTCAGCTCGGTGATCTACCACAAGGCGCGCGAGATGTACGAGTCCGGCGTGCTCGGCAAGCTCAACATGATCGAGGCTAAGATGAACCGGCAGTCGTCTACGGGCGCCTGGCAGTACACCATCCCGCCGGACGCCTCGCCCAAGACGGTGGACTGGGACCGGTTCCTCGGCTCGGCGCCCAAGCGCCCCTACGACGAGACGCGCTTCTTCCGCTGGCGCAACTACTGGGACTACGGCACCGCCATCGCCGGCGATTTGTTCGTGCACCTGTTCTCGGGCATCCACACGGTGGTCAACTCGCACGGCCCGGACCGCATCTTCGCCACGGGCGGGCTGCGCTACTGGGAGGACGGCCGCGACGTGCCCGACGTGATGATGGGCATGTACGACTACCCCGCCACGGAGCAGCACCCGGCCTTCACGCTTTCGCTCCAGGTCAACTTTGCCGCCGGCAGCGGCGGCGAGGAAGTCTTCCGGTTCATCGGCGACTCGGGCATGATGACCATCAAGGACGGCGAGGGCCTGACCGTGACGAAGCGCCCGATGCGGGCCGAGGGCGAGGAGGAGCTGATGTACGGCTGGAACTCGGTGCGCACGTTCTCGAACGCGACGCAGGGCGAGATCCGGCAGGCGATCCGCGCGAAGAAGGCGGGCGCCGGCGCGGCGCAGCCCTCCGCCCCCGAGGAGATCAAGTTCAACGCTCCGGCGGGCTACAACGAGCACCAGGAGCACTTCAACAACTTCTTCGAGACGATCCGCACGGGCAAGCCCAACGTCGAGGACGCCACGTTCGGCTACCGCGCCGCCGCCCCGGCGGTGCTCTCGAACAAGAGCTACGTCGAGCATCATCCGATCAACTGGGACCCGGAAGCGATGAAGGTGGTCTCCTGACAATTGTAAACACACCACAAACGAGGCGACTATGACCAACCCCTCACCAACCTCCCGCCGCGCGTTCCTCAAGACCGTCGCGGCCGGCGCGGCCGGGGCCGGGCTTGCCATGAGCATGCCCGCCTCGAGCTACGCGCGCATCATCGGCGCCAACGACCGCGTGCGCGTGGGCATCGTGGGTTTCTCCGACCGTTTCCGCAGTTCTCTTTTCCCGGCCTTCCAGGCGCACAAGAAGACGCAGAACATGGAGTTCGTCGGCGTCTCCGACATCTGGAATCAGCGGCGGGCAGAGGGCGTGGCCTTCATCAAGGAGCGGGCCGGCGTGGACATCAAGCCGTACCGCAATAACGAGGAGATGTACGACGCCCGCGCCACGGACGCCGTCATCATCTCGACGGCCGACTTCCAGCACGCGCAGCACGCCATCGAGGCGGTCAAGCGTGGCCAGGACGTGTACGTCGAGAAGCCGTTCGCCAACATCATGAGCGACGCCAACGAGGCGCTCGCCGTGATCGGCAAGAGCGACCGCGTCTTCCAGGTCGGCACGCAGCGGCGCAGCTCGCCCAAGTACTGGGGCGCCTACGAGTACCTCAAGAGCGGCGCCTTCGGGCCTATCGTGATGTCGGAGATGACCTGGAACGTGAACCAGCCCGGCCGCTGGCGCCGCCCGGCGCTCGTCTCGACCATCAAGGAGAGCGACACGGACTGGAAGCGGTATCTGCTCAACCGCCCCTACGAGGAGTGGGACCCGCGCAAATACCTCGAATACCGCTTGTTCTGGCCGTACTCGTCGGGCATCCCGGATCAGTGGATGGTGCACCAGATCGACACGGTGCACTGGTTCGCCGAGGTGCCGCACCCGCGCAGCGTCGTCGTCAACGGCGGCATCTACCTGTGGAAGGACGGCCGCCGCAACTGGGACACCATGACGGCGGTGTTCGACTACGGCCCGCTCAACGACCCGAGCCAGGGCTTCCAGGTGGTCTACTCGTCGCGGTTCACCAACGAGGCGGGGGGCACCAAGGAGTACTACTATTCCAACGGCGGCATGCTCAACCTCGACACCGGCGAAATCACGGGCGAGGGCGGCCTTCAGGAAAACCAGGCCAAGGCGATGGGCCTCAAGGCCAACAAGCTGGAGCCCCGCAAGCTCGGCGACGGCTCGCGCGTGGAGACGGGGGCCAACACCGGCGGCGACAACGAGACGACGGCCCACGTAGGCAACTGGATGGAGTGCGTCCGCAGCCGCAAGAAAACCAACGCCGACATCAACGCGGCCTGGAGCCACTCGGCGGCCTTGTGCATGACGATCAAGGCCATGCAGACCGGCCGCAAGGTCTCCTTCGACGAGGCCAAGATGGACGTGGCGGCGGGCTGATCGCGCCGCAGAGGCCAGAGCCGGCCGGAGCGCGTTTCCGGCCGGCTCTGTTTTTTTTGCAACCCTATCCTGATTTGAACATGCGCAACATCACCCTCCCGCAGGTCCATAGGTTTGCCCTGGCGCTGGCGCTCGGCGCTGGCGCGCTGCTGGGCGGCTGCAAGGCCGACGCCCCGGACGAGGCGCTGGCCGAAGGCGACGACGCGACGACGATCACGCTCAACCACGACGAGGCGGGCCGCCGCGTGGACGTGCTCGTAGGCGGCAAGCCGTTTACGTCGTACCTGTACACCGATACGCTGGCCGTGCTCAAGAAGCCGGTGCTCTACCCGATCTACAGCCCCGACGGCACGGCCCTTACGCGCGGCTACCCGCTCGACCCGCGGCCGGGCGAGCGCGTGGACCACCCGCACCACATCGGCCTGTGGTTCAACTACGGCGACGTGAACGGCCTCGACTTCTGGAATAACTCGGACGCCATCCCCGCCGAGCGCGCCAAAGAAATGGGCGCCATCCGGCACCAGAAGATCAACGGCATGCAGGGCGGCGCCGGCGAGGGCACGCTCGACGTGACCGAGGAGTGGGTGGACGCCGGAGGCAAGGTGATGCTCCGGGAAGATACGCGCTA
The DNA here is from genome assembly GCA_965363675.1 of uncultured Rhodothermaceae bacterium. Lineage (GTDB taxonomy): Bacteria > Bacteroidota > Rhodothermia > Rhodothermales > DASSAV01 > CBDTTW01. The sequence continues at coordinate 19,880 of CBDTTW010000015.1, forward strand.
CGCGTTCCACGCCGAGCCGGGCGTGCGCATGATCGACCGCATCACGAAGCTGACGGCCCAAGGCGAGGCGGTCAGCCTGAAGGACAACAAGGAGGGCGTGCTGGGGCTGCGCCTGACGCGCGGCCTGGAGCACCCCTCGAAGGACAAGGCCGAAGTCTACGCCGACGCCAGCGGCCAGGCCACGACCGTACAGGCCATGGGCAACGAGGGCGTCACGGGGCGCTACCGCAGCAGCGAGGGCAAGGAGGGCGACGCCGTGTGGGGCACGCGCGGCAAGTGGACGATGCTCAGCGGCGTCGTCGAGGGCGACTCGGTGGTGATTGCGATTCTGGACCACCCCGGCAACCCCGGCTTCCCGACGTACTGGCACGCGCGCGGCTACGGGCTGTTCGCGGCCAACCCGCTCGGGCAGGCGGCGCTTTCGGGCGGCAAGGAAACGCTGAACTTCAGCCTTGCGGCGGGGCAGTCCACGACGTTCCGGCACCGCATCATCATCTTCGACGGGGCGCGCACGCCCGAGGAGGTCGAGCAGCGCTATGCGGCGTGGGCCGGGGCCGCCAGGTAACCCCCGGTCATGCAAACGGAAGCTGCGGCGGGAGGTTTTCGCCGCAGCTTCTGCGTTTACGGCCCTTTGGAGGAAGAAGGGAATGGGCAAAAAGGAAGCGCCCTGGAAAGGGCTTCCGAATGGATCTTGCTTTTGTGCGCGCCGCGCCGTAGCATCAGCCTCAGGCGAGGTCATTCTTGCGGCGATGTTTCCGACTCGTTAAGTAAACGGTTAAGGAAGTTCGGCGTTTCAGAGGAGTCGCCTCTGTAAGGAAGGTCTGCGAAAAGGTCTACTTTTTCGGCCTTTTCACGTTTGGACCTTCTTGCGACTATCGGAGCACCCGGCGCCGGGCGGAAGCAGGAACCGCCGCCGCGCCGCGCCGCCGCCCGGAACGCAACCGGGTAAGTAGGCGCCACCATCGAGCCGGGCTGCTGATCCTCAAGAGCGCCCCGGCGAAAGAATCACCCACAAGAGGAGTTTTACACTATGAGGCCAGTACAGCTACTACTGCTGCTCGCGCTGCTTCTACCGGCAAGCCTTGCGATGGGGCAAACCACCGGCAAAATCGCCGGGCGCGTCACCGACGCCACCAACGGCGAGGCCCTGCCCGGCGTCAACGTCGTCATCGAGGGCACCACGACCGGCGCCATCACCGATCTCGACGGCTACTACACGATTCTCAACGTGCAGCCGGGCAACCACAACATCCGCGCTTCGTTCGTCGGTTACACCCCGCAACTGCTCCAGCGCGTGAGCGTGAGCATCGACCTGACGACCACGCTCAACATCCAGATGCAGGAGGAGACCGTCGGCCTCGACGAACTCGTCATCACGGCGCAGGCGCCCGTCATCCAGCGCGACATCGCCGGCACGCAGCGCAACATCAGCGTCGAGGAGATCCAGGCCGGTCGCTACCAGAGCATCACCAACGTGATCGCGGCCCAGGTCGGCGTCAGCTCGGCCTCGGTCTTCAACGACCGCCCGAGCGTGCGCGGCGGCTCGTACGAGGAGACGCAGTTCATCGTGGACGGCGTGGCCCAGGGCGACCCCCTCTCGAACCGCGCCCACATGAAGGTCAACCTCGACGCGGTGCAGGAGATCAAGATGCAGACGGGCGGCTTCTCGGCCGAGTACGGCAACCTGCGCTCGGCCTCCGTCAACGTGGTCACCAAGGAAGGCGGCGAGCGCTACTCGGGCTCGCTCAACTACCAGTACAGCGCCCCGGCGCTCCGGCACGACGGCCCGATGACCTTCGGCGTCGGCTCGCCGATCTACGACCCGATGACCGACCCGCTGGCCGGGGCTTTCGACGGCATCGTCAAGAACGCCGACGGCACCCCGAAGCTCGACGCGGCCGGCAAGCAAATCAAGAACGCGTTTTTCGCGGGCTGGGACGCGGCCTCCAAGGACAAGGGCCTGGCTAAGGAGCACCTGGGCAAGCCGATGGAGCTCTACGCGAAGTGGCTCTGGCAGCACCGCTCGCAGGACTCGATCGACAAGCTCAAGGAGCTCGAGCAGCAGGGCGTCGTGCAGTTTGCCGAGGGCCTCGACCCGGACAAGTCGGACTTCATGACCTACGGCGACCGTCCGGACTACCGGGCGAGCTTTACCTTCGGCGGGCCGGTGCCCTTCTTCAGCCGCGTCAAGTTCTTCACCTCGTACGACACCGAGGACACCGAGTACTCGGGGGCCTACCCGATCCCGTCGTACCACGATGCGTCGTGGCGCGGCAAGCTGACGACGAACCTGACGAAGTCGATGAAGATGAACGTGCACGGCTTCTGGAGCAAGCAGCGCGGCGCCGACGGCGGCCAGGGTCCGGACATCGACGGCTGGATCTCGAACAACCCGCTGCGCGTGGTCGCCGACGCCAACAAGATGTGGTACCCGAACTGCGCGGTGCCGGGCGAGCAGACCCGCCAGATCTACGGCGCTAAGCTCGTCAACACGGTCTCCTCGAACACGTTCTGGGAGCTGGACATGGCGCACCACCGCACCGACTACGGGATGCTGCAAAACCACCGCAACACGGCTCCGCTCAAGGGCAGCAAGGCCAAGGTGCCGCTCTACTCGTCTTCGCAGCCCGGCCTCGTCGTGGACGGCAACCTGGGCACCGAGGCCGAGGCCGACGCCAAGGCGGCGCGCGGCGAACTCGGCTGGGAGAACTGGCGCGACTGGGCCAAGATCCGCATCGGCGACTACTGGTACGACGAGACGCCGTGGGGCTACGACCCGGTCTCGCAGCGCGACATCACCGGCGAGTACCGCATGGCCTCGTGCAACGTGCGCATCTCGGACACGTACTCGCGCAAGTGGGAAGCCAAGGGCGCCGTCACGAGCCAGCTCAACCGCTCGAACCAGGTGCGCGGCGGCTTCGAGCTGGCCCGCACGACGATCTTCCAGTACTACGACGCGCTCGACCCGTCGGTCAACGGCGGCTCGCGCTGGTCGTCGGAAGGCAAGCCCTGGGTATGGGCCTTCTTCGGGCAGGACAAGCTCGAATACCGCGGCTTCATCGCCAACCTGGGCCTGCGCCTCGACGGCATCGTGCACGGCAAGTACCCGGTGCTCAACGGCGCGCCCGGCGAGCCCGACAGCCCGTACACCGAATACCTGCTGGCCGGCAACTCGGACAGCCTGTTCCAGAAGGTGCCTATGGAGCGCGTCCGGCAGATGCGCCTGAGCCCGCGCCTGGGCATCTCGCACCCGATCTCGACGGTGGCCAAGATCTTCTTCAACTACGGCCACATGTACCAGTGGCCCGACGCCATGGCCTCCTACCGCGTCCGCTACGACTACCGCAACAGCGAGCGCGTAGACCGCTACGGCAACCCGCGCGTGCGCCCGCCCCGCACGATCATGTACGAGTTGGGCTACGAGCACAACCTGTTCAACCGCATGAGCCTGCGGGCGACGGCCTACTACAAGGACACCAACGACAACCTCGACGTGAACTTCTACGAACTGCTCGGCGCCCACACCTACGAGGTGCTGGCCAACCGCCGGTTCGAGGATGTGCGCGGCTTCGAGACGTTCCTGGAGCTGCGCCGCAGCGCGATCCCGTACCTCTCGGGCTGGATGAGCATGAACTGGGCCATCGAGAGCGGCGGCAACTTCGGCTACGAGCGCTTCTACGAAGACCCGACGCTGGAGGCGCGCCCGGTCGGCCTTCAGGTCAGCTCGCCCGACGTGCGCCCGATCTTCAAGGCGAACGTGGACTTCCAGCTTCCGGAGGACTTCGGCCCGCAGCTCGGTCCGCTCACGCTCTTGGGCGGCCTCAATGCCAACGTGCTCTACACGTGGCAGCGCGGCGAGCAGTTCACGTACAACCCGGCCGGTCTGCGCGGTCTGGACGAGAACATCCGGTGGACGCCCTACCAGCGCTTCGATTTGCGTTTCACGAAGAACCTGGTCTCGACGGGCAGCCTCGATGCGCTCTTCTACGTGGACGTGACGAACGTGTTCAACCACCGCAACATGACGCGGAACGTCGACAACGACGTGACGAACACGCAGGGCCTGGCCTGGGATAACCACAAGTGGTGGAAGAGCCAGTTCACGAACTACATGAACTCGCTCGACATCGAGGTGGGGCCGGACGGCAAGGTCACGGGCAAGGACCGCCCGGGCGACTTCCCGAAGGGCGCGCTCAACGCGACGTACGTGCCGATCAACCGCGTGGCCGATCTGAGCAAGGTGACCTCGGGCATCCGGGTGGGCGAGTTCTACCTGGACCGCGCCACCGGCGCCTACAAGATCCGCGAGGGCTCGAACTGGCGCGAGCTGACGAGCGAGGAGCAGTCGCGGCTGGACAAGGCCATCGACGACAAGGCGTATATCGACATGCCGGACTTCACGCCGTGGACGTTCCTGGAGATGCGGGACATCTTCTTCGGCATCAAGCTCTACTTCTAATTCGTGCATACGGCCGGCCGCCTCGGCTGCCGGCCGCTGCTTTCCCGGCAGTACGGGGCGGACCCTCGCCGCACAGCCGACGCCTGCCCCGATTTTTGCACGCTTGCATAAAGGAGACTCTTCATCATGCTTCGACTAAAACAAAACGCGCTTCCCCTCCTCGGGAGCCTGTTTTTGCTCCTGCTCACGGCGGCGCCCGCCGACGCGCAAATTCGGCGCGGCATCCGCATGGGCGACCTCCAGTTCAACACGAACGAGGTGATCGGCGAGGACGACATCATCTTCCCCCAGTACTACCGGGGCATCGACTGGAACACCGAGCGCCGACAACTCACCAACGCCGGCGTCATCGTGTCGGTGGATCGCCAGTGGACCGACGACACCGGCGTGACGTGGCCGTTCCAGGTGGCGCAGGTGACCCACAACCGCATCTCGGACCTCAAGACGATCACGGTGCCGGTCAAGGGGGCCTTCAAGCGCGTTTTCCGGAATGACTACCCGGACAAGGTGCTCGACGGCAAGGACCGCACGCAGCTTTTCGACCGCACCGATCCCGTAGACCCGACGATCCCGAGCGACGTCATGTTCTACAACAAGATCGATCTGTGGCCCAACTACGGCATGGGCATGCAGATGGAGCGCTACGTCTACATGTTCGGCAGCCGCGACCACGACGACTACACGCTCAACGAGTGGGTATTCACGAACACGAGCAGCGAGCCGCGTACGAACGTGTACATCGCCCTCTCGGCGCAGCTTTCGACGGGCAATGCGCAGTACCCCGGCGACATCTGGGGCGAGCTCTACGGCGACTCGTACAAGGCGTACAAGGCGGGCGACGCTTCGGCGGACTCGCTCCGGATGTGGTACTCCTGGAGTTCCAACCGCGTCTACGAGCGCCCGAAGGAGGATACGCGCGCCCGCCCGAACGGCCAGTGGGGCGACTTCCGCGAGCCGCACGCGGCGGGTTTCGTGGTGGTTCATGCCGACGCCAGCGCCACCGACGAGTCCGACAACCCGGCCTTCCCGTTCAAGGCGGGCTGGGCGCAGCGCGAGAAGCTGCCCGACCTGAAGCAGACCAACCAGCAGCAGGTGCACGACTTCCTGGTGAGCAAGTGGGACGGCAACCCGGGCGACGGCACCTATTCGGAAGTGGACCCGACCGGCTGGTACCGCACGCTCAAGAGCGGGATCAACCTGGAGACCCTCCGCTCGAACATCGAGGAGGAGAAGTCGGGCGTGTTCGTCTTTGGGCCGTACAACCTTCAGCCGAAGCAGAACGTGCGCATCGTGACGGCCTACGTCATGGCGACGATCCCGCAGCGCCTGGCCATCGACGCCGGCCGCGCCTATAAGAACGGCTCGACGGCGCAGCTTCCGCAGTACATGGCGCCGCTGCCCTCAGGCACGAACCTCTCGACGCAGTACGGCCAGCAGATCGTCCGCAACGGCGACATCTACGACCTGCGGGGCAACCTGATCGCTACGGCGGGTACGGCGCAACTGACGCAAGACCAGAAGAACAAGATCCTGGACATCTCCAAGGAGCTGCTGTTCTACACGGCCTCCAAGGCGGTGCGCACCTGGAAGTCGGGCGACGTGAAGGAAGGCAAGGGCAAGTTCAACATCAAGTACGCCCCGGCGTCGCCGTCGCTGGAAGGCGTCTCCGAAGGCGACCAGATCCGGCTAAAGTGGTCGGACAATACCAAGGACGCCGCGCGCGGCGGCACGCCCGTCAAGTGGCGCATCTACCGCGAGTACAAGCGCCCGCCCTCGCTCCAGGCGCCGACCGATACGACGTTCCTGCTGCTCACGGAGCTTCCGGGCTCGCAGACCGAGTACCTCGATAAGGACGTGGTGCGCGGCGAGCAGTACTACTACGTCGTAACGGCCGTAAACGCCGAGGGCCTGGAGAGCAACATGTGGCAGAACCGCACCGGCACGTCGAGCACCAAGTCGGCCGAGGCGCTCGTGCCGCGCTCGCCCTCGGTGAGCCAGGGCTGGCAGGATCAGGTCGTGGTGGTGCCGAACCCGTTCCACATCCAGGGCAACCGGAAGTACTCGGATCGGCGGCTCAACTTCCTCAACCTGCCCGCCTACGCGCGCATCCACATCTACACGGTCACCGGCGACCGCATCCAGACCATCGACCACAACGTGGACTCGGGCGATCAGGATTGGCAGCGCCAGGACACGTTCAGCCAGATGGAAATCGTCAGCGGCGTATACATCTACGTAGTGGAGAAACTTGATGGCCCCAGCGGCAAGCCCAACGGGGAGAAGGCGGTCGGCAAGTTCGTCATCATCAAGTAGCGAACCTCTTTCACCAGGAGCAACGGCTTCTCCATTACCAACTGAAGGTAACACGATGAAAAATAGACTTCTGACAGGGGTTATCGCCGCCTTTGCGCTCGCGCTGCTGAGCGCCCCGACGGGGGCCCTGGCCCAACCCATCAAGTACGCGCAGTCGGGCATGGGCTTTCTCCAGATCAACACGGGCGCGCGCTCGGCGGCCATGGCGGGCACGCAGGCCGGCCTCTCCGGCGACGCCAACGCCATGTTCAGCAACCCGGCGGGCCTGGGCATGATGGAAGGCTTCAGCGCCATGTCGAGCGTAACCAACTGGATCGCCGATACGAAGCACTACGGCGTCGGGGCGGCTTACCGGCTCGGCAACTGGGGCACCTTCGGCGTTGGCGGCATCTGGATGGACTACGGCACGTTCAAGCGCACGTCGGTCGCCATCTCGACGGACGCCCAGAGCGACCAGGAGCGCGGCTACCTCGACGAGGGCACCTTTACGGTGCAGAACTACGCCATCGGGGCGTCGTACGCGCGCCAGATCACGAACAACTTTTTCTTCGGCGCCACGATCCGCCAAGCGCGCGAAAACCTGCCCGACACCGAGATCCAGCACGAGATCTTCGGCGCGCGCATGGAGAAGAACGAGCTTAACAACTGGGTGGTGGACCTCGGGACGATGTTCTACCCCGGCTTCAAGGACTTCCGCTTCGGCATGTCGGTGCGCAACTTCGGCAACCAGAACGACTACTACGACCAGCGCTTCGAGCTGCCGCTGACGTTCGACTTCGGCGTGGCGATGGACCTGCTGAAGCTGCTGCCTTCGGACCCCGGCCGGCAGCGCAGCAGCACGCTGCTGCTGGCGGCCGACTGGCTGCATCCGCGCGACTACTCGGAGCGCCTGCATATCGGCGCCGAGTACGGCTTCCAGGACGCGCTTTTCCTGCGGGCCGGCTACAAGTTCAACTACGATGAGGAGAGCCTTTCGGCCGGCCTCGGCGTCAAGACCGGCCTGAGCGGCTTCGGGCTGCGCGCCGACTACGCCTACACGGCCTTCGGCGACCTTTTCGGGCAGGTGCACCGCATTACCCTCGGCGTTTCGGCAAAGTAACCCCGATGCGTTCGTTCCAAACCGTCAGCTCCGGCGGCAGGCCCCACGCGCCTGCCGACCGGGGCTGATTTTGTAAGCCGCCTCCTCAACCGGAGGAAACCGCATACTACGATGACTTCCTGGATAAAAACGACCCCCCGGCTCCTCGCGGCGCTGGCGCTGCTGCTGGCCGCCGCCGGCTGCGACTCGACGGAGCCCGTCGATGAGCGCGTGCGCACGCAGAACTTCGTGCTCACCGACAGCGAAGGCGCCGACTTCAAGCTCAGCGACACGCAGGGCAAGGTAGTGCTGCTGCACTTTTTCAGCACCACCTGCGGCGCTTGCAACCAGCAGATGCCCGACATGGTGGCGCTGCACAAGGCGTACGCCGACCAGGGCCTCGTAATCGTGGGCATCTCCTCGGAAGGCCCGAGCGTGCTGGCGGCGCACAAAGCCGAAAACAAGCTGCCCTACCGGGTGCTGACCGATCCGGGCCGGCTCGTCACCAACGCTTACCGCGTGCAGGGCACCCCGACGAACGTGCTCATCGAGCGCAGCGGCTACATCTTCGACGCCTACCCGAACATCTCGAAGCAGGATTTCGACCCCTTCGTGCAAGCGCTGCTGAAAAGAGCCCCATGACCGAGCCGCTGCGCGTGGCGCAGGCCGACCTGGAAGAGGCGCTGGCGGCGGCGCTGGAGCAGCGCGGCATGGCGGCGGCCCGCGCGGCGCCGTGCGCCCGGCTGTTTGCCGAGGCCACGCGCGACGGGGTGTACTCGCACGGGGTCAACCGCTTTCCGCGCTTCGTGCGGCAGATCGATCCTGAGGATCTGGTGATCATCACGGCCGATCACGGCAACGATCCCACGCATCCCGGAACTGATCACACGCGGGAAGAAGTCCCGCTGATCGTGCTGCACCAAAATGAAATGGGCCCGCTCGGGACACGCGGTAGCTTCACGGACGTGGCGG
>CBDTTW010000016.1:0-28155 GCA_965363675.1 uncultured Rhodothermaceae bacterium
ACCAGGATGAGTTCGTTCATGGGAAGCGGCGATGTGGGTAGAAAGGGGCGCGCTCAAGATACGGCGCGCTCGGGCAAAGGCGCGCCTGCGCCCCTGCGCAGGGCGAACAAACGCTCGGGCGGAGCGCCGGGGAGCCATAGCGGATCGGCCCACCCTGCGCCGCAGGATCGGCCGGCGAGGCGCAGCGTACGCCTCTAGAGAAGCTGGAATACCACGAAAACGATCAGCCCTACCAGGCCCGCGCCCAGCGACATCGTGCGGATCGCCACTTCTACCGGATTTCGAGCAAGCGTTGCCATGTCAAAAACGCATATACTAAAGCAGGCTACGCGGCGCGTGCTGGAGATCAGCAGCCCATGCACGCCGTGCGCCGGGGGTCGCCAATTGCAACAAATTGGTTATAACAAATTACGTGCGGGAATGGAGTTTTTCCGAAGTTTACCTAAAATTATTTGCGTTTCCCGTTGAGCCTGCCAGTTGTCCGGATCGCATATATATGAGAGCACGCAAGTACCTGTTAATATACATGCTGGCGCTATCGGCGCTAGGGGTGGGCTGTCGGGCGGCGCCGTTTGCCGACACCGTTACAACTGCCGGCGCTGCGGCGCGGCGCGGCATGGTCGTTTCCGCGCACCGCCTCGCCTCCGAAGTGGGGGTGGACGTGCTGCGCCGGGGCGGCAACGCCGTCGACGCCGCCGTAGCGACGGGCTTTGCCCTAGCGGTGGTGTTTCCGGAGGCGGGCAACCTCGGCGGCGGCGGCTTCATGGTGGTGCGCACCGCCGACGGCGCCGCCACGACGTTCGACTACCGCGAGCGCGCGCCCGGCGCGGCGCACCGCGACATGTACCTCGACGCCGCGGGCAACTTTCTTCCGCACAAGAGCCGGCTAGGGCATCTGGCCGCCGGCGTGCCCGGCAGTCCGGCGGGGCTTCTGCGGGCGCACGAGCGCTTCGGGCGGTTGCCGCTCCGCGAGGTGATGGCGCCGGCGGTGCGCCTGGCCCGCGACGGCTACCGGCTCTCCGGGGAGCAGGCCGGGCTGCTGAACTATTTTCGGGACCAGTTGGCGGCGTTTCCGGCCAGCAAGCGGTACTTCACACGGGCGGCGCCCTTCGCCGAGGGCGATCTGTTCGTGCAGCAGGATCTGGCGCGCACGCTGGAGCGCATCGCCCGGAGCGGCCACGCCGGGTTCTACGCGGGCGAGACCGCCGACCTGATCGTGGCCGAGATGCAGCGCGGCGGCGGCCTGATCACACACGCCGACCTGGCCGCGTACCGGGCCGTCGAGCGCACGCCGGTCGTGGGCCGGTACCGGGGGCATCGCATCCTGTCGATGGGGCCGCCCTCGTCGGGGGGCGTGGCGCTCGTGCAACTCCTGAACGCACTCGAACCGCATCCTGTGGCCGAGATGGGGTGGGGGTCCAGCCGCCTGGCGCACCTCATGGGCGAGGCCATGCGCCGCGTCTACGCCGACCGCGCCGCGCACCTCGGCGACCCCGACGTGCAACAGATTCCCGCCGAGCCGCTGACGCGCCCCGGATACATGCGCGCCCGCATGCAAAGCTTCGATCCGGAGCGCGTCACGCCGAGCGCCGCCGTGGCCGCAGGCGACCCCTGGGCCGCCGAGCCCACCGAAACGACGCACTACTCGGTCGTCGATGCCGAGGGCAACGCCGTCAGCGCCACGACGACGATCAACGGCCTCTACGGCGCCTTCGCGGCCGTGGAGGGGGCGGGCTTCCTGCTCAACAACGAGATGGACGACTTCAGCGCCAAGCCGGGCGCGCCGAACCTGTACGGGCTGCTGGGCTCCGAGGCCAACCGCATCGCCCCCGGCAAGCGCATGCTCTCCTCAATGACGCCGACCATCGTCGAGGACCCCGAGGGCCGCCTGTTTATGGTCATCGGGTCGCCGGGCGGCTCGCGGATCATCACCATCGTGCTGGGGGTGGTCGTCAACGTGATCGACCTGGGCATGGATATGCCGCAGGCCGTAGCGGCGCCCCGGTTGCACCACCAGTGGCAGCCGGACGTGCTGGAGTACGAGCGGCGCGCGCTCTCCGAGGACGCCGTTCACAACCTGGAGCGGCGCGGCTGGCGGATGGCCCTGCACGAAGGCTCGTGGGGCCGCGCCGACGGCATCCTCGTGACGTATCCTGAAGGCGGGGGGCGCCTGTTGCACGGCGGGGCCGATCCGCGCGGCGAGGATGCAGCCGTAGGGTACTGACGCCTATCTTCAGGCCGGGGCGCACTTTTTTTGCAGGCGTCCCCGGCAGGCAACTTGCTGTTTCCGGAGCGCTTGCGCCGCCGCAGGCGCCGACAGGGCCTGGGCGTGCGCACGCGAAACGGGGCTGCGCGGCCGTTTCGGGCAAAAGCGATGCTCTTGTACACGGCGCCCGCAGGCCCGGCGCGAGCCACCGGTTTTATGACGATCCGAAGGTTTTTCTGCCCCGCGCGGCGCGCCTGGGCTTGCAGCCTGGCGCTGCTTCTCGGCGCGCTGGAGGCGCGCGCGCAGGGCGCTGCGCCCGACACGGCGCAGGGCTGGAGCGCCGACCTCAAAAGCCACTTCTCGGCCGCGCAGGCGGGCTACCGCAACTGGTCGAAGGGCGGCGTCAACTCGCTTGCCTTTACGATCAAGCTCGACGGGACGGCGCAGCGGCGGCGCAGCGGCTGGCTGAACAAGCACGAGATGCGCCTGGCCTACGGCCTCGTCAAGCAGGAGGGCGACGAGATGCGCAAGGCCGACGACCTCATCAACCTCAACTCGTCGTTGCAGTACGAGGGCGAGGGCTTCTTTCAGGTGCTCAACCCGACCGTCGCTTCGCAGCTCCGGACGCAGTTTGCTCCCGGCTACGACCTCAAGAAAGACCCACTCAACGGCGGGCGGACGCCGCCCGTCAAAATATCCGGCTTCTTCGCCCCGGCGACGCTCACGCAGTCCGTGGGCCTCACCTATAACGCGGGCAAGCAGTTTACCCACCGCTTCGGCGTCGGGGCCAAGGAGACGGTGGTCGCCATCCGGCGGTTCCGGCCGTTCTACCACGGCGACACGCACTACCGCCCGGTGCGCTTCGAGGTAGGCCTGGAGTCGCGGACGCAGCTCGAACGCGAGCTGGTCGAGAACGTGCGCCTCAAGACGACCCTCGGGCTGTTCGCTGCCTTCAATCAGGACGTGCCGGACGTGATCTGGGAGAACGTCGTCGCCATGAAAGTCAACTCGTGGCTGGGCGTCAACTTCGAGTTCGACACGGTCTACGAGCGCGACTACCGGCCCAGCAAAATCTCGGGCAAGCGCCTCGACCCTTCCGATAAGGTGCAGATCAAGGAGCTGCTTTCGCTCGGGGTCACGGTGGTCATCATCTAGTGCAGGCCCTCGTAGAACCGGAAGCGCTCGGCGGCGACGGCGTGCGCGGAGTCCGGCGCCACCGGCTCGGCGCCTTCGGCCCAGGTGGGGTGCGCCCGCCCTACCATCGACTGCTCGCTGTAGAAGTGGCGCGTGCGGCGCGAGAACGGCCGCTGCCCCGGGCCGGCGGCGCGCACCTGCGCCGCGATGCGCAGGGCTCGCTGCCAGCCGGGAGCGTCGGCGTCGGGGGTAAGCCTCAGGTAGAACTCGCGCTGCGGATCCTGCGGGTTGAAGGCGCTGAACTGGAACGGGTCCAGGATAACCTCGCGGTAGCTGCTTTTGCCCCGGTAGCGCGTCTCGACGCGGTTGCGGATGATCCAGGCGACCAGCACCTGCTCCTCGGGGCGCTTGGACTCGGAGAAGATGCCGCGCGCCAGCCACAGGGTTTCGCTGTCGAAGCGGGCGGCGCGGCGGTAGGCTTTGCGCATGCCTACCGGCGCTTTCAGGCCGGCGATGGGGAGCGGCTCTTGCAGCCGGAGCGGGGCATAGTGGCTGAGGGTGTCGGGGGCGGCGGGAGCCGGAGGGCGCTTCGCGGCGCCCGAGGGAAGGAAGGCGGAGCCTGTAGTCCGTTCCGGCGAAAGATGATTGGCGTCAAGCCCTGCAAAAACAATGAACCCGAAAATCGCGCAGGACGTAAGGCCCTCTTTCAGTCGGTGGCGGTATCGCATGCCGTGGCGCCGTTTGTGGACGGATCATAAACGGCGGCAAGTATACGGCGGCGCAGCGCCCCGGGAATATTACGATCTCGCTACGCCTCTCAAATCACAGAGGCAACCGGTTTAAATGTAGGGGTATACGCTACGTCGTTCGGGGCCGCTGACTACCAGTCGTTTTCCTCTTTCGTTACACCCATCTCGACCGGCACGGGATAGTTGGCCGTGAAGCAGGCGTTGCAGAAACCCTGGCGGCCGGCATGCGCGATGCTCACCGCACGCATGAGCCCGTCTACGGAAAGGTAGGCCAGCGAGTCGGCCCCGAGCCACTGGGCCATTTCTTCGGCGCTCGGAAACTGGTTGGCGAACAGCTCGCTGTAGCTCGGGAAGTCCATGCCGTAAAAGCACGGGCTGATGACCGGCGGCGAGGCGATGCGGAAATGCACCTCGCGCGCGCCGGCCTCACGGATCATCTTGACGAGCTGCCGCGCCGTCGTGCCACGCACGATGGAGTCGTCGACGAGCACGACCACCCGGTCCTTGAGCACGCCCTGCACTGTGTTGAACTTGCTGCGCACCTTCATTTCGCGGCTGTCCTGGCCGGGCGAGATGAAGGTGCGCCCTACGTAGTGGTTGCGGATGAGGCCGATTTCGTAGCGGCAGCGGTAGCCGAGCTTCTGGCACTCGCTCACGAAGCCGAGCGTGGCGGTGTTGGACGAGTCCGGGACCGAAATGACGATGGGCTGCTTTTCGTCCGGGGGCACGACCGGCACGGGGGCGTCGTGCGCGAGCTGCTTGCCGATCTTGCGACGCACCTTGTCCACCATCTCCCCGAAGATCATCGAGTCGGGGCGGGAGAAGTACACGTACTCGAAGATGCACTGGCTGACGCCGTGGTTCTGCGGCAGGTGGTAGCTCGTAAAATGTCCTTGCTCGATGCCTTTGCGGTCGATGATGAGGATCTCACCCGGCTCCACGTCGCGGACGTAGCGGGCGCCGATCATGTCGAAGGCGCACGTCTCGCTGGCGACGCAGTAGGCGAGGCCCTGGCTCGTTTCGAGGCTGCCGAGCGCGAGCGGCCGGAAGCCGTTGGGGTCGCGGACGGCGATCAGGCTGTCGTCGGTCATGATCGCCAGCGAGAAGGCGCCCTCCACCTGCGTCAGGGCGTCGATCACCTGGTCGATCTGCTTGCTGCGGCGGCTCTGCGCGATCAGGTGCAGAATGAGTTCGCTGTCCGTCGTCGTCTGGAAGAGCGTGCCGCGCGCGCTGAAGGCGTCGCGGATTTCGCGGGCGTTGGAGAGGTTGCCGTTGTGCGCCAGGGCGATGTTGCCGGCCCGGTAGTGCATCACGAGCGGCTGGATGTTGGCCGCGTAGTCCGACGAGCCGCTGGTCGAGTAGCGGTTGTGGCCCACGCACATGTCGCCCAGCAGCTTCGCGTCGAAAAGCGACTGGTCCTTGAAGATGTCGAGCACGAGGCCGAAGTCCTTGTGCGTCGGCATGACCATGCGTTTGCGGCGCTCGTCGAAAGTCGAGGTGACGATGCCGCTGGACTCCTGACCGCGATGCTGGAGGGCGTGCAGGCCGTAGTAGGTCAGGCGGGCGGCGTTGGGAGCATTGACGATGGCGAAGATGCCGCAATACTCTTTAACCTCGTCCATGCGGGGTACCTGTTGAAGCGGCTCGTAAAGGCCGCCTAGCTTTAATCCTGCAAAAATACCGGGCGTTCAGGCTTACAATATACGGATCGGCCGGGCGGCAAACCCGCCGTAATGGGGGCAAGCCTTTTATCCGGAAGAAGTTCTTGGAGGGGGGCTGCGCCGCCTACCACGCCACGACGAGCGCCCCGAGGAGCAGCCCGGCGGCGTCGGCGGCGAGGTCGCGGCGGCAGAAGTGGCGCGTAGGCCCCCGCCGGTCGCGGACTTCCTTGGCGAGGCCCGCCCCGGCGGCGGCGGCGGCCGAAAACGGCAGGGCGCGCCCGTCGGAGAGGCCCGCCTTGCGCGTGAGCACGTACTGACTGCTCAGCAGCAAGGCCCCGCTCACGACGAAATGCTTGAGCTTGTCTTCGCCGAGCCACCGGTCCCCGGCGCGGCCAAAGTCGTCCGGCGGCAGGCGGAAAGCAGCAAGCGGCGTTTGCGCCGGAAGGGCCGGCAGCGCCGCTGCGGTGCGCCCGGGCGGGGGCTCGAGCGTCGGGGCGGCGCAGCAGAGCGCGGCAAAGGCAAGGGCGAGCAGCATCCGCTTAGCCGGCGAGGTCGGCCGGGGCCGACGCCGCGCTGTGAGGGGCCGGCACGTCCACGAGCACGTCGCCGATGCGGTGGTTCTCGACGGACTCGACGGTCAGCCGCACGCCTTCGTGCTCGAACGTGGCCCCGACGGTAGGCACGGCCCCGGCCAGGTGGAACACGAGCCCCCCGAGCGTCTCGAACTCGTAGTCGTCGGTGTCGAGGCGGGTGTGCAGCATGTCGTCCAACTCGCTGAGTTTGGCAAGCGCGCTGCACCGGTACGTGCGCTCGCTCAGCGGCGTGATCAGCGCCGCTTCCTCGTCGTGCTCGTCGCGGATGTCGCCGACGATTTCTTCGAGCACGTCCTCCATCGTGACCAGGCCGGCGGCCCCGCCGTACTCGTCTACGGCGATGGCGACGTGGGTGCGCCGCACCTGGAACTCGTGCAGCAGATCGTTGACCATTTTGCCGAGCGGCACGAAAAGGGGCGGGCGGGCGGTTTCGGCCCACTGCGGCGGCTCGCCCGGCGGGTGGTCGCCCAGCAGCGGCAGCAGATCCTTGGCGTAGATGATGCCCTTGATGTTGTCGAGGTTTTCGGCGTAGAGCGGCAACCGCGAGTGCCCCGACTCGCGGATGAGCGCGATGGCCTCCTCGAAGGTGGCCGTCGTCGGGAGCGCTACGATGTCGAGGCGGTTGGTCATGATCTCGCGCACAGTCGTTTGCCCGAACTCGACGATGGAGTGGATGAGGTCGCGTTCCTCCTGTTGCAGCGAGCCGTGGGCCTCGCTGATGTTGGCCATGGCCTTGAGGTCGGCCGCCGAAAGCCGGTCGTGCGGGTTGGGGCTGAGGCGCTGCTGGAGGGCGTTCATCATGCGCGAAAGCTGCGCCGAAAGCGGCCGCAGCACCCGGTGCAGCACCCCGACGATGGCGGCGGCGCGCCGGCAATAAGACAGCGCATCGCAGGAGGCGACGAGCTTGGGGCTGATCTCGCTCAGGATGAGCAGCAAGAGGGCGAACAGCCCCATGCCGTAGGCCAGGGCCGCCGCCGGCGCTGCGCCCATGAGGCGGCCGACTTCCAGGGTGAACGAGGCGAAAAGCACCGCCGCCCCAACGTTCACCGTCGTGTTGAGGATCAGGATGGAAACGAGGACCGTGCGCGAGTCCGCCAGGAGGGCGGCGATGCGCGCGTCGAGCGGCTCCCGGGAGGCGTTGAGCTTTTCGCGGGCGGAGGGGGTGATGGAAAACAGCGCCACCTCGAAGCCGGAGAACATGGCCGACGCCCCGAGCATCAGCAGGAGCAGCGCCAGTTCGGCGCCGACGAGGACGGGGCTCAGTTGCGAGATCGCGTGCTGGAGCGCGGGAAGCACGGCGCTCCAACCCGGAGAGTGGGGTTCCAAAAGCTGTGAGGCGAGGCCTCGGGTAGTTGGCGGTAAGGTCAAAGATAGCACCGTCGGCGCCTCTGAAGCCATACGGCGCGCCGCCGGGCGCGATAATCGGCGCCGGCGGCTTCAGCAGCGGATAAAGTCGCGCGCGGCAGGGGTTTCCCGGAGCGCCGCCAGGTCGTCCGGGGAGGGTCGTTCCGGGCGGTCGCGGCGGCAGTCTACAAGGCAAAGGAAGCCGAGCGGCGCGTCGGCGTCGGCGCGGAACTGGTGCCACATGAGCGGGGGCACGTACACCAGGTCGAGCCGCCCAAGCGTGTGCACCTCGTGGCCGAGCAGCACGCGCCCGCGCCCGGCCACGACCATGACGGCGTGCACGTGCCGGTGGCGTTCGAGGGCCGAGTAGCCCCCCGGCGCCACCTCGAAGTAGCGCCACTCGGTGGGCAGCCCCTCGGCCGGGCCGAAGAGCACCTGCCGCGTGATGCCCGCGAAGTGCGCGCCGGTGGGCTGGTAGGCGCGCACCGGCGTTTCGTCCCACGAGGCGGAGATGTCGTCGCCGGTGAAGCGGCGGACGAGCGGAGCGGTGGGTTTAGGGATGGTCATAAGGTCTCCGGGTGCAGCGCGGCGGGCCGCTCGGCCGCTCGGGCGGCGGGCGCGCCCTCGGAGACGCGCTGCACGAAGCTGCGCGCGGCGGCGGAAAGGTCGTCCGCTTCGAGCAGGGCGCCCCCGACGAGCAGGCCCGTATCCGGCCCGAAGGCGTCGTAGAGTTCGGGCACGCGGTCGGGGCGCATGCCGCCGGCAGGCGTCGGGAGCGCGGGCGCCAGGTCGTGCCACGGCTCGCGCAGACGCGCCGCCACCTCCAGGCAATGCGCCCTGGTGTGGCTGAAGCGCCCGCCGTAGTTGGCGAAGATCACCGCGTCGGCCCCGAGCAGGCGGAAGATGCGCCCGAGCAGCAGCGGCTCCGGCAAGCGCCCGGCGCCGGCGAAGCTCGGATGCGCCAGCGCGGGCACGCTGAGGCGACGCGCGACGAGTTCCTGGAAGACCGGCAGGCCGATCAGCATCGGCGAGAGCAGCACCGCCTCGGCGCCTGCCTGCTGCGCCAGGTCGCAGGCGCGCCGCAGAGCCTCCGGCGGCCCGACGAGGTGGGGCGCGTAGAGCGTGCGGCCGCCGGCGCGGCGCGCGTTGGCCTCGGCCACGGCGGCTTGGCAGGCCGCCACGCGCGCGGCAAGCGGCGCCCACGGCTGATCGGCCAGGTAGTGGTCGTCCTTGACCATGTCGATGCCGGCCCCGGCGAGTTTCCCGGCGAGCGCCGCCAGTTCCGGAGCGCCGAGGCCGACGGGCTTGAGCGCCGAGAGGGTCAGGGCGCGCCCGGCGGCGCCCGTGGCGCGGCGCAGCCCCCCGATGCCGTGGCGCGGCCCGCCGAAGCTCTGCGCCAGCCCCGCGCCGATCTCGAAGCCTTCCAGGCGCACGTGCTCCAGGAGCGAGACGTTGCCCCACAGGGTGTTCATCAGCAGGGCCGCATCGGGGGCGGGAGCCGGCGCTTCGAGCACGGCGCGCACCCCCGCGCCCGACGGGTGCGGCCCCGCCTCGACGAGGCGCCCCATGGCGCGCGCGACGACGTGCGGGTAGGCGCGGGCCACGGCCTCCGGCGTCTCGACGGTCTGCTCCAGCAGGATATGCTCCGCCTGCCGCATGCCCTCGTCCGGAGGAGCGTGAATGTGATAGATAAGTTTGATAACTTCCATGCGGCGGCAAGCGCGGGGTCAGAACGTCCACCGGGCGCCTCGGCGCGCCTAACGGAGGAGACTATGGGATTGCAGGGGCAAAAAATAATCATAATCGGCGGCGCAAGCGGCATCGGGCAGGCAATTGCCCGCCAAGCCGTTGCGCAGGGGGCCGCCGTCACGGTGTCGGCCGCCGACGAGCAGCAGCTCGAAGGCGCCCAACTGGGCGAGGGCGTGGACGTTTGCGCCTTCGAGGCGTGCGACGCCCGCGCAATGGACTACTGCTTCGAGCAGCTCGGCCTGATCCACCACCTCATCGCCACGCCCGCCGATCCGGAGCGGCGCCCCTTCCCGGATACGGAGATCGAGGACGCCCGCGAAGCGTTCGAGGGCAAGTTCTGGAGCCAGTACCTCGCTGTGCAGCAGGCGCTGCCGTTCCTCGACCCCGAAGGCTCGGTGCTGCTCTGCTCCGGCCCGGCTGCGCCGGGCGGCGCGCTCGGGGGCGCCATCGACCGGGCCGTGGAGGGGCTGGCCGCTGCGCTCGCGGCCGAGCTGGCGCCGCTGCGCGTAAATGTGATTGCTCCGTCCTATCCGTCCGGCGAAGCCGCCGCGCCGGAACCGGCGGCGCCCTCCGCCGTGGGTAGTGATCGGCATGCGGCGCTTGCGGCGGCGGCGCTGCGGCTCCTCTCGGACCCCGAGGCTACGGGCCGCGTCCTTCGGAGCGCCGGGTAAGCCCGGCGCGCAACCGCTTCTTTCAACCAACGCAACGCTTGCGGCGCTCGGCCGCCGTCCTCGCTATGGAAACGACTTCGGAAGGGCTGGGGTGGAGCTCCCTGCATGACCTTGCGCTGATTTACCTCGCCCTCATGCACGGCGCCGACGCGAGCATCGACCCGGCCGAGACGAGCCTGATGTCGAAGAAGCTGCGGGCGTGGGCTCCCAAGCCCGCCGCCGACTCCGTCGGGTCGATCATCCGGCAGGTGATGCTCGTCTACGTGGGCGAGTCGGGGCGGCAGATGCTCGACGCCTCGGTGGCCTCGCTGCGCGAGACCCTCCCGAAGGGTCAGCGCGTCGCCGTGCTGAACGACCTGGCCGACATCGCCACCGCCGACGGCATGCTCGCCACCGGCGAGGTCAACTTCATCCAGCAACTGGCGCACATCTGGGAAGTCGAGAGCGACGACGCGTCGTAGCGGCTAAAGCGTTTGCTCGGCCTTGGCGGCCAGTTGCGCGGCGGTCATGGCCGCCCCGATGATGCCGGCCTCGTTCTCCAGCGTCGCCGTGACGAGCTCGGCGTTGGTGCGCAGGTAGTGGAAGTACTTGTCGCGCTTCTTGGCCTTGCTGATGCTGCCGCCGAGGATGATCACGTCGGGGGCCAGCAGAAACTCGATGCGGTCGAGATAGTCCTGCACGCGCCCCGCCCACACCTTCCAGTCGAGGTCGGCGTCTTTGCGCGCCTTGTCGGAGGCGTAGTGCTCGGCGACCTGCCCCTTGAGCCAGATGTGCCCGAACTCGGTGTTTGGGATGAGCACGCCGTCCATGAACAGCGCCGAGCCGATGCCGGTGCCGAACGTGAGGAAGCACACGAACCCGCCGCGCCCGCGCGCCGCGCCGAAGTGCATCGAGGCCACGCCCGCCGCGTCGGCGTCGTTGAGCACCGTGACGGGGCAGCCCGTCGCGTCGGAGAACAGGTTCGCCGCCGACTGCCCGATCCACGACTTGTCGATGTTGGCGGCCGTGAGCGCCACGCCTTTCTTGATGCGCGCCGGGAACGCCGCGCCGATAGGGCCTTGCCAGCCCAGGTCGCGCGTGAGCCGGCCCACTACGCTCGCCATGGCCGCCGGCGTCGCGGGCTGCGGGGTGTCGTAGCGCAGCCGCTCGGTGAGCAGCTCGCCCGTGACCGTGTTGACGACGGCCCCTTTGATGCCGGAGCCTCCGATGTCGATGCCGAGGATGTCCAATGGTTTGTCCGTTTGAGGCGAAAGGGTGAGCGTTGCGGCGTGGGGCGCGCCGAAACCAAGGATAGCGCAGAAAGTGGTTTGCAATCGTAAAAAACCCCTGTCGCAGGGGACGCCCTCCCGCACGGGGCCGGGCCGCCCCAAAGCTAACGCCCCGCCGGAGCGCGCAACGTTAAAATCGTGGAACAGCGGCGCGTTTCCCATTGGAATCGGTTAGCTTTCCGCTAGCGCTCGGCGCCACCCTCACTAGCTGCTTGCCCCAACCCCGACATGCGAACGTACCTGCTTCTTCTCGTGCTGCTCACGGCCGGTTCCCTCAGCTCTTGCCGCTGCGCCGACCCGCCGCCCATCGGCCCGGTCGAGGGCGGCGGGGCCTCGGCCTCCGTAAGCGTGCGGTAGCGCCGGCGCGGCTTATGTCTATTCCGGAGGAGGTAGTAGAGGAAGTCAAGGCGGCCACCGACATCGTAGAGATCGTCGGGGACTACGTCGCGCTGAAGAAAAAAGGGGCCAACTACTTCGGCCTGTGCCCCTTCCATAGCGAAAAGACGGCTTCCTTTTCCGTAAACCCCGGTCTGGGCATTTACAAATGCTTCGGCTGCGGGGCCGCCGGCAACGTGTTCAAGTTCGTCATGGAGCTCGAACGCATCGAGTTTCCGGAGTGCGTGCGGATGCTGGCGCAGAAGGCGGGCATCCAGATCCCCGAGGCCGGGCCGGCAAGCGAAAACGCCGGGCGCCGCGAGTCGATCCACGCGGCCCTCCGCGCGACGGCGCGCTTCTACCACGAGATGCTGGCCCAGTCGGAGGCAGGGCGGACGGCGCGGGAGTACCTCGCGCGGCGCGGCATCACGCGCGCGTTCATCACGCGCTTCGGGCTCGGCTACGCTCCGGACGCGTGGGAGGGGCTGGCCGAGATGGCCCGCGCGCAGCACCTCACCGAAGACCTGCTCGAAGCCGCCGGGCTCATCATCGCCCGCAAGGACGGCGGCGGTTTCTACGACCGGTTCCGGCATCGGCTCACGTTTCCGATTCAGTCGCACATGGGCAAGGTGCTCGGCTTCGGGGCGCGCCTTCTGGAAGACGCCCCCGACCAGCCCAAGTACCTGAACTCTCCGGAGACCGACGTTTACCAGAAGAGCAAAGTGCTCTACGGGCTGTTTCAGGCCAAGTCCGAGATTCGGCGCACCGAGGAGGCGCTGCTCGTCGAGGGGTACATGGACGTGATCGCGCTGCACCAAGCGGGCATCGAGCATGTGGTCGCCTCCAGCGGCACGGCGCTTACCCCCGACCAGGTGGGCATCCTGAGCCGCTACGCCAAGCGCATCGTGATGCTCTACGACGCCGACCCGGCGGGCGCCGCCGCCGCCGTGCGCGGCATCGACCTGGCGCTCAGCCGCGCCCTTCCGGTGTACGCCGTGGCGCTGCCCCCGCCGCACGACCCCGACTCGTACGTGCGCGAGGTGGGCGCCGAAGCCTTTCTGGCCTACCTCGCCCGGGAGCGCAAGGACTTCGTGGCCTTCAAGTGGGCGCAGGCCCGCGCTGCGGGCGCGCTGGAGACGGCCGAGGGCCAGGCCGAGGCCATGCGCGGCATCGTGGACTCGATTGCCCTCGTGCCCGACCCGCTCATGCAGGAAGCCTACGTGCGGCGCGCCGGCGAGGTGATGGGCGTGCCGGATATCCGGCTGCACGAGGCGCTGCGCGAGAGGGCGCGCCCCCGCGCGCCGCGCCCGCCGGCCCCGGCGCCCCGCGAAAGCGGCGCGCCCGCCCGCCCGCCCGCCGCCCGCGCCGACGCCCCCACGCGCGCCGCCCTGGTCGAGGAACGCGAGCTGATCCGGCTCATCCTGGAGCACGGCGCGCCCATGCTGGAATACGTGCTCAGCAAAATGGCCGTCGAGGAGTTCTCGGAGGGCGCCCCGCGCGCCACGGTGCAGGCGCTGCTGCGCCAGTACGCCGAGGACGCCTTCCGCCGGGAGCCGTTTCTGGACGGATCGCTCGGCGAGGATATCCAGGCGTTTTGCACCGGGGCCATGCTCGACCGGCACGAGCCTTCCGAAAACTGGAAGCGCAAAGCCAATATCCACATCCCGCGCATGAACGAGAAGCCGTTCGAGGTGGCCGGCAGCGTCATGCGCAACCTGAAGCTGGACCGCCTGCGGGAGGTGCGCGAGCAGCTAAAAGCCGATATGTTCGCCCTTTCGCAGAACGGCGAGGATATCCGGGCGTTGCAGGAAGAAATGCTCCGGCTCATCGACTACGAGAGGTACATCGTCTCCGGAGCCTTCCTGGACGAGGCGGAACCCACGGCATGAACACCCCCCTTACGGATCGGAGCACCCTTCATTTGGAAAACACCCCCCCGCAACCCGGCGAAGCCGCCGCCCCGGAGCGCCTTCCGGTCTCGCCGTGGGGCGCCAACGGGCGGCGCGTCGTGCTGCCGCGCGCCACCGACCCGCGCAGCGCGCCGCCCAACCCGGCGCTGAGCGACCCGGCGCTCTACTTCAACCGCGAGCTGAGCTGGCTCGACTTCAACTGGCGCGTGCTCTACCAGGCCATGGACGACCGCGTGCCCCTGCTCGAACGGGCGCGCTTCCTCTCCATCGCCTCGACCAACATGGACGAGTTCTTCCGCAAGCGCGTCGGGGGCCTCAAGCGCCAGGCCGCCGCCGGCGTCAGCACGCTCTCGCCGGACGGCCGCACCCCGGAAGAACAACTCGTGCTCACGCGCGCGGCCGTGCTGAAGCTCCAGGATACCATGTGCGATACGTGGGCGGCCCTGCGCGAGCAGCTTCGCGCCGAGATCGGCGTGCACGTCCACGACTACGACGACCTGTCCGAAGCCGAACGCCGCCACCTCTACCAGCACTTCCAGGAGAATATCTTCCCCATCCTGACGCCGCTGGCCGTGGACCCCGGCCACCCGTTCCCGTTTATCTCCAACCTGAGCCTGTCGCTGGCCGTCAAGCTGCGCCACCCCAAGCGCCTGACCGAGCACTTCGCCCGCCTGAAGGTGCCGACGACCGGGGGGCGGTGGGTGGCCCTGCCGGAGCCGATGCACTACATCGCCATCGAACAGGTGATCGCCCACAACCTGCACGATCTGTTCCGGGGCATGGAGGTGGTGGCCGTGAGTCCCTTCCAGATTACGCGCAACGCCGACTTGCAGCGCGATGAGGAGGAGGCCGAGGATCTGATCGAGATGATCGCCGAGGAGCTGCGCGAGCGGCGGTTTGCCCCCGTGGTGCGCCTGGAGGTGAACAAGCGCATGCCCGAGGACGTGCGCCAGTTGCTTCTGCGCGAGCTGCAACTGGAGCCGGAGGACCTCTACGAGACCTCCGACCTCATCGACCACTCGGCCTGCGCCTACTTCGCCGACATGAAGCTGCCGCAGCACCGCTTCGAGCCGTGGGAGCCGCGCGTGCCCCGCATCCTCTCACACGACGCCGACGCCGCTGAGGACCACGACCTTTTCAGCATCATCCGCGCCGGCGACGTGCTCGTGCACCACCCCTACGAGTCGTTCAACGCCTCGGTGCTGCGCTTCGTGGAGGCCGCCGCCGACGATCCGCACGTCGTGGCGATCAAGCAGACCATGTACCGCACCTCCGACGAGTCGCCGATCATGAGCGCGCTCACGCGGGCCGCCGAGAACGGCAAGCAGGTGGCCGTGCTCGTAGAGGTGAAGGCGCGTTTCGACGAGCAGAACAACATCGAGTGGGGGCAAACCCTGGAGCGCTCGGGGGCGCACGTCACCTACGGGCTGGTGGGCCTCAAGACGCACACCAAGGTGACCTTCGTGGTGCGCGCCGAGCCGGGCGGCCTCCGCACGTACTGCCACATCGGCACGGGCAACTATAACCCCAAGACGGCCCGTCTCTACACCGACCTGGGCCTGCTCACGGCCGACCCGGTCATCGGCCACGACGTGACCAACCTGTTTCACTACCTGACCGGCTACGCCCCCGAGCAGCACTACCGCAAGCTCATCATCGCCCCGCGCGACATGCGCGACCGCTTCCTCGAACTGCTGCGGCGCGAGGTGGCCCACCACCGGGCGCACGGCTCCGGGCGCGTCATGGCGAAGATGAACGGCCTGGACGAC
Organism: uncultured Rhodothermaceae bacterium; assembly: GCA_965363675.1. Taxonomy (GTDB): domain Bacteria; phylum Bacteroidota; class Rhodothermia; order Rhodothermales; family DASSAV01; genus CBDTTW01. The sequence continues at coordinate 15,430 of CBDTTW010000016.1, forward strand.
ATCAAGATGATCCGCGAGGTCTACCAGGCTTCTCAGGAGGGCGTGCGCATCGACCTGGTGGTGCGCGGGCACTGCCGCTTGCGGCCGGGCGTACCGGGCATCAGCGAGAACGTACGCGTCTTCAGCATTTTGGGCCGCTTCCTGGAGCACAGCCGCGTCTACTACTTCCACAACAACGGCGACCCGGAAATCCTCATCGGCAGCGCCGACTGGCAGCGCCGCAATCTCGACGACCGCGTGGAAGCCGTGATCGGGGTGCACGCGCCGGAGCACAAGCAGCGGCTCACGCACCTGCTGGAGTCGGCCATCGAGAGCAAGCGCTCGGCGTGGGAGTTGCAGGCGGACGGGCATTACGTGCTCGACCGCTCGGAGGAAGCCTGCGCCTCGGAGGGCTATCAGGAGCATTTCATGCGCGTGCTCTCCGAACGCCACCGGCCGGAGTCGGTGTAGGAGGCGCTCGGCCGTAAGAAAACGAAAAAGGCGCGCCCGAGCGGGCGCGCCTTTTAGCATCGGGCGAAAGGCGCCGCGTTACCGGCGCGTATAGCTGCGCACGGGAACAGGCTCCTGCTGCAAGCGCCGCGACGAAGCCGAAGGCATCAGGCTCATGGCAAGCGTCAGCAGGCCGAGCACGAGCCCGACGGCCAGGAAACCGTTCGAGAGGAGGCCGTCGAAGATGTCGTGCGCCAGCAGCACGGCGGCGGAAGCGCTGAGCAGCACGCCGATGATGCGCATCGTCCAGATCAAACCGGCGTCGGAAGCTTCGGGGGCGGCAGGTTCGGTAGTTTTCATAGCGTCTATATCCACACGCCTGAGCGGCGTATTATTTCACAAGTGAGTCCGTTAAAGGGCAAATACGCAATGCTTTAGCGCATTCTACAAGCGTCAACAGCCGGCGGCGGGCAAGGTTGCAGGCAGGGGCGGGGCGCGCGCTAAAGTGGCGACTTCGTAATACGGCGCCGCCTCATCCCGGCCTCCGCGTTGTACATTTAGGCCGCCTGACCTGCTTCGTTACCACCGACCGGCCGATTTTTGATGCTCAAGCCTGCCCTTGTTCTTCTGCTTGCTCTTTCGCTCGCCGCCTGCGGGAGCGGCTCCGAGAATCCCAAGGTGGAGCCGCAGGCCCAAGCCGCCGAGCCGGATTCGCCGGGGCGGCAGCTCTTCGCCACGCACTGCGCCGTGTGCCACCAGGCCGACGGCGGCGGCGTCCAGGCGCTGTACCCGCCGCTGCGCGGCGCCGCATGGGCGACCGGCGACAAGGGCCGCCTCATCCGGCTGATGCTCAACGGCATGGTGGGCAAGCTGGAGGTCAACGGCGAGGTCTACAACAACGCGATGGCCTCGTACGGCTTCCTGAGCGACCGGGAGATTGCCGACGTGCTAACCTACGTACGCGCGAACCTCGGCAACAACGCCGACGCGGTGACGCCGGAGGAAGTGGCGGCGGTGCGCGCGGTGAACACGCAGCGCTCGCCGTGGGAGGCGTCGGTGCTGGAGAAGCAGCTCGGCATCCCGCAGCCGGGCGCCGCTACGCCGCCGGCGCGGTAGCGGCGGCCTGCCGGGCCAGGTCCCGGAAAAACGGCAGGGCGTCGGGCAGCATCCGCTCCGGGTGGAACTGCACGCCCAGCCAGGGCAGCCGCTCGTGCTCGATGATCTCGATGACGCCGTCGGGGGCGTGGCCGGTGGCGCGGAAGCCCTCGCCGAGGGCGGCGATGGCCTGAATGTGGCTCGTGTTGACGCCGAGGCGCTCGGCGCCGACGAGCCCGGCGGCGCGGCTGCCGGGCGCCAGGGCTACGAGGTGGTCGGCGCCGCCGCGCGCGGCGCTGTGCACGGCCGCCCCGGAAAGTTGCGCCTGCACGTCGGCGTAGAGGGCCCCGCCGGCCAGGGCGTTCATGAGCTGCATGCCGTAGCAGATGCCCAGCACCGGCTTGCCCTCGGCGCGGCATGCTGCGAGCACCCATTCGTCGGAGCGCGTGCGCGTCGGCTCGGGCAAGGCCAGGTCGGAGGGCAGGGCGCCCACCAGGCCGCGCGTCACGGCGGGGCCGCCCGTCACGATGACGGCGTCCACGGCCGCCACGGCGCGCGCCGTGGCGGCTTCGCCGGCGAGCATGGGCAGGAGGACGGGCGTCGCGCCGGCCGCCTCGACGGCCTGCACGTACCGGAGGTCGAGCTGCTGCGCGCCCGCCTCGAACGACGTGGTGATTCCGATGCGGGGGAACATAGCGGCTGCGGCGTCAGGTCGGGGGGAGCCTTAATAGCGCTCCGGACGCGCGCCCGTTCCCGCCACCTCGAACGGGCGGATGGGCGGGCTCTTGCGCGCGCCGGCGGCCGTCACGAGCAGCAGCATGTCGCCCTCGCGGAGGAAGGCGCCGGAGGCAAAATCGCGGTAGGCGGGTTCGCCGAGCAGGCGGTGCAGCGCCTCGCGGATGCTCGGCCGCGCCGGATCGCCGGTGGAGGTCGAACTGCCGTGGATGATGCGCACGGTGGCTTTGCGGCGCTCGCGGGCCAGGGCGAGCGTGCGCCGCGCCACGCCGAGGGCTTCCTGCACCCCGAGGCCGTGCAGATCGAGCGTCACCTGTGCGCCGTTGTCTTCGAGGCGGAAACCGGGCATGACCGGGGCGTGGGGGCCTTAGTTGGCCGCCGAAGGTTCGAGGCGCCTCGGGCGCTCGGCAGGCTCCGGGCCGGCGGCCTTCTCGGGGAATGTGATGATGAACGTGGCTCCGCGCCCTTTCTCGCTCTCGACGGCGATGGCGCCGCCCATGTGCTCGACGAGGCGCTTGGTGATGGCGAGCCCCAGGCCGCTGCCTTCGTAGCTGCGCGCCAGCCCCGCCGACTCCTGCTTGAACTCCTCGAAGATGTGCGGCAGAAACTCCTCGGTGATGCCGACGCCGGTATCCTCCACGCGCAGCACCGCCGCGCCGCCTTCCCGCACGGCCGAGACGCGCACGCCCCCTTCCTCGGTAAACTTGAGCGCGTTGCCGACGAGGTTGTTCAGGATGCGGTCGAGCGCGGTTTTGTCGAGGTGCGCCACCACCGCGCCCTCGGCGCAGCCCGTAAGCTGAAGGTTCTTCTTCAGGGCGACCGGCATGAGCAAATCCACGACCTCCTGCACCGAGGGGCCCAGGTCCAGCGGCTCGAACTCGAAGGCGAAGCCCTCTACTTCGAGCTTCGAGAGGTCGAGGATGGAGTTCAGCGTCTCCATGAGGCGCTTGCCGCTCTGGGTGATGTAGGTCAGGAACTCGCGCTGGTCCTCGCTGACTTCTTCCTCCAGGATCTGCGCAAACCCGAGGATCGCCGTGATGGGCGTGCGGATCTCATGGCTCATGTTCGTCAGGATCGTGGACTTGAGCCGCGCCGATTCTTCGGCTTTTTCCTTGGCTTCGATCAGCTCCTGCTCGTACTTCTCGCGCTCGTCCAGGATGATCGTGATCTGGCGCTGCACTTCTTTTTCGAGCGAGTCGTTGAGCGTCTTGAGGTCCAGCTCGCGGGCGCGGAGTTCCTTGGCGTGCGAGAGCAGGGACTTGTTCAGGTTTTCGAGCTTGTTCTGCTTGTCGAGCAGTTCCTGCGTCTGCTCGTTCACCTGGTCTTGCAGGATTTTCTGGCGGCGTACGAGCGCGCGCACGCGCCAGCGGTAGAGCCCGAAGCCGAGCAGCATCACGCCGCCGGCGCAGGCGAGGTAGAACCAGATGGTTTCGTAAAAGAGCGGGCTGATGGCAAAGGCGTAGACGGCGCTCGTGAGCGAGCAGGCTTCCTCGCTGGAGCAGGCGCGCACGTGCAGGCGGTACTCGCCGATGCCGGGCGTGAGCGAGAGCGTGTTTTTCTCCAGCGTCCGCCAGTCGGCGCCGGCGGGGGTGCACTCGGCGCCGCCGCGCGCGAGGCAGTAGCTGTACGTGACGCCCGCGTTGTCGAGGAATGTCAGTCCGGCGAAGGTAAACTGGAGCACCTGCCCCCGGTGGGGGAAGTGGCTCTCGCCGGTGAGCGGCGCCTCGACGTTGTCGATGAGCAGGCGCTCGATGACGACGGGAGGGTGGTAGGTCGTCAGGTTGGGATGCGTGACGGCCAGGCCGCCCGTCGTGGCGAACCAGAGGCGGCCGTCGGCGGTGCGCCAGGCCGAGGGCTGCACGCCGCCGGTGGCCTCCGGCACGACGAGGCCGTGGCGGTGGTCGTAGGTGTTGCTCGTCAGGCGGGGGATGCGCCCGGCCTCGAAGGCTTCGAGGTCGGCTTTGCGCAGGCGGGCGATGCCGCGCATGCCGCCGAGCCACAGGTGGCCCTCGCCGTCCTCGACGACCTGCACGATGTCGTCGTCGAAGAGGCCCTCGGCCGTGCCGAAGCAGCGCAGCTCGGCGGCGCCCTTCGCGATTTTGCACAAGCCGCCCTGCTGCGCCCCCACCCACAGGGTTTCCGAAGGGTCCTCGTACAGCGTCAGGACGTAGTCGGACCGGAGGCCCCCTTGGTCGCTCTTGAAATGCTGGAGTATTTTGCCCTGCCTGTCGAGCAAGGCCAGCCCGTGGCCGTAGAACCCTACCCACGCCGTGCCGTCGCGCTGCACCTGCAACGACGTGACGGGGGCGTTGCGCAGCGCGGCGGGGATGGGCAGCGTTTCGATCTGCCCGTTCCGAAGCCGGTTGATGCCGGCGTCGGTGCCGATCCAGAGCGGCTGGCCGGGGGCGCTGTGCATTGAGTAGACGTTGTTGCTCGCCAGGCCGTCGGCGACCGAAAGGCAGTCGAAGCCGGGGCCGGTGTAGCGGCAGATGCCGCCGTCGTAGAAGCCGATCCAGAAGTCGCCCTCGGCGGTCTCGTGCATGGAGTAGGCGGCTTCGGTGGGCAACCCCGAGGCGAGGTGGAACGTCTCGAAGGCGCCGTCCTTGAAGCGGCTGATGCCTTCGCCGTCGGTGCCGACCCACAGGGCGCCGTCGCGCGTTTCGTGGACGGTGAGCACGTCCTTGCCGGAGAGGCCCTCGCGCGGGGAGTACGTGGCGAAGCGGGCCCCGTGCAGGCGGTTCAGGCCGGCGCCGTCCGTTCCGATCCAGATGCTGCCCTCGGCGTCCTGAAACAGGGAGCGGATCTTGTCGTGCGTAACGCCGCCGCTGCGCCGGTTGAAGGTCGTGAAGGCGCCGTCGTAGTAGCGGCTGACGCCGTTGTTGCCGGTGCCGATCCAGATGCTGCCGTAGTCGTCTTCGAGGAGGGCGTTGATGTAGTTGCTGGCCAGGCCGTCGTCGGTGGTGAAGCACTCGAAGGCGCCGCGGGCGTAGCGGCATACGCCGCCGCGCAGGGTGCCGATCCATACGTCGCCGTTGCGGGCCTGGAGCAGGGCGCGCACGCCGGCATCCTTGAGGGCGGCCGCGGCGCCCGGCGCCGGCGCGATCTGCCGGTGGCGCGTCATGTAAAGCCCGTCGGCCGTGCCGACCCAGATGGCGCCCTCGTGCGTTTCGGCAATCGCCAGGATGTCGCCGTCGAGGCGCTCGCGCGGGTGCACGTACCGCGTGAACGACTTGCGGTCGTAGCGGTAGAGCACTCCGTCGGCCGAGCCGATCCAGATGTTGCCCTCGTGGTCCTCCATGAGCGACCGGATCGAGGCGCTGGGCATTTGCTCGGCGCTGAATGTGGTGAAGGCGCCGTTGCGGTAGTAGGAGAGGCCGCCGCCGTCGGTGCCGATCCAGAGCGTGCCGGCGCGATCCTCCAGCAGCACCTGGATCTGGTTGTTCTTGAGGCCCGATTGCGGGTCGCCCGTGCGGACGGTGTTGGCGATGTCGAACAGGCGAAAGTCGCGGCCGTTGTAGCGGGCCAGCCCTACCTGGGTGCCGAACCACAGGTAGCCGTCGGCGGTCTGGTAGATCGTTTTGATGACCTGCTGCGGCAGGCCGTGCACCGACGAGAGCGAGTCCAGGTGGTAGAACGAGGCGGGAAGGCGGGGGTCCGGGCTGGCGGCCCGGTGCTGGCGGGCAAACGCTGCGTGCCCGGTCGCGCCGCCGAGCAGGGCGGCGCACAGGAGCGCGCTGAGGAATGTAAGGCGAGGTAGACGCAACGTTTACGGCCCGGGGCGGCCGGGCGGCTGATGCCAAGAAAAAGAGCGCCTCCGCACACATGGAGTCGGCGCCGCTTTGGCTTAGTCACCGTATCGTCGCCTGCCTGAATATCTTAAGGATTGGACTAACAAATAAGGGGGGTTGATGAAGATTCTGTTGGCGATTGTCAATAATGCCCGTTTTTCGGTGCGCCGTATGGCGTACGCCATTGCCGAGTAATGGCGTGGGCGCGGCGGGGCGTATGGATTGCGCTAATCGCCGGCCACGAGCACGTTGGCGCGCCCGAACAGCTCGGCCGCTCCCTGAAGCAAGGCGCTGGTGGGCTCGACGACGTACTTGCGGCTGCGTATGCGCGGGATGGAATCGGAGGCGGCGCCCTGCACCTCGAAGTAGAGCTTGCAGCGCCCCCGGTTGGTTTCGCAGATTTCCTTGAAGCGGTCGATAGCCTCGGTGTGCACCTGGTCCAGGTTGACGCGCACGGTGATGACGCTGATCATCTGGTCGCGCACCTTCCACATGGGGCTGACGTCTTGGGCGACGATCTTGATTTGCCCGCCCCGCACTTCGGTTTCGCCTTTGACGAGCACGATTTCATCGACGGCGAGGTGCGCCCCGCAGCGGTCGAGCTGGGCGGCGAAGCAGACGACCTCGGCCTGGCCCTGAAAGTCTTCCAGGGTGGCGAATACGATGGGTTTGCCGCTTTGGGTGGTGCGCCGCTGCACCTCGGTGATGATGCCGCAGAAGCGGTTCACCGGTCCGCGCGGGGCGCCGTAGCCGCCGCTTTCGGCGGGGGGCTTGGCGGCGATTTCGCGTTCGAGGCGCTCGGCCTCGCCGAGCGTGGCCGTCGTGAAGGCGTTGGCCTCGGCGGTGTAGGCTTCCAGGGGGTGCCCGGTGATGTAGAAGCCGATCAGCTCGCGCTCTTCCTTGAGCAGGCGCGCCTTCGGCCACTCCGCCACGATGGGCGGGTTGGGCATCATGACGTGCGCCTGCCCGGAGGCCGCGCCGAAGAGCGAGTTTTGCCCCAAGGCGCGCTCGGACTGCACGCGCTGGCCGTACTGCACCGCCAGGTCCACCGTCTCGACGTGCTGTGCGCGGTGGCCCTCCATGTCGTCCATGGCGCCGGCGCGGGCCAGGCATTCGAGCGTTTTCTTGTTGATCGCGCGGAAGTCCAGCTCGCGCGTGGCCTCGAAAACGGTGCGGAACGCTCCGTGCTTGCGCCGCGCCGCTAGGAGCGCCTCGATGGCGCCCATGCCCACGCCTTTGATGGCGCCGAGCCCGAACCGGATGGCGCCGTCCTCGACGGTGAAGGCGGCCGCGCTGTGATTGATCGAGGGCGGCAGCATCCGGATGCCGAGGTGGCGCGCCTCCTCCAGCACAACGGCGAGCTTCTTGTTGTCGCCCATTTCGTTCGTCATGGCGGCGGCCATGAACTGCGCCGGGAAGTGCGCCTTCAGGTAGGCCGTCTGGTAGGCCACCACCGAGTAGGCGGCGCTGTGGCTTTTGTTGAAGCCGTAGCCGGCGAACTTCGCCATCATGTCGAACACGTCGTTGGCTACGGGCTGGGCGACGCCGCGCTCCAGGGCGCCCCGGACGAAGATGGCGCGCTGCTTGTCCATCTCCTCCTTTTTCTTCTTGCCCATGGCCCGGCGCAGGAGGTCGGCGCCGCCGAGCGTATAGCCGCCCATGACCTGCGCCATCTGCATGACCTGCTCCTGATAGACCGGGATGCCGTAGGTCGGCTCCAGAATCGGGCGCAGCATCTCGTGCGGGTACTGCACCACCTCGCGCCCGTGCTTGCGCTCGATGTAGTTCGGGATGAGGTCCATCGGGCCGGGCCGGTAGAGCGCGTTCATCGCGATCAGGTCGTCGATGCACGTCGGCTTGAGCTTGCACATCCACTCGCGCATGCCCGAGGATTCAAACTGGAAGATCGAGACGGTCTCGCCGCGCTGGAACAGCTCGAACGTCTTCGGGTCGTCGAGCGGGATGCCGTCGAGGTCGATGGGCGGGCGCCCCGACTTTTCGATCAGTTCGAGGGCATCCTTGAGCACCGTGAGGGTTTTCAGGCCGAGGAAGTCCATCTTGAGCAGCCCGAACTCCTCGACCCACTTGCCGTCGTACTGCGTCGTGACGACTTCCTCCTCGGCCGACTTGCCGCGCGAGACCGAGACGGGCACGTAGTCGCTCACGGCGCCGGGGGCGATGATGACGCCGGCGGCGTGCACGCCCGTATGCCGGGCCGAGCCTTCGAGCACGCGCGCGTAATGCATCAGGTTGCGCACCGAGGGGTTGGAGTCCTGCTGTAGTTGCCGCAGCTCTGCGACTTCCTTGAGCGCGCTGTCGAGGGTGACCTTGGGGCCTTCGGGGATGAGCTTGGCGATGCGGTCGGTCTCGGAGAGCGGGATGCCGAGCACGCGCCCCACGTCGCGGATGACCGAGCGGGCGCCCATGGTGCCGAAGGTGATGATCTGGCAGACGTTCTCGCGCCCGTACTTCTGCACCACGTAGTCGATGACGCGCCCGCGCCCCCGGTCGTCGAAGTCGATGTCGATGTCGGGCATCGAGACCCGCTCGGGGTTCAGGAAGCGCTCGAAGAGCAGGTCGTAGGCGAGCGGGTCGATGTTCGTGATGCCGAGGCAGTAGGCCACGGCGCTGCCGGCCGCCGAGCCGCGCCCCGGCCCGACGCTCACGCCGAGCGTGCGCGCGGCCGTCGTGAAGTCCTGCACGATGAGGAAGTAGCCGGCGAACCCCATGTTGCCGATCACGTCCAGCTCGAAGAGGAGTCGGTTGCGGATCTCCTCGGTCATCTCGGGGTAGCGCGTCCGGGCGCGCTCGAAGACGAGGTGCGCCAGGTAGCGGTTCATGTCGTTCTCGAAGCCCGGCGGCAGGGGGTAATGCGGCATCAGCAGGCGCCCCATCGGCAGCTCGAAGGCGCATTTGTCGGCCACCTCGCGCGTGGCGGCCAGCGCCGCTTCCAGGGCGGGCGCCTCGATGGCCCCGCCGAGCGCCGTGCGCATCTGGTCGGCCGACTTCAGGTAGAACTCTTGCTTGTCGAACCGCATCCGCTTCGGATCGTTGAGGTCCTTGCCGGTTTGCAGGCACAGCAGCACGTCCTGCGCCGCCGAGTCCGACTGCTCGATGTAGTGCACGTCGTTCGTGGCGATGACCCGGACGCCGTAGTGCGCCGCCCACCGCAGCAGGAGCGCGTTGCACCGGTCCTGATCTTCGATGCCGTGGCGCTGGATCTCGACGTAGTAGTCCTGGCCGAAGATGTCGAGGTAGGACTCGAAGACCTGCCGCCCGGCGTCCTCGCCGCGCCGCAGGATGGTTTGCAGCACCTCGCCCTGGAGGCAGCAGGTCGTTGCGACGAGGCCGTGGTGGTGCTGCGCCAGGGCGCGCCGGTCGATGCGGGGCTTGTAGTAATAGCCCTGGGTGTACGAGAGCGACGAGAGGCGGATGAGGTTGCGGTAGCCCTCCTCGTTTTTCGCCAGCAGCACCTGGTGGTAGCGCGTGCGGTCGGCGCGGTCGTCCATGCCCGAGGGGGTGATGTAGAATTCACAGCCGATGATGGGCGTGACGCCGGCTTTGCGGGCGTAATTGTAGAACTCGGGAACGCCGAAGAGATTGCCGTGGTCGGTGATGGCGAGGGCGGGCATTTCCATAGCCGCCGCGCGCGCCGTGAGCGCCGAGATCTGGGCGGCCCCGTCGAGCAGGGAGTACTGGGTATGGCAGTGGAGGTGGCAGAAGTCTTTCATGTGTCGGGCGCGGTTCTCGGCGTGGCGGCAGGGCGGCGGCGCCCTACGGGGGTTCTCCATAGGGTAAGGAACGCCGGAGAGCGGCGCCGGGCAATGCGTGTGGATATTTGGTCGAGAACTCGGGCCGCGCAGGTGAAGCAAAAACACCGGCGCGGCCCAAAACGGGAGGGGCGATGATTCCGACGACGGTGGTGTACCTCGGGCGGCGCCAGGCCGACGACGCCGCGCTGGCGGCGCGGCTCGGGCGGGCGCTCGCGGCGGGCGCGCAGGCCGGGGGGCGCTTTGCCCTCGTGCATGGCGCCGGCGACGACCTGGCGCGGGCCGTCGAGGGGCGCGCCGGCGCGCTCGTGTGGACGGCCGACGCCCCGGCGCCGGCGCGCCCGGAGGATGGGCCGCTCGTGGGGCGCTTCCTCCGCGAGACCAACCGCAGCCTGGCGGCGCGCCTCTCGGAAGAGGGCCTGGCCTGCACCGGCCTTCAGGGCAGCGACCGGGGGCTGCTGCGCCTGGCCGGCGGGGCGCTGCGGGCCGCGCCCGGCATCGTCGAGGCGCTGCTGGAGCGGGGCGTGGCGGCGGTGGTTTCGGCGCTGGCGGCCCTGCCGGAGGGCGTCGCGGCCCTCAGCCCGGCCGACGCGGCGGCGGCGCTGGCCGCCGCGCTCAGGGGTCCGGTGCGCGTGGTATGCCTCACGCAGACCGACCGGCTGGGCGTCGTGCGCGCCGGAGCGCTGGCGCCGCGCCTGCCGCTGGGCGAGGCCGAACCGGCCGACGGGCTGCCTGAGGCCGCCGTGCTGCGCCGCCTTGCCTCGGCCGGGCTGCCCCTATTCGCTACGGGAACTACAGCGCTCACGGCCCCGGAGCCCTTCCGGGGCACACTCCTGGTTACCTGATCCTTACAAAAATTGCGTTTTGACTTGAAAATAAGCGTTTTTGCCACCTTGACACTCGTTCACACATGCACTAAGTTTCCGAACGGCATATCAGCGTCTATACAGTTTCTTTCATTAAATCCCGTAGGTATCAAGGAGGTCTACTATGAGCAAATTCGAAGAGCTCAAGAACTTCGTTGCCGGTCTGGAACGCGACTTCTCACAGTTCTATGACAAAGGCAACAAAGCCGCGGGGACTCGGGTGCGGAAGGCGATGCAGGATCTGAAGCAAATGGCGCAGGATATTCGCGTAGAGGTTCAAGACAAGAAAACGGTCTAAGCCCTCGCGTCTTTTCGCCTTGCGGTATAAAGGCTGTGCGCTCGTGGTACAGCCTTTTGTCTTTTTCTGAGACGGCTTTCGCCCGAGGGGCGGCCTCTGACGGCGCCGGGGGCGAACCCGCGTGTCTGTTTCCGTCCGCGCCATGCCGAAGCAGCCTTTACTGCGCGGGCCGGGCCTGTGGCGGCCGGTTGCGGCGTACCTCGCGCTCGGCGCGGCGCTCGGCGCGCTGCCGCTCGTGCAGGTGCTGCATGCCGAGTCGGCGGCGATCGTGGCGTTTTGCGCCTATTTCATCGGAGGGACGCACGCCGTGGGGCTGTTCCGGCGGGGCGTCGGCTACGGGCGCGCCCTGGCCGTAGAAGGGGGCTTCCTGGCGGCGCCCCTGGCCTGCCTGACGCTCTCGCTGCTGTGGGCGCCGAACTGTGCGTATGCGACCGGGCTGCTGTTCTACCTGTTGTTCCCCGGCGTGACCGTCGTGTTTGCCGTGAGCGTGGCCTACGCGGCGGCGCGCCGGCCGCGCGCGCGGCGGCTGGTGGTGGGCCTCGGGTTGGCGCTCGCGCTCGGCGGCGTCGCGTACGATCTGGGGCTGCATCCGCAGCACTACACGTACAACCACATCTTCGGGGGCGTGCTCGGGCCCATCTACGACGAGGAGCTGGCCGTTCGCCCGGGGCTGTTCTGGTTTCGCCTGCTGACGCTGCTGTGGGCGGCGCTGCTCTACGGCGCCGGGCGCAGCCTGCGCGCGCCGGACCGCGCCGGCGCAGGCCGCTGGCGCGCCGGCTGCGCCGCGCTCGCCCTCGTGATCGGGGCGGCCTATGCCGGCTCGGCGCGGCTCGGCTTCAACACGCCTGCGTGGTTTCTGCAGAGCCGCTTCGACGGGCGCCTGCGCACGGCGCACTTCGACATCTACTATCCCGCCGACCGCGTAGGCCCCCGGGCCGCCGAGGAGCTGGCGGCGCGCCACGAATACCGGTACGCCTGGCTGCGGCAGCGGCTGGGCGCCCCCGAGGGGCGGCGCATCCAGTCGTACCTGTACCCGACGCCCGAGGCCAAGGCCGCGCTCACGGGGGCGCGCTACACCAACGTCGCGCCGGTGTGGCTGCGCGCGCCGCAGGTGCATTTGCTGCTCGGCGCCTTCGAGGCGGTGTTCTCGCACGAGCTGGCGCACGTCGCGGCGCGGCCCTACGGGCTGCCCGTGCTGCGCGCGCCGCTTTTGCCCGGCCTCGTCGAGGGGCTGGCCGTGGCCTACGAGGCGCCGGAGGCCGGGCCGCCGCCCTCGGACCAGGCGCTCGTGGCCGCGTGGAACCGCTACGGCTACGGCGAGGGGCCGGGCGACCTCGCCGCCGAGGCGGCGGCCCGGCTGAGCATCGCCGGTTTTTGGAGCGGCCGGGGAGCCGTCTCCTACACCACGATGGGCGCCTTCGTGGGCTACCTCGCCGGGGCCTATGGCGCCGCGCCGCTCGCGCAGGTCTACGGAGGCCGGAGCTTCCGGGCGGCCTACGGCAAGGACGTGCGGGCGCTGGCCGACGAGTGGCAGGCGGCGCTGGGGAGGTCGGGCTATGTCGCGCGCGGGACGGAGGCGCTGGCGGCGCGCACGTTCGAGGCGCCCTCGCTTTTCGAGGCGCACTGCCCGCACCACGTCCCGGCGCCGCTGCGGCTGCTGCGGCAGGCGCAGCAGTCCCTGGCCGAGGGCGACACCACGGCGGCGGCCGGGCGGCTCCGGGCGGCGCTCCGCCGGGCGCCGCGCC